>JAHCKS010000006.1 GCA_026125665.1 Rubrivivax sp.
CGTCGTCCGGCAGCTGCCATCGGTTCGCCGCCGCCAGGTTTGCCGCCAGCCGAACCGCTTCGGCATGCACGGACGGTGCCGGTTCCGGCGCGGCAGGGCCGGCCGGCGCGCTCGCCGCAGGCAGCAGGCGCAGGTCGCCGCGCTCGGCGAGTGCCTGCAGCGGCATGACCGAGGGCCGCGACGGGACGGCGGGCGGCGCCGGCGCAGAGGCCGGGGTGGCCGAGGCCGCTTGCCGATCGGTGGCCGCCTCGACCAGGTCGAGTTCGAGATCCACGGCAGCTGCCGCGGCCGCGCGGACCGTCTCGACGGAGTCGGCCGGTTCGGGAGGTTCAACCGGCTCCGCCGGGTCCGCCTCCGGCCTGGCGCTGGCCGGCGCGATGATCCGCGTGTCGGCGTGCGGTGCCAGGACTTCGGCCGGCGGCGTGGCGGGTGTCCCGTCCGGCGGCGTCGCGCCCGGCGGCGCCGGTTCCGGCACGGGGGCGCACGGCTGCGGTGCCGTGTCCGCAGGCCGGCCCGTTGCCTCGGCCTGCATCGCCGCCGCCTCCGTGGCCGCATCAGATGCCGGTCCTGGAGGTGGTGGATCCGACTCGATGGCTTCGAAGTCGATCCTCTGCGCCCCTTCGCCGTCGGGCTCGTCCGTCGCCGGCCGAGGCAGCGCCCGAAGCTCCAGGTCGAGGGCCAGGGCATCCTCGAGGGGCTGCGGGGGCGGCTTCGGGCCGCGGGTGCCCGGCCGGCCCGCCTTGCGCGCCGGCGCCTTCACCGCCCGGCGCTTGCGGGAGATTGCGGCATCGTCGGACCGGGGCGGCTGCCCCGCCCGCGCCGCTGGGAGCGCCGGCTCGGTGTTTACCGGCGACGCGCCGGCGGTCGCGCCCGGCACCGCCGGGCGGGCGGCCGTGCCCCCATCTGCGCCCGATGCCTCGGCCGCGGCCGGCAACGCCGTGCCGCAGGCATGGCAATGCCTCGACTCGGGATCGTTGGCGGCACGGCAGGTGGGGCACTCCAGCCTGCGCAGCTCGGTGCCGCAGGCGCTGCAGAAACGCGCGTCGATCGTGCTCGGGCGCTGGCAGTGGTGGCAGATGAGGACGATCACCGGCCGCGCTCCGGGGCAGCGCGCAGCGCATCCCGCCGCGGTGGCGCGGCGCGCGTCGCCTTGCTCTTGCTGAGGAACATCTCGTGCGGGGAAGGTGCGGCTCGGGCAGGCCGCGTGACGTCGGCGCGAACCGAGCACGTGCCTGCCTGTGCGAAGCCGAGGGTAACCCAGGGCGAGTGCGTGATTGGCCACTGCCGGCCCGCCGGTGCGGCTTTCCACCGGCGGGCCGGCCGCGCCCCCAAACGAGGGACGCCGGTGCCCGCTCGGCGCGGGACGACAATGCGCCGGCAGCGCCGGCAAGGGCGCCGGGAGCCCCGTGCATGAAGGTATTGCTCGTCGACGACCACCCCCTGGTGCTGACTGCCCTGCAGGCGGTGATCGGCAACATCGGCAGCGACATCCAGGTGGCCGGCGTGGCCAGCGCCGCCGCGGCGCGCCGGGCCCTGGCCGACGACCCCGATCGCGACCTCGTGCTGCTCGACCTGGCTCTGGGCGACGCCGACGGCTTCGACCTGCTGGCCGAGCTGCGCAGCAGCTATCCGGCGGTGCCGGTGGTCGTCGTCTCGGCCTCGGAGCGGGCGAGCGACGTCATCCGCGCCATCGACCTGGGCGCGATGGGCTTCGTGCCGAAGAGCACCTCGCACGCCGAGCTGCACGAGGCACTGCGCATGGTGATGACGGGCTCGATGTACGTGCCGCCGTCGATGCTGGGCCTGGACTTCGCGCGCGTGCGGCGCGACATGCAGCTCGAGGCCGAGGCGGCGGCGCAGGCGGCGGCCGTCGGCGGCGCGCCGCTCGGCGCCGCGGCGCGCGCCGAGCCGCACCAGAAGGTGCCCTCGATGCAGGACCTCGGCCTCACGCCGCGCCAAGCCGAGGTGCTGGGCCTGCTGCTTCAGGGGCTGCCGAACAAGCTCATCGCGCGCCAGCTGAACCTCTCGGTGGAGACGGTGAAGGACCATGTCGCGGCGGTGCTGCGCGCGCTCAACGTCAGCTCCCGCACGCAGGCGGTGCTGGCGGTGAGCCAGATGACGCAGGGGCAGGGCGGCTTCTTCCCGCGCCGCCCGAGCACCGGCCCGGGCGCGGGCGCCTGAGGCCTGGCCCGAGCCTGCGCAAGACCTGTCAGTCTCCGCGCCGAAGGAGTTGCCGATGGCTCACGACACCGTCATGTCCATCGGCCCGGTGCCCGACCCGTCGGCGAAGGCCGCCGCCGCCCCGCCCGCCGCCGCGCCGCGCGGCGACGTCGACCACCTGCGCGCGCTGTTCGTGCAGACGCCGGCCACGCTCATCGGCTACGTGCTCGGGGCCGGTGTCATCACCTGGCTCTTCTGGAAGCTGGCGCCTTCGGCGCAGATGCTCGGCTGGCTCGGCGCGCTGGCCGTGCTGTGGTGCGCGCGGCTCGTGCACTACCTGCGCTTTCGCCGCAACCCACGCGCCGACGACGAGACGCTGCTGCGCTGGCGGCGCAGCTGGCGCGTGCTCGTGCTGCTGCAGGGCAGCCTGTGGGGCGTGGCCGGCTGGATGTTCTGGGGCCTGGGCACGCCGTACCAGCGCCTGGCGCTGATCCTCGTCGTCTACAGCTACTGCGTCAGCTCGGTGCAGCTGCTGGCCACGCAGCCGAAGATCTTCCTCGGCTTCATCACGCTCGTCTTCGCGCCGGCCATCGTGCGCATCGCCAGCGACACGACGCAGCCCGGGCACGTGCAGCTGGCGGTCATCGCGACGATCCTGTTCTGCTCGACGGTGCTGATGGTGCGCACCTACGGCAGCGCGCTGGCGCTGGCGATCTCGCTGAAGGCGCGCACCGAGGAGCTGGCCGGGCGCCTGCGCCACGAGATGACGACGACCGAGGAAGCGCGCCAGGCGGCCGAGGAGGCGCGCCGCGCCGCCGAGGCGGCGAGCCAGGCGAAGACGCAGTTCTTCGCCGCCGCCAGCCACGACCTGCGCCAGCCGCTGCACGCGATGGGCCTGTTCGCCGAGGCGCTGCGCCAGAAGAGCCGCGACCCCGAGGTGGCCTCGCTCGTGCACAGCATCAACGAGTCGGTCGACGCGCTCGAGGGCCTGTTCGGCGAGCTGCTGGACATCACGCGCATCGACACCGGCGGCGTCGAGGTGAACGCGCAGCCGGTGCGGCTGCGCGAGCTCTTCGCGCGGTTGCGCCTGCACTTCGAGCCGATCGCCTTCGAGAAGGGGCTGATGCTCAGCTTCCGCGGCGAGCAGCACGTGGCGCAGGCCGACCCGGTGCTGCTGGAACGCGTGCTGCGCAACCTCGTCAGCAACGCCATCCGCTACACCAACGACGGCGGCGTGCTGGTCAGCGCGCGCCTGCGGCGCCACGGCCCCGGCGACGCCGGCTCCCGCCTGCTGCTGCAGGTGTGGGACAGCGGCATCGGCATCTCCGAGGCCGCGCTGCCGCGCATCTTCGACGAGTTCTACCAGGTGCAGAGCAACCAGCCGCTCGAGGCGCACCACCGCAAGGGGCTCGGGCTCGGGCTGGCCATCGTCAAGCGGCTCGCCGGGCTGATGGAGGCACCGCTGCGTGTGCGTTCGCGCGTCGGCCACGGCACGGTCTTCAGCCTGGACGTGCCGGTGGGCCGCGCCCCGCGCAGCATCGACACCGGCGTGCGCGGCCCCTCGGCGCAGAAGCCGCTCGGCCTGACGCTGCAGGGGCGCCTGTTCGTCGTCGTCGAGGACGAGGCGGCGGTGCGCGAGGGCTTGGTCGTGCTGCTGCAGGCGTGGGGCGCGCGGGTCGTTGCGTTCGAGGGCGTCGAGGCGCTCGAGCTGTGGCTGCGCTCGCCGGCGGCCGAGGCGCCGGACCTGATGCTGGTGGACTACCGGCTGCCGCACGGCCGCACCGGCATCGAAGCCATGCTGGCGCTGCGATCGCGCTTCGCCGCTTCCCCGGGAACCGCCGGCGCAGCCGGCAGCTCGATCCCGGCCATCCTCGTCACCGGCTCCAGCCTCGTCGGCCACGAGGACGAGGCGCTGACGCACGACTACCACCTGCTGATCAAGCCCGTGCTGCCGGGCAAGCTGCGGGCGATGATCGCCTTCAAGCTCGGCATGCGCGGCACGGCCACGAGCGCGACGCCGACGCTCGCCTGAGCGCGGACTGCCGTGCGGGCCGGCCCGGCTCAGCGCGTGTCGTCCCCGGGCGCCGTGCCCGGCAGCAGGATGCCGCGGTCGACGTCGACGAGCCGCGTGTGCCCGCAGAAGGCCATCGTGATGTCGAGCTCCTTGTGGATGATCTCGAGCGCCCGCGTGACGCCGGCCTCGCCCATCGCGCCCAGGCCGTAGACCATCGCGCGGCCGATCATCGTGCCGCGTGCGCCCAGCGCCCAGGCCTTCAGCACGTCCTGGCCGCTGCGGATGCCGCCGTCCATCCAGACCTCGAGCTTCGAGCCGACCGCGGCGACGATGGCCGGCAGCGCGGCGATGCTCGACGGCGCACCGTCGAGCTGGCGGCCGCCGTGGTTGCTGACGACGATGGCGTCGGCGCCGTGTTTCGCGGCGAGCTCGGCGTCCTCGACCTCCATGATGCCCTTGAGGATCAGCTTGCCGCCCCAGCGCTCCTTCACCCAGTCGACGTCGGCCCACGACAGGCGCGGGTCGAACTGCTCGTTCGTCCACGACGCCAGCGAGCGCATGTCGGTCACCTCCTTCACGTGCCCGACGAGGTTGCGGAAGGTGTGCCGGCGCGTGCCCATCATGCCCAGCACCCAGCGCGGCTTGGTGGCGATGTCCAGCATGTTGCGCGGCGTCGGCCACGGCGAGGCGCGCAGGCCGTTCTTCAGGTCCTTGTGGCGCTGGCCGATGACCTGCAGATCCAGCGTCAGCACCAGCGCGCTGCAGCGCGCCGCCTTCGCGCGATCGATCATGCGAGACATCGCGTCGCGGTCGCGCATCATGTAGAGCTGGAACCAGAACGGCGCGCTGGTGTGCTCGGCGATGTCCTCGATCGAGCAGATGCTCATCGTCGACAGCGTGAACGGGATGCCGAACTTCTGCGCCGCCCGCGCCGCGAGGATCTCGCCGTCGGCGTGCTGCATGCCCGTCAGCCCCACCGGCGCGATGGCCACCGGCATCTTCACGTCCGTGCCGACCATCTTCGTCGCCGTGCTGCGGTTCTCCATGTTCACCGCCACGCGCTGGCGCAGCAGGATCCGCTGGAAGTCGCTCTCGTTGGCGCGGTAGGTGCCTTCGGTCCAGCTGCCGCTGTCGGCGTAGTCGTAGAACATGCGCGGCACGCGCTTCTTCGCCAGGACGCGCAGGTCCTCGATGTTCGTGATCACGGGCACGGGTGTGTCTCCTCTCGCCGGCATGCTAGCGGCCGGCGCGTGAGGCACGCCGGAAAGAACTTCAGCTGCGGCCGGAAGGAAGGTTGGCCGCTGGGTCCGCCCCGGCGGCTGCGTTTGCCGCGGAAACCGCGGACGCCTTCGCCTCCACGTCGGCGCACAGCGCGAGCAGCCAGTCGGCGAAGCGCCGCGGCGGCGCCGTCTCGTCGAGCGCCGCCGTACCGCTCACCAGGCGGTACTGGCGCGCCGGCTCGACCTGCAGGTCGAACAGCGTCCGCAGGCTGCCGGCGGCCAGCCAGTGCCGCGCCAGCGTGGGGCGGCCGAGCACCACGCCCTGGCCGGCCACGGCCGCTTCGAGCGTCAGGCCCAGGTCGACGAACTTCGGCCCGCCGTCCGGCTCGGGCCAGTCGAGCCCCGCCGCCCGCAGCCACGGCGCCCACGGCTCGAGTGGCGTGCGCAGCAGCGTCGCCCGGGCGAGGTCTGCCGGCTCCCGCAGCGGCGGCAGGCGGGCCAGCAGCGCCGGCGCCGCCATCGGCACGACGCGATCGCGCATCAACGGGCGTTCGCCGGCGGCCGCCTCGCCGAAGCGGATGGTGACGTCGGCGTCGCCTGCGTCGAGGTCGAGGAAGGGGATCGACAGCACGATCTCGAGTTCGATCTGCGGGTGCGCCGCGGTGAAGGACTCCAGCGCCGGCACGAGGACCTGGCGCGCGAAGGTCGGCGGCGTCGAGATGCGCAGCCGCTCGCGACGCTGCGCCGTGCGACGGTGCTGCGGCATCGCCGCCAGCAATGCCAGTGCCGGGCCCACCTGCTGCAGGTAGTCGCGGCCGGCCGCGGTCAGCCCCAGCGCCTTGCCGCTGCGCACGAAGAGCGCGCCGCCCAGCAGTTCCTCGAGCGTGCCCACGCGCTTGCCGACGGCGCTGGCGGTGATGCAGAGCTCCTCGGCCGCGCGCTCGAAGGTGCCCAGCCGCGCCGCGGCCTCGAAGGCCCGCAGGCCCTCGATCGATGGAAAGCGCAGTCCGGCCCCCTGGCTCACGCCGCGAGGCTACACACCGGCCCGCGGGGCGCCGACAGGGTTAATGCGGCCGGCGGCGGCGCGTGGTGCCGCTCAGCTGCAGCGCACGCTGCCGCAACCGGTGACGGCGGCGGCATCGGCGGCAGGTGGGTCGCGCAGCGCACCGGCTTCAGAGTCGAAGCCAGGTTCCACCATCGTCATCGCGAGCGCCGCGTCCCTCATCGCCGCGTGCACGGGGAACCTCACAGCCGCACCAGCGACCCCGCGCGCACGCCCAGCAGGCGCAGCCGCCGGCTCAGGTCGACGCGCTTCAGGCACAGGCCGGCGGCGTGGCGGATGGCTGCGGCGTCGCTCACGGCCTGCGGCAGCGTCAGGTCGCGCGTCACGGTCTTGAAGTCCTCGAAGCGCAGCTTGATGCCGATGGTGCGGCCGGCGTAGCCGCGGCGCTGCAGGTCGGTGGCCACCTGCGCCGCGAGCTCGGTGAAGATGCGCGAGAGCTCGTCGCGGTCGCGCACGGCGTGCAGGTCGCGCTCGAAGGTGGTCTCGCGGCTCATGCTCACCGGCTCGCCGCGCGTCTCCACCGGCCGGTCGTCGCGGCCGTGCGCCGCCTCGTGCAGCCAGCGCCCGCCGGCGCGCCCGAAGTGCTCGACGAGGAAGGCGCGCTCGCACGCCGCGAGCTCGCCGACGGTGTGGATGCCGAGCGCCAGCAGCCGCGCCCCGGCCTTCGGCCCGATGCCGTTGATGCGCCGCACCGGCAGCGGCCAGATGCGCGTGGCGACGTCGGCCTCGGTGAGCACCGTCAGGCCGTCGGGCTTGTCGAGCTCGCTGGCGATCTTCGCCAGCAGCTTGTTCGGCGTCACGCCCATGCTGCACGTGAGCCCGGTGGCGCGCCTGACGTTGTTGCGGATCTCCTGCGCCACGGCGCGCACGCCGCCCGTCGGGTCGTGGCCCACCGCGTCCTGTGCGCCGGGCACGTCGGTGAGGTCGATGTAGATCTCGTCGATGCCGCGGTCCTCGATCACCGGCGCCACCTCGGCCACCGCGGCCTTGAAGGCGCGCGAGTAGCGGCGGTACTGCTCGAAGTCCGTGGGCAGGAGGATGGCCTTCGGCGCGAGCGCCGCCGCCTTCATCAAGCCCATGCCGGAGCGCACGCCGAAGTCGCGCGCGGCGTAGGTGGCGGTGGTGACGACGCCCCGGCCGGCATAGCCGGCCAGCGTGGCGAAGCGGCGCGTGCCGTCCGCCTGCACCTGCGGCTGGTGGCGCCGGCCGCCGCCGATGACCACTGCCTCGCCGGCCAGCTCCGGATAGCGCAGCAGCTCGACGGACGCATAGAAGGCGTCCATGTCGAGGTGGGCGATCCAGCGACGGTGCATCGGGGTGCGGGGCGGCGGTCGGGGCGGCGGAGATTAGCCGCCCGCGACGCCCGATGGCGGCGGCAAGCGCTCCTCTTGCGACCGGAGCTCTCGTGGGGGGAGAAACAAAACGACATACAAATGTGCGTACTGCACATTTAGACTGCGGCTCGAGCGGTGGCCAGGGAGGTCGCCGCAGGGAAGCAGACCCAGAGGAGCCGCCATGTCCCGACCTGTTCCATCTTCCGTCACTCGCAGCCCGCAGCGGCCCACGCGCCGGCAGCTGTTGCTGGGCGCCGCCTCGTTCGGAGCGATGCCGCTGCTGGCCGCCTGCGGCGGGGGTGGCAGCGACAGCGCCGACGACGGCGCCGCCGCCGCCACCAGCTTCACCAGCGGCCCGATCTCGGGCTTCGGCTCGGTCATCGTCGGCGGCGTGCGCTTCGACGACACGCTGGCGCTCATCGTCGACGAGGACGGCAACCGCGCCACGCGCGGCGACCTCCGGCTCGGGGCTGTCATCGACATCGACGCCGGCCGCATCGACCGCGCCGAGATGCGCGCGGTGGCGCTGCGCATCACGCTCGGTGGCGCGCTCGTCGGGCCGGTGGGGTCGGTGGACCTTGCTGCGACGACGCTGACCCTGCTCGGCCAGACGGTGCTCGTGACGACCAGCACCGTGTTCGACGCCGCCATCACCGGCGGGCTGGCGGGCATCACGGCAGGTGAGGTCTACGAGACGTGCGGCCTGTTCGACCCGGCCAACAACCGCTTCGTCGCCACGCGCATCGCGCCGAAGGCCGGCGCCACCGAGTACCGGCTGCGCGGCCTCGTCTCCGACCTCGACACGACGGCGCGCACGTTCAGGATCGGCGGCGAGCTGATCAACTACGCCGGCGTGCCCAACGCCGACGTGCCGAGCACGCTGGCCAACGGCCAGTTCGTGCGCGTGCTGCTGCAGACGACGCCGGTGAACGGAGCCTGGCTCGCCATCCGCCTGCGCCACAGCGCGCGCGTCTGGACGCCCCGCCCCGAAGTGCACCTCGAAGGCGTCATCACCGCCTACACGTCGGCGCAGTCGTTCGAGATCAACGGCCTCGTCGTCGACGCGAGCAACGCCGCCTTCCCCGACGGCACCGACGGCATCGTGCTCGGTGCCCGCGTCGAGGTCGACGGTGCCATCGTCAACGGCGTGCTGGTGGCGACGAAGGTGGAGATGCAGGACCGTCGCGACCGCGGCCGCCGCCTGCTCGAGCTGCGCGGCGAGATGGGCAACCTCGACACCACGGCCAAGACCTTCGCGCTGCGCGGGCTCACTGTCTGGTACGGCGGCGCCAGCGTCGTCTGGCGCAACGGCACCGAGGCGAGTCTGGCCGATGGCCGCCTGGTCGAGGTCAAGGGCGTGATCGCCGCGGACGGCACCCGAATCGAGGCCCGCGTCGTCGAGTTTCGATGACGGAGTTCAAGTAACGTGCGGGACTCGCCGCGCCAGCGTCCACAACCCCGCGGTGCGGTGGTCCGACCCCGCGCATGACCGACCCCGCGCCCGACACCGACCACGACACCGGGGCCGCCAGCGATGGCAGCCCCGAGCAGCGGGCCCTGCACGAGGCCCTGGCCCAGCTGCTGGCGCCGGTGGCCCGGCTGGCCGTGGCGCGCGGCCTGCCGTACGCTGCGGCACAGGAGCTGCTGAAACGCGCCTTCGTCGAGGCCGCCTCCGCGGCGCACCCGGGCCTGGCGCCGCACCGCAAGGTCAGCCGCATCGCCACCACCACCGGCATCAACCGGCGCGAGGTGACGCGCCTGACGGCGCCCGAGGCGGGTCGCGCGCCGCGCGGCGCCGGCCGACCCGCCGCACGCTCGCTCGCCAGCGAGCTCTACGTGCACTGGCGCACGCACGCCGACTGGCGCGACGCGCTGGGCCGGCCGCGCGTGCTGCCGCGCCTGGGCCCGGCCCCCAGCTTCGAGGCGCTGGCGCAGGCCATCACGCGCGACGTGCACGCACGCAGCCTGCTCGACGAGTTGTGCCGGCTCGGCCTGGCCCGGCTGGACGAGGCGAGCGACACCGTGTCGCTGCAGGGCGACGCGTTCGTGCCGAGCGGCGACCGCGTGCGCATGCTCGGCTTCCTCGGTGCCAACGTGGGCGATCACTTGCGTGCTGCGGTCGACAACGTGCTCGCCATCGACCGCCCGCCGCATCTGGAGCAGGCGCTGTTCGCCGAGGGCCTGCCGCCGCAATCGATGGATGCGCTGCGGCCGCTGCTGCGCGAGCAGTGGGCGCGGCTGCGAGAGGCGCTCGTGCCCGCCCTCGAAGCCCAGATCGCCGGTGCGGATGCGTCTGCGCTCGCCGAGGCGCCGAGGGCGCGCGTGCGGCTCGGCCTCTACGCCTACCACGAGGTGCCGGGTGCCGCGCATGCAGCCGGCAACCCGCAATCGGCGCCGGCGCCCGTGCCGCCGCGCCGCGCCGCGCCGCGCCGGCGCCCGCCGGCCGCCAGGCGCAAGAAGGACACCCAGGATTCGACATGAACCAGAAGCTTCCCCTCCAGCTCCCCCAGTCGGCCGGCGCGCGCCTGCGCGCCGCGCTGCTCGTGCTCGTCGCGGCAAGTGCCGCGGCGGTCGCTTCGCTCGCCGGCTGCGGCGGCGGCGTCGGCGAAGGCGGCACCGGCTACGCCGCGGGCCCGATCACCGGCTTCGGCTCGGTCATCGTCAACGACATCGTGTTCGACGACAGCGACGCCCGGGTGGAGGACGGCGAGGGCGCGGCCCGGGGTCGTGCCGACCTGCGCCTGGGCATGACGGTCGAGGTGGAGAGCGACGCCATCGTCGCCGGCAGCGCGCGCGCCGCGCGCGTGCGCTTCGACAGCGCCGTCACCGGGCCGGTGGAGAGCGTCGGGGTCGACGGCTTCGTCGTGCTCGGCCAGCGCGTGGCGGTGGACGAGACGACGGTGTTCGACGCGCCGCTGGCCGCCGGGCTTCCCGCCATCGCACCGGGGCAGGTGGTGGAGGTGTACGGCCTGTACGACGCCGCGCTCGATCGCTTTCGCGCCACGCGCGTCGAGCGGCGCGACGGCGCGCTGGCCTACCGCGTGCGCGGCGTCGTCGTCGAGCTCGACGAGGCGCTGCGCACGTTGCGCGTCGGCACGGCGTTGTTCACCTACGGGGACGGTGTTGCACCACCGACGGACTTCGCCCCCGGCCGCTTCGTGCGCCTGTGGCTGGCCACCACGCCGGCCGGCGCCAACCGCTGGACCATCCAGCGCTTCGGTCAGGCGCAGCGCGAGCTGCCCGACATCGAACGGGTTTCGTTCAAGGGCCATGTCACCCAACTGGCCTCGGCGGCCAGCTTCCGCATCGACGGCCGCGAGGTGGACGCAAGCGCGGCGGTGGTCAGCGCAGGCGCGCTCGTGCTCGGGGCGCGGGTCGAGGTCACCGGGCGGCTGCGCGCCGGCGTGATCGTCGCGACGACGGTACAGGTGCGCAGCGACCAGGCCGAGCGCGAGCGCGGCTTCGAGCTGCGTGGGCCGATCGAGTCGGTCGCCGCGGACCGCACGAGCCTGGTGCTGCGCGGCATCACCGTCGGGCTGACGCGGCCGGGGCTGCGGCTGGACAACGGCACGCTGCTCGACCTGGTTCCCGGCCGCCGGGTGGAGGTGCGCGCGGTCGTGACGATCGGCGACGGCACTCGGCTGGACGCGCTGGAGGTGCGGTTCAGGCCCTGAAGCGGGCCCGGCGCGCTGCGGCCCGGCCGCCGCGCGGGGCGGGCAGGGCCTACACTGCGCGCCATGCCCCACGAGAGTCCCGCGCAGCGCGCGCTGACCGCCTCGACGCTGGCGCTGCTCGTCGCCGTGGGGGCGCTGCTGCTGTTCCTGCCGCCGTTCTTCGAGCGCTTCCTCACCGGCGCGGCGCACGTCGTCGCCAACTCGCTCGCGCTCGCCACGGCGCTGCTGCTGCACTGGGTGTTCCTGGCCATCAGCGCGCGGCGCATGCAGCGCTCGGTGGCCGGCTGGGTGACGCTGGCGGTGGTGCTGTTCCCCGTGGGCGGCGCCGCGGCGCTGATCCTGCTCGGCTGGTTCGGCGACGAAGCCGGCACGGCCGCGCCCAACCCGGGCTGACCGGCCGTCGGCCGCCGGCCGGCGCGCCGCCGGGGGGCGTTGTGCGCGCCCTTCAGCAGCCGCCGGTCGAGACCGCCGAGATGACCGGGGCTTCGCCGCCGCGGCGGGGCGCTGTGTACTCGAAGGCGCAGCGCGCCGGGTCGATGGCGCCGTTCACCTGCAGCCGCAGGCCGCCCGGTGTGCCGCGCACCTCGAAGCCTTCGCGCGCCAGCTGCGCGGCGGTGGGCGTGCCCGGCACGGCCACGAGCCCGGCGCCGGCGACGATGCCGGCCAACGTCGGCGCGGGGTAGAGCATCGCCACCTGCACTCGCCCGTTGGCCGTGCACAGGTTGCCGTTGCCGGCCGCGTCGACGCGCGGCGGGTTGTCGCCGTAGCCGCCGGCTTCGCAGGCCGGCTGCGGCTGGTCCAGGCGCGAACGTGCCACGCCGTGCAGCAGCGCCGCGGCCGATTGCACCGCGCCGCGCGCGGCCTGCAGCCGCGCGACACACTGCTCGCGTTCTCGATCGCTGCCGAACCTCTCGCCCACGTGCGGCAGCGCCCACGCGGCAAGCGCCCCGACGGCCAGGACGGCAGCAGCCAGCTCCACGGACGTGAAGCCGCGGCGGCACAGCGGAAACATGGCGCACTCCTGCGCGGCCGAAGGCCTCGGCCGTTCCATGCCCTATCGACCATGTCGCCCGGGCATTGACCCCGTCGGCGCGCGGCCGCCGCGCGCGCGGGGCCCCGGCCGGCAATTTGCCGCTGCGAAGCTTCTTGCCGCTGTGCGCGCGCCGCGCCGCGGCGGGCGTTGCGTCAGGCCAGGCGCTGGCGATGCCGCTCGAGCTGCGCCTGCACCTGCGCCGGCGCCGTGCCGCCGCGCACCGCGCGCGAGCGCAGCGAGCCGCGTGGCGTCAGCGCCTCCAGCACGTCGTCGCCGATGTCGCGGTGCAGGGCCTGCAGCTCCGCCATCGGCAGCTCGGCCAGGTCGACGCCACGCTGCATCGCCACCTTCACCGCGTGTGCCACCGCCTCGTGCGCGTCGCGGAACGGCACGCCCTTCTTCGCCAGGTAGTCGGCGAGGTCCGTGGCGGTGGCATAGCCGCGCCGCGCCGCGTGCTCCATCGCCTCGGGCTTGACGACGATGCCGCCGACCATCTCGGCCATGATGCGCAGCGTGTCGGCCAGCGTGTCCACCGTATCGAAGAGCGGCTCCTTGTCCTCCTGGTTGTCCTTGTTGTAGGTGAGGGGCTGGCCCTTCATCAGCGTCAACAGGCCCATCAGGTGGCCGATGACGCGCCCGCTTTTGCCGCGCGCCAGCTCGGCGACGTCGGGGTTGCGCTTCTGCGGCATGATGGAGCTGCCGGTGCAGTAGCGGTCGGCGAGGTCGATGAAGCCGAAGTTCTGGCTCATCCACAGCACGATCTCCTCGGCCAGCCGGGACACGTGCACCATGGCGATCGAAGCGAACGCGCTGAACTCGATCGCGAAGTCGCGGTCGCTCACCGCGTCGAGGCTGTTCTCGCACACGCCGTCGAAGCCGAGCAGGCGCGCCGTGTGCTCGCGGTCCAGCGGGTAGCTCGTGCCGGCCAGCGCCGCCGCCCCGAGCGGCAGCCGGTTGACGCGCCGGCGCACATCCGCCAGCCGCTCGGCGTCGCGCGCGAACATCTCCACGTAAGCGAGCAGGTGGTGCGCGAAGCTCACCGGCTGCGCCACCTGCAGGTGCGTGAAGCCGGGCATCACGGTCTCGGTGTGGCCGGCCGCCAGCTCGACCAGCGCACGTTGCATCTGCACGAGCAGCGCCGCGAGGCGGTCGATCTCGCCGCGCAGCCACAGGCGGATGTCGGTGGCCACCTGGTCGTTGCGGCTGCGGCCGGTGTGCAGCCGCTTGCCGGCGTTGCCGACGAGCTCGGTCAGGCGCGCCTCGACGTTGAGGTGCACGTCCTCGAGCTCGAGCTTCCAGCTGAAGGTGCCGGCGTCGATCTCGGCGCGGACTTGTGCCAGGCCGCGCTCGATGTCGGCGAGGTCGCGCTCGTCGATGATCTTCTGCGCCGCCAGCATGCGCGCATGGGCGAGGCTGCCTTCGATGTCGGCGGCCGCCAGCCGCTTGTCGAAGCCGACGCTGGCGGTGTAGCGCTGCACCAGTTCGCTCATCGGCTCGGTGAAGAGGGCCGACCAGGCCTGTTGCTTGTTGGCGAGCGGGTTCGGAGCAGACATCGGGGCGTGGCCGTGACGGCGGTGTTTCTTATTATCCCGGCGTGGCGCTCGCCGCCTCGACGTTTGCCGACCGCCCCGCAGCCGATGCCACCGACCGCCACCACCCGAGACACATCGCCCGGCGGCGCGGACGCGCCACGCCAGGGCGACGGCGACTTCGCCTCGACGCTGAGCCGGCCGGCGAGCCTGTGGCCCGACACCACGCAGTGGGGCGAGATGGGCGGCCCGCGTTTCGCCGCCTCGCACTTCGACCCGCTGCAGGAGGAGCAGGCGCGCCTGCGCGAGCAGGCGGCGGCCGCCTTCGACGTCTGCCACCCGGCGCTGGCGCTGCGCGCCGTGCTCGGTGTGCAGGGGGTGCTGGCGCTCGTCGCGCTCGCCGGTGCCGAGTCCGTCGCTCACTGGGGCCAGCGCGCGGCGGCGCTCGCTTTCGGTGGCGTGGCCGGCACGACGCTGTGGCTCGTCGTGGTCTGCGCGCTCGCGCGGCCGCTCAGGCGCGTGCCGCCGGCGGCGCGTGCGCTGGCCGTGGTCGCGCTCGGGGCGGCTTCGGCGCTGGCCGGCTGGTGGCCGCTGGCGTGGGCGGGGCTCGTCGCCGAACCCGAGCCGCTGCGCGTGGCCGCGGTGGCGCTGGCCGGCGCCGGTTTCGCCGGCGTGCTGTGGTCGTGGCTGGACGTGCGCGCGCGGCTGTGGCAGCCGGCCCATGCGCACGCGCGGCTCGCCGAACTGCAGTCGCGCATCCGGCCGCACTTCCTCTTCAACGCGCTGAACACGGCCGTCGCGCTGGTGCGGGTCGACCCCGGCAAGGCCGAGGCGGTGCTGGAAGACCTGGCCGAGCTCTTCCGCGTCGCGCTGGCCGACGCCGGCGCCTCGGTGTCGCTGGCCGAGGAGATCGAGCTGGCGCGGCGCTACCTGGCCATCGAGCAGGTGCGCTTCGGCACGCGGCTGGCGGTGTCGTGGCGCATCGACCCGAAGGCGGTGGCGGCGCGCGTGCCGCCGCTGATGCTGCAGCCTCTGGTGGAGAACGCGGTGCGGCACGGCATCGAGCCGCGCGCCGAGGGCGGCTGGGTGCGGGTGCAGGCCACGCGCCAACGGGGCCAGGTGGAGGTCATCGTCAGCAACAGCGTCGGCGAAGAGGCGGGCAACCCGGGCAACGGCATGGCGCTGCACAACCTGCGCGAGCGGCTGCGCCTGCTGCACGACGTGGCCGCGCAATGCGACGTGTGGCGCGACGAGGAGCCTGCTGCCGAAGGCCGGCCGGCAGGCCCGGCGTTCCGCGCGCGCGTCATACTTCCGTCGCCTTGACCGGCCGCGCGCGCCCGAGCCCCACCGGGGCTGTGCCGCCCGCCCGCCCGCGGCCCGACCCTCGCTGCAGTGAGTTCCGCCCCGCCCAGCTCCGCGCTGCGCCTGCTGATCGTCGACGACGAGGCGCTGGCCCGCCTGCGCCTGCGCCAGGTGATCGAGGCGATCGAGGCGCCGCGCGCGCAGGTGGTCGGCGAGGCGGCGACGGTGGCCGAGGCGCAGGCCGAGCTGCGCCGGCTGGGCGAGGGCGGCGTCGACGCGATGCTGCTCGATGTCGGGCTGCCCGGGCCGAGCGGCATCGCCCTCGCCGCGGCGATGCGCACGATGTCGCGGCCCCCGGCGGTGATCTTCGTCACCGCGCACGCGGAGCATGCCCTGCAGGCGTTCGAGCTGCAGGCGCTCGACTACCTCACGAAACCCGTGCGAAGCGACCGCCTGCGCCAGGCGCTCGAGCGCGTGGCGCGCTGGACGCGCTCGGCCGGTGGTGGCCCGGCGACGCAGCCGACGCTGGTGCTCAACGAGCGCGGGCGGGTGCTGCGCCTGCCGCACGACGAGATCCTCAGCCTGCGCGCCGACCACAAGGCCGTGGTCGTGCGCACGGCGACCGGCAGCTACGTCGTCGACGAGGTCCTCGGCGAGCTCGAGGAACGGCTCGGCGGGGCGTTCCTGCGCGTGCACCGCAACGCGCTCGTCGCGCGCAGCGCGATCCGCGCGCTCGAGCTGCGCCCCGGCCTCGGCGACGAAGCCGGTGCCGACGGCTGGGCCGTGCTCGTCGCGGCCCCGGGCAGCGTGAACGGCGAGTGGGTCGCCGTGTCTCGCCGGCAGGTGGCGACGGTGAAGGCGGCGCTGGCCGGCGGCGGCAGTCCGGGCTGAGCGGCGGCCGCCGCGGCCTGAGCGTCGTGGCGCGGAGCACAATCGACACGTCGAGAGGCCGCGCCGGCGCTGCGCGAGGTGGCGAGATCGCTCCGGGCGCACCGTCCATCCGTCCGTCCGGTCGTGGCGCCGCACGCAGCCAGGAGATCACCATGTCCGTTGCCGTCGACCTCGCGCCACCGCCCGTCGGCCCCGCCGCCACGCCACGGACGACGGGCACGCCGGGCACGCCGGGCATGCCGCCCGGCGCCCCGGCCGGCGCGTTGCAGGAGTGCCTGCGCACGCAGCGCCAGGCTTTCATGCGCGATCCGTCGCCCGGCCTGGGCGAGCGCCGCGAGCACCTCGCGCAGCTCGAGCGCTTCGTGCGCGAGAACCAGGAAGACCTCTGCGCGGCGATCAGCGCCGACTACGGCCACCGCTCGCGGCACGAGACGCTGATGACCGAGATCGTGCCGGTGCTGGACACGATCCGGCACACGCAGCGACATCTGCGCCGCTGGATGAAGCCGCAGCGTCGCGCCATCGACCGGCTCAGCTTCGGCCTGGCCAGCAACCGCGTCATTCCGCAGCCGCTGGGCGTGGTGGGTGTCATCGTGCCGTGGAACTTCCCGCTCAACCTGAGCTTCGTGCCGCTGGCGGCCATCCTCGGCGCGGGCAACCGGGCGATGGTGAAGATGAGCGAGAACTCGCGCCGCCTGGCGCAGCTGCTCGTCGAGCGCATGCCGCGCTACCTGCCGCCGGAGCGGCTCGCCTTCTTCGACGAGACGGGCGGCGTCGGCGTCGAGTTCTCCAGGCTGCCGTTCGACCACCTGCTGTTCACCGGCTCCGGGGCGACGGGCCGTGCCGTGATGGCCGCTGCGTCGAGCAACCTCTGCCCGGTCACGCTCGAGCTCGGCGGCAAGGCGCCGGCCGTCGTCTGCGAAGACTTCCCGCTGGCGCTGGCGGCCGAACGCATCCTGGCCGTGAAGTGCCTCAATGCCGGCCAGATCTGCACGACGGTGGACCATGTCTTCGTGCCGCGCGCCAAGGTCGAAGAGTTCGCGCGGCTGGCCGCCGACAGCGTGCCGCGGCACTACCCGCGGCTGGACACCCCCGACTACACGTCGATCATCGACCAGCGCTCGTTCGACCGCCTGCTCGCCGCGCTCGACGAGGCGCGCGCCGGCGGCGCGCGCGTGCTGCCGCTCATCCCCGGGCCGGCCCATGACGCGGCGGCGCGGCGCATCGCGCCGCACCTCGTGCTCGACGCGCCGGCCGATTGCGAGCTGATGCGGCGCGAGATCTTCGGCCCCATCCTGCCGGTGCTGCCCTACGATCGGCTGGACGAGGTGATCGAACGCATCAACGCCGGGCCGCGGCCGCTGGCGCTGTACCCCTTCAGCCACGATCGCGCCGCGCTGGACCGGCTCGTCACGCGCGTGATGTCGGGCGGCGTCACGATCAACGATGCGCTGTTCCACGTCGGCCAGCACGACCTGCCGTTCGGCGGCGTCGGCGAATCGGGCATGGGCCACTACCACGGCCGCGAGGGCTTCGAGACCTTCTCCAAGCTGCGGCCGGTGTTCCACCAGTCGCGCTGGGCGAGCACGGCACTGCTGGCGCCGCCGTACGGGCGGCGCGTGGAGCGGATCCTTTCCTTCCTTGCACGCTGAATTGCGCCGGCGGATGGGGCGCTTCATACGACTTCGCGATCGATCGAATCGATCGCACGGCGAGGGCCGTGGCGGGATCGGGCCGACGGGGTGCCCTGCTCCGCGAATGTCCTCTTCGAGCGGCCCAGCTACGCTGGTCCCCTCGATGCCCCCTTGATTTCGCTGCGCAGGGCACCCCGCCGTCCCGATCCGGCACCCACCCGCTGTGGCATCCGTACCGAAGACAGACCACGGTGCCACGCCGAGGACGCCGGGTGGTCGGCGCAGCGAAATCAAGGATGCATTCGGGGGACCAGCGAAGCTGGGCCGCCGAAAAGGGACATTCGCGGAGCCGACCACCCGGCGGCCTCGGCGCCCCACGACCTCGCGCACGGTCTGTCTCACCGAACGCAAGTGCGTATCAACCCGTGTTGCGCAGCCCTGCCGCGATGCCGTTGATTGACAGGTGGATGCCGCGCTGCAGCCGTTCCACTGCGGCGGCGCCGTCGCGGCGGTGGCGGTAGCGGCGCAGCAGCTCCACCTGCAGGTGGTTCAGCGGGTCGAGGTAGGGGAAGCGGTGCGCGATGGAGCGCGCCAGCGACGGGTTGGACTGCAGCCGAGTCTCTTCGCCGGTGACGAGCGTGAGCGCCGTCACGGCCCGCTGCCACTCGGCCTTCAGCAGCGCGAAGATGCGCCGGCCGAGCGCCTTGTCCTCGACCAGCTCGACGTAGCGCGCGGCGATGCGCAGGTCGCTCTTGGCGAGCACCATGTCGAGGTTGGACAGCAGCGTGCGGAAGAACGGCCACTGGCGCAGCATGCGCTGCAGCAGCTCCAGACGCGCCGCGTCGGGCGCGGCGAGCCTGCCGCCGACGAAGGCTTCGATGGCGCTGCCGAAGCCGAGCCACCCGGGCAGCGCCATGCGTGCCTGGCCCCACGAGAAGCTCCACGGGATGGCGCGCAGGTCCTCGATGGCGCGTGACGCGGCCTTGCCCTCGGTGCCGGCCTTCGGCCGCACGGCCGGGCGCGAGCCGATGTTCAGCTCGGCGATCTCGCGGATCGGCGTGGCGGCGTAGAAGTACTCGACGAAGCCGGGCGTCTCGTAGACGATGCGCCGGTAGGCGGCCATGCTGGCGGCGCTGATCTCGGCGGCCGCATCGAGGAAGGCGCGCGGTGCGGCGCGGGTGGGGTGCAGCAGCGTCGCCTCGACGGTCGCCGCGACCAGCGTCTCCAGGTTGCGCCGGCCGATCTCGGCGTTGGCGTACTTCGACGCGATGACCTCGCCCTGCTCGGTGAGGCGGATCTGGCCGTTCACCGTGCCCGGCGGCTGAGCCAGGATGGCCTGGTAGCTCGGGCCGCCGCCGCGCCCCACGGTGCCGCCGCGGCCGTGGAACAGGCGCAGCGTGATGCCGTGCCGCTCGCGCAGGCCGGCAAACAGCTGCACGAGCGCCGTCTCGGCGCGGTAAAGCTCCCAGTTGCTGGTGAAGAAGCCGCCGTCCTTGTTGCTGTCGCTGTAGCCGAGCATCACGTCCTGCTCGGCGCCGCCGGCGACGACGAGCTCGGTGACGCCGGGCAGCGCGTAGAACTCGCGCATGATGGCCTCGCTGCGCCGCAGGTCACCGATGGTCTCGAACAGCGGCACGACGATCAGGGCGGCGCGGGCAGGGGAGGGCGGCGCGTCGAGGACCAACCCGGGCGTTGCCGCGTCGTCGGCCGGCACGCCGAGCAGCCCGTCCATCAGGCCGCACTCCTTCTGCAGCACCAGCACCTCGAGCAGGTCGCTCACCTCCTCGGTGTGGCTGACGATGTGATGGCGGATCGCCGAGCGGCCGTACATCGCCAGGGCCTCGCGCGCGCCTTCGTAGATGGCCAGCTCGCCGCGCGTCAGCTCGGAGTAGGTGGCGCCGCGCACGCGCAGGCCGCGCGCGTCGGCGAGCACGCCGAGCAGCCGCTCGCGCCGCGCCGGCTCGGGCAGCGCCGCGTAGTCGGGCTCCAGGCGCGCCGCGCGCAGCAGCTCGGCGACGACCGCCTCGTGCTTGTCCGAGCTCTGGCGCAGGTCGAGCGTGGCGAGGTGGAAGCCGAACACCTGCACCGCGCGCATCAGCGGCGCGAGCCGCGGCGCCACCAGCGCGCCCGCGTGGTGCGTGGCCAGCGACGAGGCGATGATCTCCAGGTCGCGCAGCAGCTCGCCGGCGCTGGCGTAGGGGTCCTGCGGCGCCACGGCGTGGCGCAGCGCCTCGGTGCCAGTGAGGCGCTCGAGCGTCGCGGCCAGGCGGGCGTACATGCCGATGAGGGCGCGGCGGTACGGCTCGTCCTCGCGGTGCGCGCTGGCGTCGGGCGAACGTGCCGCCAGCGCCGCGAGGGCCGGTGAAACCTCGACCAGCGTGCCCGACAGCGAAAGCTCGGCGCCGAGCTCGTGCAGCTCGGTCAGGTAGAAGCGCAACGCCACCTCGGCCTGGCGGGCCAGCGCACGCTGCAGCGTCGCCGCGGTGACGTTGGGGTTGCCGTCGCGGTCGCCGCCGATCCAGTGGCCCAGGCGCAGAAAGGGCGCCACGGCGTGCCCCGGCAGCAGGCGTTCGATCTCGCGGTACAGGCGCGGCACCTCGCGCAGGAACGTGGCCGGGTAGTAGGAGAGCGCGTTCTCGATCTCGTCGGCCACGGTGAGGCGCGTCTGGCGCAGCATGCGCGTCTGCCACAGCTGCGTGACGCGGGCGCGCATGAGCGCCTCGTTCTCGGCCAGCGCGTCGGGCGTGGCGTGCATGCCGTCGCGCGCGGCGACGAGCTGGGCGATGGCCCGCTCGGCGTCGAGGATGCTCTTGCGCTGCACCTCGGTGGGGTGGGCGGTGAGCACCGGCGACAGGTGGGCGTGCGCCAGCATCTCGGCCACCTCGGTGGCGCGCACGCCGGCACGGGCCAGGCGCTCGAAGGCCAGCGCGAGCGAGCCTTCCTGCAGGTGGCCCTCGCGCTCGTGCACGGCGCGCCGGCGCAGGTGGTGGCGGTCCTCGGCGATGTTGGCCAGGTGGCTGAAGTAGCTGAAGGCGCGGATGACGGTGACGGTCTGCTCGGCCGAGAGGTTCTTCAGCAGGCGGTCGAGCACACGCCCGGCGCTGGCATCGGCCTTCAGGCGGAACGCCACCGAGAGCTGGCGGATGCGCTCGATGAGCTCGAAGGCCGCCTTGCCTTCCTGTTCGCGGATGACGTCGCCGAGGATGCGGCCCAGTAACCGGATGTCCTCGACCAGCGGGCGGTTCTTCGCGGCCGCGTCATCCTGCGCCTCGCGCGACGCAGCCATGGCCCTGTGTGCGGGTCGCTTCGTGGATCGTCGCTGCGTGATCATCGAGGGCTCCTCCAGGCGTAATCCGGTTACCAATTCTGGGCTGCGGCGGCGCCCTCGCGCAGGGCGTCGTGCACCGGCCGGGGGCGCGGGCGCGAGGGCCGCGCCGGCCTGCCATCCCGGCTGGCCATAATCGATGCATGAATCAAGCCCGCGGCGAACCGGTGATCATCGCCACGCGCGAGAGCCGGCTCGCGCTGTGGCAGGCCGGGCACGTGCGCGCCGAGCTGCAGGGCCGGTTCGGCCTGCGCGTCGAGGTGCTCGGCATGACGACACGCGGCGACCAGATCCTCGACCGC
Source organism: Rubrivivax sp. (assembly GCA_026125665.1). GTDB lineage: Bacteria > Pseudomonadota > Gammaproteobacteria > Burkholderiales > Burkholderiaceae_C > Rubrivivax. The sequence goes on from JAHCKS010000006.1 coordinate 21,482, forward strand.
ACGCTGGCACAGGTGGGCGGCAAGGGCCTCTTCGTCAAGGAGCTCGAGACGGCGCTCGAGGAAGGCCGAGCGCATCTGGCGGTGCACTCGCTGAAGGACGTGCCGATGGACCTGCCGCCCGGCTTCGTGCTGGCGGCGGTATGGGAGCGCGAGGACCCGCGCGACGCCTTCGTGTCGAACGTCTTCCCCTCGCTGGCCGATCTGCCTGCCGGGGCGCGCGTGGGTACCTCCAGCCTGCGCCGTCGCGCTCAGCTGCTGGCGCTGCGGCCCGACCTCGACATCCTGCCGCTGCGCGGCAACCTCGACACGCGGCTGCGCAAGCTCGACGAGGGGGCGCACGACGCCATCGTCCTGGCCGCCGCAGGGCTGGCGCGGCTCGGGCTCTCCGGGCGCATCCGCAGCACCTTCGACGTGCGCCAGATGATCCCCGCGGCCGGACAGGGCGCGCTGGCGCTCGAGGTGCGCGAGGACGCCGCCGCGCTGCGCGCGATGCTGGCGCAGACGACGCATCGCGCCACCGAGTTCGCGGCGCTGGCCGAGCGGGCCGTTTCGCGCCGGCTGGGCGGCAGCTGCAGCATGCCGCTGGCGGCGCATGCCCGGTGGGTGGGTGAACGCCTGCTGATCGAAGCGGCGCTCGGGCACGGCGCGGATCCCCGGCGGCCGCTGCTGCGCGCCAGCCACGAAGCGGTGGTGGCCGATGCCGACGCCGCACGCCACCTCGGCGAAGCGGTGGCCGCGAGGCTGGAGGCGGCGGGGGCTGCGGAGTACGTGGCGGCGGCAGCCTGACCCGGGCCCCGACGCCATGCGAAGCCGGCCGGGCGCGAGATGAGCAGCCGTGCACGGCCCTGGCGGCGGGGTGTCGTCGTGCGCCGCACGCCTCGACGGTGCAGCGTGTGGAGCAGCGATTGCGTGTGGTCGTGACACGGCCGGCGGCGCAGGCGCACGAGCTCGTGCACGCGCTGGCGGAGCGCGGCGTGCCGGCATTGGCGCTGCCGCTCATCGGCATCGAGCCGCTGGCCGACCCCGCGGCCCGGCGCGCGCTGGCCGCGGCCTGGTCCACGCTGGCCGGGCGGCAGCTGGTGATGTTCGTCAGTGCGAACGCGGTGGCAGCGTTCTTCGCGGCGGTGCCCGATGGCGCTTCGACGCGGCGCTGGCCGGCCCGCACGCTGGCCGCGGCCACGGGGCCCGGCACGGCGAGCGCGCTGCGCGCGGCGGGCGTGCCGGAAGACCGGATCGTGGCGCCCGGCGACGACGCCGTGCAGCTCGACAGCGAGGCGCTGTGGCAGCGCCTGCGCGGGCGCTCGTGGCGCGGTGCACAGGTGCTTGTCGTGCGCGGCGACGGCGGCGGCCGGGAGTGGTTGGCCCAGACGCTGCGTGCCGCCGGTGCGCGCGTCGAGCTGCTGGCCGCCTACCGTCGCACGCTGCCCGGGTGGAGCGCTGCCGAGGCGGCGCTGTTTGCCGAGGCCGAGGCCGCGCCGTCGGCGCATGCCTGGCACTTCAGCAGCAGCGAGGCGGTTCACAACCTCGCGCGGCTGGCGCCCGCCGGGACCTGGCGAGGGTCGATCGCGTTGGTCACGCACCCGCGCATCGGCGAGGCGGCGCGGGCCGCCGGCTTCGTGCAGGTGCACGAGCTGGCGCCCGGCTTGCCGGCGCTGGTGCATGCCGTGCGGGCACTGCGGCACGGAGAGCTGCCCGGGGCGGCCGGCGGCGCTCCCACCGACGTGTCGACGCGGGGGCCGTTGCGGGGGCCGTCGATGCCACCGCGGGCCGGGCCACGCTAGAGGCCGTCGGAAGACGACGGTCCTGGTGCGCGGGCCGATCGACGGCGCGCGCGGTCTCGAGCCGCGCAAGCGCGAGGCGCCGCAGGAGCTCGGGCGCGGGCCCTGGGGGGGCCGTCGATACAATCCGGCCGCCTGTGAGCGCAGTTCCGCCTTCCTCGCCATCGCCGCCACCGGCGGCGGACCCGGTGCCTGAGGTGACCGGCAGCGAGCGACCGCCCGACGAGCCCGCGAGTGCGCCACCCTTCCCGAGGCACGAGCCTGGAGCGGGCCCGCCCGCGGTCGACGGCGCAGCGGCGTTGCGGAGTGCTCTGCCTCGCGCGTGGCTGGTGGGGGCGCTGCTCCTGGTGCTGCTGAGTGCCGGCGCGTTGTGGTTCGCCTGGACCACCCAGGAACGCATGCGCCTGCTCGAGGCCGAGCTCGTGCGCAGGCAGCAGGAGTCGGCGCTCGCCGCGAACGAGGCGCGCGTGCTGGCCCGCCAGGCCGAGACGGCGGCGCGCGAGGTGGCTGCCAAGGTGGCGCTGACCGAGGCGCGCGTGGCCGAGACCGCGATGCAGCGCTCGCAGGTCGAGGACCTCCTGCAGTCGCTGGCGCGTTCGCGCGACGAGAACGTGCTGGCCGACATCGAGGCCGCCGTGCGCGTGGCTCAGCAGCAGTCCGCCATCACCGGCAGCGCCGAGCCGCTGCTGCTCGTGCTGCGCCAGGGCGAGGAGCGGCTGGCGCGTTACGCGCAGCCGAGGCTGGAACGCGTGCGCCGAGCCATGGCGCAGGACCTCGAACGGCTGCGCGCCGCCGGGGGCTCGGACCTGGCGGTGCTGGCCGGGCGCATCGACGACCTCGTGCGACAGGTCGACGATCTGCCGATGCTGGCCGTGCCGCCGCAGGCAGGCGCGGGACGGCGGGGTGCCGCCGAGGCGGGCGGCGCGGGTGCGGGCCCCGGGGCGATGGCTGCCGCGCGTGGCGCATCTGCGGCGGGCCCGCCGGCGAGCACTGCCGTCGCAGGGACCGAGGGTGGCGTGCTGGCCACGCTGCGCCAGGCCTGGCAGCGCTTCAGCGCGCAGGCGTGGGGCGAGACGCGCTCGCTGCTGCGCGTGACACGCATCGATCAACCCGAGGCCATGCTGGTGGCCCCCGAGCAGGCCTACTTCCTTCGCGCCAACGTCAAGCTGCGCCTGCTCAATGCCCGCCTGGCGCTGCTGGCGCGGCAGTTCGACGTGGCGCAGTCGGACCTGCGCGATGCGCTCGCGGCGATCGAGCGCTACTTCGATCGCAACGCGCGCCGCACGATCACCGCTGCCGAGGCGCTGCGACAGGTGATCGCGCAGGCGCGCACCGTCGTGCTGCCGCGTCCCGACGCCACCTTCGCCGCCATCGCCGCCGCTTCAGCCGGGCGCTGACGATCGATCACGATGCGCGGGCTGGTCTGGGTCGTCCTGCTGTTCGTGCTGGCCGTGGTGGCTGCAGCCGCCTTCGGCCGCAACGACGGGCTCGTGTCCATCTTCTGGGCCGGCTGGCGCACGGATGTCTCGCTGAACCTGTTCGTCCTGGCCGTGCTGGCCGTTTGCACGATCCTGGTGGTCGCGGTGCACGCACTGTCGCGCCTGCTGAGCCTGCCGCAGCGCGCACGGCTGTGGCGCGAGCAGCGCAAGGAACTGGCGGCACATGCGGCGCTGCGCGAGGCGATGGCCGAGCTGGCGAGCGCGCGGTTCGGTCGCGCGCGCAAGGCGGCGCAGCGCGCCCTGGCGCTGCAGGGCGATGCCCCGGGGCTCGCCTCGGCGCACGACTTCACCGCCATCGGCCACCTGCTCGCCGCCAACGGTGCGCACCGCATGCAGGATCGCGCGGCGCGCCAGGAGCAGTTGGCCCTGGCGCTGGCCGCGGCGCGGCGCGGCGGCGCGGCGCGCGGGCTCGAGGACGGTGCGCGGCTGCTCGCCGCGCAGTGGGCCCTGGACGACCACGACGCGCCGCTCGCGCAGGAGAGCCTGGCCGCCTTGTCCCCCGGGGCGGCGCGCCGCATGCACGCGCTGCGGCTGCGCATGCAGGCCGCGCGCGCCGCGCGCGAACCGCTGCAGGCGCTGCACATGGCGCGCATGCTGGCCAACCACCAGGCCTTCTCTCCCGTGGTGGCGCAGGGGCTGCTGCGCGCGCTGGCCGAGGAGACGCTTGCGCAGGCCCACGACCTGCAGCAGCTGCGGCGGCTCTGGCAGCAGTTCGACAGCGCCGACCGGCGCGATGCGCGCATCGCTGCGCGCGCGGCGCGGCGCGCCGTCGACCTCGGTGCGGCCGAGCAGGCACGCCAGTGGCTGCGCCCCTTCTGGGACCGTCTCGGCGAACTTGACCGCGCGGATCGCGAGGCTGTCGCGCTGGCCCTCGCGGAGGCTTGCGAGGGCATCACCTCGGACTGGCTGCCCGGCCTGGAGAGCGCCGCGCAGACCTTCGGGCAGGACAGCGCCGTGCTCGCCGCGGTGGGGGCGGCCTATGGGGCGAGCGGGCTGTACGGCAAGGCGCGGCAGCTGCTCGAACAGGCCGCCTCGGCGCCCGCCCTGCCGCCGCGCGCGCGCCGCGCGGCCTGGGGCCGGCTGGCGCAGATGGCGCGCGCCCAGGGCGATGAGGCGCGTGCCGCTTCGTGCGACCGCGCCGCTGCGGCGGTGCCGTAAGCGGTGCGGTGTGTCCGCGGAGCGCCTGCGTGCCCAGGCGTCCGGCGCCTCGGGGGCGCCGTGGTGCTCGGCTATACTGCCGGGCTTCCGCGCGGCTGTAGCTCAGTTGGATAGAGTACTTGGCTACGAACCAAGGGGTCGTGGGTTCGAATCCTGCCAGCCGCGCCAGTGTTTTCAGCGAGAGGGGCGGCACGAGTCATCGCGCCGCCCCTTGCCGTTTCTGGCTGACTTCGCCGACCGCGAGGGTCGTCAGTGCCGGCTCGAAGGGCCGAGCGGCCCCGGGCCGGTGAGGTCGCCCGCGCCCGTGCGTGCGCCGTCGACTTCGCCCCGACGCAGCCGGCGCAGCAGGTCGCTCGTCGGCCCTCCGCTTTCGGCGCCACCCGGTGCCCACCCTTCGATGGGCAGCGGCCGCGTGTGGCCGTCCGAGCCCGGGCCGCGGACGATGCGCTCGCCCGGTGCCTCGATGTCCTCGGCGCCGACCCCGTCTGCCGGCGCGGCTCTCGGCACGACGCGCACTGCGGCAAGCGCGGCGATGAGCAACGCCATCGCCGTGGCGACGCCGAGCAGCCAGCGCTCGCGCTGCAGCGCGACGGCGGTGGTCGCGAGGTCCGCGTCGAGCTGGGCAACCAGGGCCCGGCCCGCGTCGTCCGCGGCGGCGTGCGCCCGCTGCGCCGTGGCCGGGTCGCCCGCGCCGGCGGCAGCGAGCGCTGCGGCATGCCGCTCGAGCGCGGCTAGGGCCTGAAGGAGCTTCGGGTCGGGTGAAGGCGCGTCGGCGCCCATCGCACTCAGGGCCGCAAGGCGGGCGGCCGCGGCGCGCGCCACGCGGCCGGCTTGTGCGGAAGGATGCGTGGTCTCGGCCGCCGCGGCACCCGGTGCCGCCCGGGACATCGCCATCGCCATCACCGTGAAGCGCGGCAACGCGTCCAGCACGAGCGCCGCGTCGTCGACGGCGAAGCCGCGCCCCGTTTGCGCGCGCAGCCCGCTGCGCGCGGCCACCAGATCGAGGACGACGAAGACCTGTTCGATCAGCAGATCGTGGGCGGTGTCGCTGGCCGCGACGGCGAGCCGGCGCCGTCCGATGCCTTCGAGCAGCGCCGACCAGCCTTCACGCAGCAGGTCCACCTCGTCGAGCGCGCGGTCGTGGCGCTGCCGCTCCAGCGTCGCGAGCAGCGTCGCGAGGTCGGTGTCCACGGCGATCTGGCGTCGCTGGCGCTCGGCTTCCATCTCCTGGCGGCCGGCCAGCACGGCGGCGGCGTAGGGCCGATGGGCGAGCAGCGAGCGCTGCGCGTGCGTGGCCTGGGCGACCGGGCGCAGCGCGTCGCGCGCGTCGAGCACGGCCTGCAGCTCCGAGCCATGGCGGCGCCAGATCTCGGCCAGCGGGGTGGCGACGACGAGCATGGCCAGCACGATCCACAACGCGAGCCGGGGCGACACGCTCGCGAGGAGCATGGGAGGCGCGGACGTGGCGGCGGCCTTGGCCGGCGCTGGCAAGTCCTGGGTGTCGGTGGGCGGCATCGTCCTGCGGGAGGAGGGCGGCGAGAGAAGATCGTCATCGCGGTATCGACCGTGCAGCCCGTCACTTGAATCGCCGGCCCGCATCGGGCGTGGCAACGGCCCGACTGCGGCCACAATCGGGGTCTGGACTCCCACACGAGCCGCTGCCAGAGCGCCGGACATGACGCCCGCCGACGACGACAAGACCGCTTTCACTCCGCGCGATGCGCCGCAGGGCGGCAGTGGCTACGAGCCGACCAACTTCGCGCCGACGGCGCCCGTCGAGCGCACCGAGCTGATGGCGCCGCCCGCGCCACGCACCGAGCTCGGCAACGTGCTCCCGGCGGGTACGCGGCTGTCGGAGTTCGAGATCACTTCGCTGATCGGGGAGGGCGGGTTCGGCATCGTCTACCTCGCCAACGACACCTCGCTTGGCCGGCGCGTGGCGCTCAAGGAGTACATGCCGACATCGCTGGCCGCGCGCACCGAGGCCGGCGTGCAGGTGAAGAGCGATCGCCACCGCGAGACCTTCGAGGCCGGCCGCAAGAGCTTCGTCAACGAGGCGCGCCTGCTGGCGCAGTTCGACCACCCGTCGCTGGTGAAGGTCTACCGCTTCTGGGAGGCCAACGGCACGGCGTACATGGTGATGCCGTTCTACGAGGGCAAGAACCTGCGCGACACGCTGCGCGAGATGCTGGCCGCCACCGGCCAGCCGCCGGACGAGGCGTGGCTTCGCACGCTGCTGCTGCCGTTGACCGAGGCGCTGCGCGTCATCCACGCCGAGCAGTGCTACCACCGCGACATTGCGCCGGACAACGTCATGATGCTGGCGGGCAGCCAGCGCCCGCTGCTGCTGGACTTCGGCGCCGCGCGGCGCGTCATCGGCGACATGACGCAGGCGCTGACGGTCATCCTGAAGCCGGGCTACGCACCGATCGAGCAGTACGCAGAGATCCCCGGCATGCGCCAGGGGCCGTGGACCGACGTCTATGCCCTGGCGGCGGTGGTGTACTTCGCCATCACGGGCAAGACGCCGCCGGTGTCGGTGGGCCGCATGCTCAACGACAGCTACCAGCCGCTGGCCGAGGTGGCCGCCGGCCGGTACTCGTCGCGTTTCCTGGAGGCGGTGGACCGCGCGCTCGCCGTGCGGCCCGAGCTGCGGACCGCGAGCATCGAGGCGTTCCGCGACGACCTCGGGCTGCTCGACGCGGCCACTGTGATGCCCGCCGGCACGACCCACCTGCGGCCGCCGGCCGACGACATGACACGCATCGTGCCGCAGCCGACGATGGCGCGGCAGCAGGGCGGCGCAGGGGCGCCGACACAGATGCGGCCCGCGCAGCAGCCCACGGCGATGCCGCCGCAGGCCTACCCGCCGACGGCGATGTCGCCGCCCGCGTACCAGCCGAGCGGCCTGACCGGCTTCGGCGTACCGCCGGCCGGCCCCACGCGCATGCCGCCGGGCGCCCCCCCGCAGACGGCGTTCGGCGCGCCGGCGATGGCCGACGACCACACGCGCATCGCCGCGCCTCGTGCACCGTCGCCGAGCAGCTCGCGCGCCGCGCAGATGCCGATGCATGGCGAAGAGGGCGGCGGCCGCCGCGGTCTCGTCTTCGCGCTCGCCGGCGTGGTGGTGGTGGCGCTGGGAGCGGGCGGCTACTTCGCGCTGCGGCCGAAGCCGACCACGGTCTCGCAGGCGCCTGCACCGGTGCCGGCCCCGGTTCCCGGGCCGGCGCCGGTGCCGGCGCCGGTTCCCCCTCCGGTGCCGGCGCCGCCGGCCGTGGCGGCGACGTTCGACGCCGTGCTGGAGTTCGACAAGGCGGTCCAGGCGCAGAACGCGGCGTTCGGCGTGCGCGCCACGGCGGCCAAGCCGACGCTGCGCATCGGCGCCGACGAGTTCCGCTTCACCGTGCGCAGCGACCGCCCCGGCCACCTGTACATCCTGGGCGTCGGGCCGGACGGCACGATGGCGCAGATCGTGCCCAACCGCCTGTCGGGCCCGGTGCAGTTGCGCGCCGGGCAGACCTGGCAGTTCCCCTCGCGCGGCCCGAGCGGCGACACGTTCGTGCTCAACGCCGCCGATCCGCCCGGGGCCAGCCGCTTCCTCGTGCTCGTCTCGGCCGAGCCGCGCTCCTTCCAGGCGCTGCGGCCGGAGGCTGGCGGCGACATCACCGTCTTTCCCGGCGGGGCTGCCGCCGCGCAGGCCGTGGCCGCGCATGGCGCGACCGGCTCGGTCGTCGCGGGGCGCGCCACCTGTGCCGCCGGCGCAGCCTGCGACACGAGCTACGGCGCGGCCATCCTGCGCTTCGACGTCGTGCGCTGATTCCGGGCCGTTTGGCACTTCCCGCGGGACGCCGCCTCGCCTCCTCGCTGCTTTGCCGCCCCCGCGGCCCATGTCGCACCTGCGCTGCCCCCTCCGGCCATGAACAAGGCCTTCGTCAAGGAGTCCGACGTCGCCGATGACGATGACGGCGAAGTGGCGGGGCTGCCCGCGCTGCCGGCCGGCGCGCGCAACTACATGACGCCGGCCGGCTACCGCCGCCTGCGCGAGGAGCTGATGACGCTGCTCGACGTCGAGCGGCCGAAGGTCGTCGAGGTCGTGTCGTGGGCGGCGAGCAACGGCGACCGCTCGGAGAACGGCGACTACCTCTACGGCAAGAAGCGGCTGCGCGAGATCGACCGCCGCATCCGCTTCCTGACGCACCGGCTCGACATCGCCGAGGTGGCCGACCCGAGCGCGCACCACGGCAGCGACCAGGTCTTCTTCGGTGCCACCGTGACCTACGCCAACGCCAGGGGCGAGGAGCGCACGATCACCATCAAGGGCATCGACGAGGCCGACAGCCTGAAGGGCGAGGTGAGCTGGGTCTCGCCGATTGCGCGTGCGCTGCTGAAGTCGCGCGAAGGCGACGAGGTGACGCTGCCCACGCCGGGAGGCGTCGAGCACCTGCGGGTGACCGAGGTTCGCTACCCGGCGCCCGGCGACTGAACGGGTGCCGGCGGCCCTAGGCGAGCGCGCGTTCCTGCCCGGCCTTGTAGCGCGAGACGCGCTGCACGGCCGGCGAGCGGCGCAGCGCGCGCAGCACGTCGGCCAGGTGCACGCGGTCGCGCACGCTGACCATCAGGCGCAGCTCGACCAGGTCGCTGCCCCGGCCGGAGTCCATGTCCAGGTGCGTGATGTCGGCCTCGGCGGCGCTGATGGCGGCAGCCACCTGCGCCAGCACGCCCTTGCCGTTGTGCACGAGCACGTGCACGGTGGTTTCGAAGGCGCGTGTCAGCTCGTCGGCCCACTCGACGTGGATCCAGCGTTCGCTGTCGCGCTCGTAGAGGCGCCGGCCGGTGGGGCATTCCACCGAATGCACGATGAGGCCTTCGCCGCGGCCGAGGTAGCCGGTGATCTGGTCGCCCGGGATCGGCCGGCAGCAGGTGGCGAACTGCACCGAGCCGCCTTCGCTGCCGTCGACGAACACCACGCCCTGCGCGGCCGAGGCGTCCTCGGCGGCGTAGCGGCCGAGCGTCAACGCCACGGCGTCGGGCTTGATGCCGCGGTCGCCCATCATCTGCGCCAGGCGCTTGGCGACGATGGTCGCCACCTTGCGCCCGAGGCCGATGTCGACGAGCAACTCGCCGCGGTGCCGGTTGCCGCCCCAGCGCGCCAGCTGCTGCCACAGCGCCGCCGCGTCGGTGTCGGTCGGGTCGGCCGAGGGCATCGCCAGCCCTTCGGCACGCAGCGCCTGCGCGAGCATCTTCTCGCCGAGTGCGCGCGACTCCTCGGCCTCCATGTTCTTCAGGAAGTGGCGGATCTTGCTTCGTGCGCGGCCGGTGCGAACCATCGACAGCCAGGCCGGGTTCGGCCGCGCGCCGGGGGCGGTGATGATCTCGACCACGTCGCCGCTCTTGAGCTCGGTGCGCAGCGCCGCTGCCTCGCCGTTGATGCGTGCGGCCACCATGTGCTGGCCGACGTCGGAGTGGATGGCGTAGGCGAAGTCCACGGGCGTGGCGCCGCGCGGCAGCGCGAGGATCTTGCTCATCGGCGTGAAGACGTACACGGCTTCCGGGTGCAGGTCGATCTTCACGTGCTCCAGGAACTCGGCCGAGTCGCGCGTGTCGTCCTGGATGTCCAGCAGGCTCTGCAGCCACATCGAGCTCAGGCGCTGCGCCTCGGCGGCGGCCTGCCGGTCGAAGTCCTTGCCGCGCTGCTTGTACAGCCAGTGCGCGGCGATGCCGCTCTCGGCCACCGCGTGCATGGCCTCGGTGCGCAGCTGGAACTCCACCGCCGTGCCGAGCGGGCTGACGAGCGTGGTGTGCAGGCTCTGGTAGCCGTTGGCCTTCGGGATGGCGATGTAGTCCTTGAAGCGGCCGGGCACGGGCTTGTACAGCTGGTGCAGGATGCCGAGCGCGACGTAGCAGTCGGTGAGCGTGGGCACGACGACGCGGAAGCCGAACAGGTCGTTCACCTGCGCGAAGCCGGCGTGTTTCTCCCGCATCTTGCGGTAGATCGAGTAGACCGTCTTCTCGCGCCCGCTCACCTGCACCTTGAGGCGGTTCTGCGCGAAGGCCCGCTCGACCTCGCGGCGCACGCGTTCGACGATGTCGCGCCGGTGTCCGCGCGCGCGGGCCAGCGCCTTGGCCAGCGCCGCGTGCCGCCACGGGTTCAGCAGCTCGAACGAGAGCTCCTGCAGCTCGCGGTAGATCTGGTTCAGGCCGAGCCGGTGCGCGATCGGGGCGTAGATCTCGAGCGTTTCGCGCGCGATGCGCCGGCGCCGATCGGGCGCCAGCGCCGCCAGCGTTCGCATGTTGTGCAGCCGGTCGGCGAGCTTGACGAGCACGACGCGCACGTCGCGTGCCATCGCCAGCAGCATCTTGCGGAAGCTCTCGGCCTGGCCCTCCTCGCGCGTGGAGAAGTGCAGCTTGTCCAGCTTCGTCAGGCCGTCGACGAGGTCGGCCGTCGGGGCGCCGAACTTCTCGATCAGCTCGGTCTTGGTGATGCCCTGGTTGTCCTCGATCGTGTCGTGCATCAGCGCGGCCATCACCGCCTGCGCGTCCAGCCTCCAGTCGGCCACCAGCCCGGCCACGGCGATCGGGTGCGTGATGTAGGGCTTGCCGTCGGCGCGGAACTGGCCGAGGTGGGCGGCGTCGGCGAAGCGGTAGGCCTCCCGCACGAGCTTGATGTCGGCCTTGGAGAGGTAGCCGAGCTTGTCGGCCAGGGCCTGGAACGACGAGATGCCGTCGTCGGCGGGCCCCGCCGCACCGGACGCCACCGTGGGCGAAGGCACGCGCTGCAGGCCCTGCAACGCGGAGGGCAGGAACTCGGCGGCCAACGAGCGCAGGCTCATGGCCGGAATTTAGCGGAGATCAGCGCGGAGGGCGAACCGCCGCCGCTGCAGGAGTCGGCGCCATGGCACCGGGGGCGCCCGGCGGTCGCGCCGGGCTGCTGCCAGCTCAGACCGGCACTTTGCGCAGCATCTCGAGGCCGACTTCGCCGGCGGCGATCTCGCGCAGGGCGGTGACGCCGGGCTTGTTCTTGGCCTCGACCTTGGGCGCGTGGCCCTGGCTGAGCATGCGCGCACGGTACGTCGCTGCGAGCACAAGCTGGAAGCGGTTCGGGACCTTGGCGAGGCTGTCTTCGACGGTGATGCGGGCCATACAGGGCAGGCGGACGAAGTTGGAACCTGACATTCTATAGCTGCCCGCCTCCTCGGGTGCCATTCAGCCCCGGAATCCCCTGAGGACACCGGCTGGACCGCCGCCGCGCTGCTCGGCCTTCAGCCTCGAGAAGGCGTGCGGCCGGCGGTCGCCGCAACGAGCGCCAGCCCGACGCCAGGATGACAAATTCGTAATCCCGGGACGGTGCCAGAAATGCGACCATACACGCAGCGATGTGCGCGCCCGACCTGCTCCCGGTGCGTGCGTCTTCCAAGGCGATACCTCCATGCGACTCCTGGTCATCGAAGACGAGCTGAAGCTGGCCCAGTACCTGCAAAAGGGCCTGGGCGAGAGCGGTCATGTCGTCGACGTGGCGAACGACGGCATCGAGGGCCGCCGCCTGGCCACGGGCGGCGAGTACGACGTCGTGCTGCTCGATCTCATGCTGCCGGGCGTGGACGGCTTCGGCGTGCTTTCCGCGATGCGCGGCGCCGGCAAGCGCACGCCGGTGCTGATGCTCACGGCACGCGACAAGGTCGAGGACCGCGTGCGAGGGCTCGAGCAGGGCGCCGACGACTATCTCGTCAAGCCGTTCGCGTTCTCCGAACTGCTGGCGCGCATCGTCGCGCTGGCGCGGCGCGGCGCGCCGAACGGCGCGCCCTCGGCGACCGAGCTGCGCCTCGCGGACCTCGAGGTCGATCTCATCGGACGCAAGGCGCGCCGCGGCCAGCAGCGGCTGGACCTCACCGCCAAGGAGTTCAACCTGCTGGCGCTGCTGCTGCGCCGGCGCGGCCAGATCCTCTCGCGCACCACGCTCGCCGAGCAGGTGTGGGACATGAACTTCGACTCCGACACCAACGTCGTCGAGGTGGCCGTGCGGCGCCTGCGCGCCAAGCTGGACGATCCGTTCCCGGCCAAGCTGCTGCACACCGTGCGGGGCATGGGCTACGTGCTGGAGGAACGCGCGTGAGTTCCACGAGCGACTGTCGCACGCCGTTGTGCTCGCACTCGATCAGCACGCGCCTGTCGGGCAAGCTGGCGCTGTTCACGATGCTCGTGCTCGGGGTGCTCTTCGCCTTCACGTGGGGCATGGTGAAGATGATCCTGGTCGAGCGCAGCGCGCTCGACCTGCAGGCGCGGTGCGAGCTCATCGGCGACGTGATCAGCCGCGCCGCCAGTGGCGGCGAGGCGGCGATGCTGGCGCGGCTGCTTGCCGACGCGCCGATGCGAGCGCGCACGCGCCTGGAGGTGTGGCGCGCCGACGGCTCGTTGCTGTTCGCCGACGCCGGCCTGGCCGCGCTCGAGGGCTCCGAGCACAAGAAGGTGCACACCTTCGAGGTCGCCACGCCCCAGCTCGAGGGCGGCAAGGTGCAGGCGCGCTACACGGTGGACTACTCGCACGACGCGGCCATGGGGCGCCGCTGGGCGTGGATCCTCGTGGCCGTGACGCTGGCCGCCGGTGCGCTGGTCGGCGGCGGCAGCTGGTGGTTCGTGCGCCGCGGCCTGAACCCGCTGCGCGAGCTGGCGGCGCAGACGCGTGCGATCTCGCCGCGCAGCCTGGATCGGCGGCTGGCGCTGGCCGACCCGGCGGAGGAGCTGCTGCCCTGGATCGAGCAGTTCAACGCGCTGATGGAGCGCCTCGAGCGCGCCTACGCACAGCTCGAGGCCTTCAACGCCGACGTCGCCCACGAGTTGCGCACGCCGCTGGCCACGCTCATCGGCGAGACCGAGGTGGCGCTGGCACGCGAGCGCAGCAACGAGGTGCTGCGTGACACGCTCGTCTCCAACCTCGAGGAGATGCAGCGCCTGTCGGTGATGGTCAACGACATGCTGTTCCTCGCCCAGGCCGACCGCGGTGCCGTGGCGCGGCGGGGCGAGCCGGTGAGCCTGGCGGCGCTGGCGCGGCAGGTGGTCGAGTTCCACGAGGCGGCGCTGGAGGAGTCCGGGCTGACGCTGCAGATCGACGGCGACGCCACGGTGCCGGTCGACGAGGCGCTGTTCAAGCGGGCGCTGTCCAACCTGCTCGGCAACGCCACCCGGTTCGCCGAGCATGGCTCGACGGTGGTCGTGCGCATCTCGGCCGAGCTGGCGGCCACGCCCGAGCAGGTGCAGGTGGTGGTGCAGAACCGCGGCCATTCCATCGCGCCGGCGCACCTGCCGCGCCTGTTCGACCGCTTCTTCCGCGGCGACGACTCGCGCTGCTGTCCCGAGGAACAGCATCACGGGCTGGGGCTGGCCATCGTCGCGGCCATCGCGCGCATGCACTCGGGCAGCACGCTGGCGGAGAGCCATTCGGGGCTGACGCGCGTCGGGTTCACGCTCGCCGCGCGCTGAGCGTGGCACAGCCGCCCCGCCGGCTGCCGGCGTTTCAGGCCAGCCCGAGCGCCTTGAACACGAGCGAGCGGGCCCGGCGCTGCGCCGCGAACTTCAGCCGCTGGGAATGCACCACGGCCTTCAGGTCGAACAGTGCCGTCTCGAACAAGGCGTTGACGATCACGAAGTCGAAGTGACGCGCCTGCGCCACCTCCTCGCGGGCGTTGGCCAGGCGCGTGGCGATGACCTCGGGCTGGTCCTCGCCACGTCGGCGCAGGCGTTGCTCGAGCTCCTGCCAGCTCGGCGGCAGGATGAAGATGAGCACGGCGTGCGGAAACAGCTGCTTGATCTGCAGTGCACCCTGCCAGTCGATCTCGAGCACGACGTCCTCGCCCAGCATCAGGCGCTGCTCGATCGCCTTGCGCGAGGTGCCGTACAGGTGGCCGTGCACGTGCGCCCACTCGAAGAACTCGCCGCGTTCGACCATGCCGCGGAAGGCGGGCTCGTCGACGAACCAGTACTCGCGGCCGTCGACCTCCTGCCCGCGCGGTGCGCGCGTCGTGTGCGAGACCGAGACGGCCAGGTGCGAGTCCAGCTCGAGCAGCGCCTTGACGAGGCTGGACTTGCCCGCGCCGCTCGGGGCGGCGACGCAGAAGAGGTTGCCCGGAGTTTCCATCTGTCGCGCGGCGGCCCTATTCGATGTTCTGCACCTGCTCGCGCATCTGCTCGATCAGCACCTTCATGTCCACCGCGATGGCGGTGAGCTCCAGGGCCGCCGACTTGGAGCCCAGCGTGTTGGCCTCGCGGTGCAGCTCCTGCACGAGGAAGTCCAGCCGCTTGCCCAGCTCACCGCCCTTGGCGAGCAGGCGGTCGACCTCGTCCAGGTGCGAACGCAGCCTGGTCAGCTCCTCGGCGACATCGATGCGCAGCGCATGCGCTGCCGCCTCGGCGAGCGCCCGCTCGTGCAGCGCGCTTTCCGGGACGGCCGCCCCGGCCTGTGCGCTGGCGAGTGCTTCCTGCCACCGCTCGAGGAAACGTTGCTGCTGGCGCTGCACGACGGCCGGCACCAGCGGCTCGGCCTGACGCGCCAGCTCGCGCAGCTTGACCGTGCGCTCGGCGAGCGAGGCCGCCAGCCGCGCCCCTTCGCGCGCGCGCGCCTCGCGCAGGCCCTCGATGCAGCGGCGTGCCGCTTCGAGCGCCGGTCCTTCGCTGTCCGGGCCGGCGGTCGCGCCCCGGCACCAGGCGAGTGCCTCGTTGACGGATAGCGGCCGCGCCTCGGGCAGCCAGGCCTGCACGGTGCCCTGCAGCCGCGCCAGGCGGTTGAGCTGCTCGCTGCTCGGCTGCGGCATGCCGTCGTCACCGCCGCGCGTGGTGCCGGCACGCACCTCGACCTTGCCGCGCCGGCAGGCGGCCGAAACCAGCTCGCGCAGCGCGGGCTCGAGACCCCGTAGCTCGTCGGTTAGGCGCAGGTTCAGGTCGAGGAAGCGGCCGTTCACCGAGCGTGCCTCGATGTTCACGCTGCCCGAGGCCGGGCCCAGTTCGACGGCTGCGCTGGCGTACCCCGTCATGCTATAAACCGCCATCGCGCCTGCGCCCCCGTGCTGGCCGGTCAGAGCCTTCGTTGCCGCTCCCGGCCTTCAGTCTGGCCGTCGTTCGGCCGATGACCGGCCTGAGTTCGGTTCTCTGGCGGCCTGCTCGTGCCGCGTCGGACCCGCTTCGGACAGATCCCCGGCACCTCTCCACACCGTCGTCGATTATGTCAAAGCCCAAGCCAGCACCGTTGCCGTCGGGCACCGTGGTCGGGGGCTACCAGGTCGTCAAGAAGCTCGCCGCCGGCGGCTTCGGTGTCGTCTATCTGGCCGAAGGCGACGACAAGCAGTACGTCGCCATCAAGGAGTACCTGCCGGCCTCGCTGGCCGAGCGCTCGCCCGGCGAGCTGACGCCGCGCGTCAAGCCCGACAAGCAGCCCCTGTACCGCCTGGGCCTGAAGAGCTTCTTCGAAGAGGGCCGCAGCCTCGCGCAGATCAGCCACCCGAGCGTCGTCTCGGTGCTCAACTTCTTCCGCGAGAACGAGACCGTCTACATGGTGATGAACTACCTGCAGGGCGACACCCTGCAGGACTTCATCGTCACGGCGCGCGACCTCAAGCGTGACAAGGTGTTTCGCGAGAGCTCGATCCGCAGCCTCTTCGACGAGATCCTGCGTGGCCTGCGCATCGTGCACCAGCACAAGATGCTGCACCTGGACATCAAGCCGGCCAACATCTTCGTCACCAACGACAACAAGGCGGTGATGCTGGACTTCGGCGCCGCGCGCGAGGTGCTGAGCAAGGAAGGCAACTTCATCCGCCCGATGTACACGCCGGGCTTCGCGGCGCCCGAGATGTACCGCCGCGACGGCACGCTCGGCCCCTGGACCGACATCTACGCCATCGGTGCATGCATCTATGCCTGCATGCAGGGCTACCCGCCGAACGACGCGCCGCAGCGGCTGGAGAAGGACCGCCTCGCGCTTTCGCTCTCGCGCCTGCGCAACGTCTACTCCGACAACCTGATCGAGGTCACGGAGTGGTGCATGTCGCTCGACCCGCTCTCGCGCCCGCAGAGCGTGTTCGCGCTGCAGAAGGAGCTGGCGCGCGAGACCGAGCGCCGCTACACCAAGCTCAGCTTCGGCGAGCGGCTGAAGCTGCAGCTCGAGACGCTGAAGACCGGCGCGAAGACATGAGCCCCCCGAAGCGCGCTCGGCGCCTCCTCCCTCGGGGGCGGACTCCGGATCGGGAGACCCGGATCCGGAGCCGTAGCTGAACCCGCTCCCGATGCGCTTCGCCGTCTACCAGGTCAGCCGCAAGGGCGGCCGCGAGAAGAACGAAGACCGCATGGGCTACTGCTACACGCGGGACGCGGGGCTGTTCGCGCTCGCCGACGGCATGGGCGGCCACCCCGAAGGCGAGGTCGCCTCGCAGATGGCGCTGCAGACGCTGGCGGCGATCTTCCAGCGCGACGCCAAGCCGCGCCTGCCCGACCCGCTGCGCTTCCTGCACGAGGCGATCATCGCCGCGCACCACCAGCTGCTGCGCTACGCCACCGAGAAGGGCCTCGTCGACACGCCGCGCACCACGGTCGTCGCCTGCGTTATCCAGGGCAACTCGGCCTACTGGGCGCACTGCGGCGACTCGCGCCTGTACCTCGTGCGTGCCGACAAGCTGGTGGCGCGCACGCGCGACCACAGCTACTCCGAGCTGCAGGAGACGCTGTCGCAGGTGGTGCCGATGGGCGACCGCGTCAACCGCAACGTGCTCTTCACCTGCCTCGGCAGCCCGGGCAAGCCGGTCGTGGACACTGCCGGCCCGCTGCGCATGCAGCCGCACGACCGCGTGCTGCTGTGCAGCGACGGGCTGTGGAGCAGCGTCACCGACGCCGAGATCACCGAGGTGATGACGGCGTACCCCATCGCCGAGGCGGTGCCCGAGCTGGTCGAACGTGCGCTGCGCGTGGCCGGCGAGAAGAGCGACAACGTCACCGTCCTGTCCGTCGAGTGGGACGGGCAGGAAGACGCCGACAGCGGCGGCATCTCGACGCTGTCGCTCGGCGAGGAGGTGTTCGCCTCGACCATCCAGGCGAGCCTCGGCGGCGGCGACGGCGCGGGCTCGGGCAGCGGTGCCGACGAGCTCGACGACGCCGAGATCGAGCGCTCGATCCGCGAGATCAACGAGGCGATCCAGCGCAGCTCGGGCAAGCGCCGCTGAAGCCGCGCATCCGCCTGCTGCGCGGCCCGGTCTCGCAACTGTGCTCCTCGCCGTACGTGAGCACGGCTGCGGTGCTCGTCGCGACCTCGGGCCGCTCACGACGGCGGCTGCGCGACTTCAGGCGCGGCGGGGACCCGGCTCGGCTGCGCCATCGCCGACAATCGCCGCATGACATTTCAACGCTCGGGCGGTCGCGCCCACGATGCGCTGCGCGCGGTGACGCTGCAGCGCGGCTATACGAAACATGCCGAAGGGTCGGTGCTCGTCGCCTTCGGCGCCACGCAGGTGCTGTGCACGGCCTCGGTGGACGAGAAGGTGCCGCCGCACAAGCGCGGCAGCGGCGAGGGCTGGGTGACGGCGGAGTACGGCATGCTGCCGCGCAGCACGCACACGCGCACCGACCGCGAGGCGGCGCGCGGCAGGCAAAGCGGCCGCACGCAGGAGATCCAACGCCTCATCGGCCGCTCGCTGCGCGCCGTGTTCGACCTCGCGGCGCTCGGCGAGCGCACGATCCAGCTCGACTGCGACGTGCTGCAGGCCGACGGCGGCACGCGCACCGCGGCCATCACCGGCGCTTTCGTCGCCGCGCACGACGCGGTGAGCTGGCTCGTTGCGCAGGGGCGCATCGACGGCGCGCCGGGGGCGAGCCCGATCCGCGACCATGTCGCGGCGGTCTCGGTGGGCCTGCTCGGTGGCTCGGCCTTGCTCGACCTCGAGTACACCGAGGACAGCACCTGCGACACCGACATGAACGTCGTGATGACCGGCCGCGGCGGCTTCGTCGAGATCCAGGGCACCGCCGAAGGCGAGCCCTTCGGCCGCGCCGAGATGGACCGCCTGCTGGCGCTGGCCCAGCGCGGCATCGGCGAGCTCGTGGTCGCGCAGCGGCGCTCGCTCGGCCTGGCGGCCTGAGCGCGAACACGCTTCGCCAGGCGCCGCGCCGTGCGCATCGTCCTCGCGTCGAACAACGCGAAGAAGCTCGTCGAGCTGCGTGCGCTGCTGGCCGGGCTCGACGTGCAGCTCGTGCCGCAGGGCGAGCTCGGGGTGAGCGAGGCGGAGGAGCCGCACGACACGTTCGTCGAGAACGCGCTCGCCAAGGCGCGGCATGCGGCCCGCGCCACGCGGTGCGCGGCGATCGCCGACGACTCGGGCCTGTGCGTGCCGGCGCTGGGCGGCGAGCCGGGAGTGCACTCGGCGGTTTTTGCCGGCGCGGTGCCGGCCGCCGCTGGTGAAGACCGTGAGGCGCGCCGGCGGTGCCAGGACGCCGCGAACAATGCGTTGCTGCTCGAGCGGCTGGCGGCGCGTCCGCTGCGGGAGGCCGAAGCCGAGGCGCGCAGCGCGCACTTCACGAGCACGCTCGTTGCGTTGCGCCACGCCGACGATCCCGAGCCGCTGATCGCCACCGGCCGCTGGCAGGGCATCGTGCTCGCCGCGCCGCGCGGCGCCGGCGGCTTCGGCTACGACCCGCTGCTCTTCATCCCCGCGCTCGGTGCCACGGTGGCCGAGCTGCCTGCCGACTTGAAGAACCAGCACAGCCACCGCGCGCAGGCGATGCACGTGCTGCGCGAACTGCTGGTCGGCGTCTGGCGCGTCTCGAGCCCCCCGTGAGCGAAGGCGCCACCGCCGCAGCCGCGACGCTGGCGCACCTGATGCGCCCCGGCACGCTGCAGCTCGCGAGCCTGCCGCCGCTGTCGCTCTACGTGCACCTGCCGTGGTGCCTGGCGAAGTGCCCGTATTGCGACTTCAACTCGCATGCCGTGCAGAACGGGGTGCTGCCCGAGACACGATACCTCGACGCCCTCGTCGCCGACCTCGACGCGGCGCTGCCGCTCGTCTGGGACCGCCCGGTGCACACGGTGTTCATCGGCGGCGGCACGCCGAGCCTGTTCACGCCCGAGGGCATCGACCGGCTGCTCGCCGCCGTGCGTGCCCGCCTGCCGCTCGTGCCCGGTGCCGAGGTGACGCTGGAAGCGAACCCCGGCACCTTCGAGCGCGAGCGGTTCCGTGCCTTCCGCGGCGCGGGCGTGACGCGCCTGTCGGTGGGCGTGCAGAGCTTCGACGACACGCTGCTCGCGCGCATCGGCCGCGTGCACGACGCGGCGCAGGCGCGCGCCGCGGTCGCGGAGGCCGCGGCCGCCTTCGACACCTTCAACATCGACCTGATGTACGCGCTGCCCGGGCAGACGCTCGCGCAGCTGCACGCCGACCTCGACGCGGCGCTGGCCTTGGAGCCGCCGCACGTCTCCGTCTACCACCTGACGCTGGAGCCGAACACGGCGTTCGCCGTCGATCCGCCGGCGCTGCCCGGCGACGACGAGGCGAGCGAGATGCTCGATGCGATCACCGCCCGCCTAGGCGCGGGCGGTTTCGAGCGCTACGAGGTCTCGGCCTACGCGCGGCCGGGCCACCGCTGCCGGCACAACCTCAACTACTGGCAGTTCGGCGACTACCTCGGCATCGGTGCAGGTGCGCACGGCAAGCTGAGCTTCCCGCACCGCGTGGTGCGCCAGGTGCGCTGGCGCGAGCCGGCGCGCTACATGGAAGAGGCGCTCGCCGGCCGGGCCATCTCGAACCAGCACGAGGTGGCGCGGCACGATCTGCCGTTCGAGTTCATGCTCAACCAGCTGCGCCTGGCCGAAGGCTTCGAGCTCGCGCGCTTCGCCGAGCGCACCGGGCTGCCGCTGTCGGCCATCGCGGCCGCGCTGGCCGAAGGCGAACGGCGCGGACTGCTGGAGCGGGGCCACGAAGCCGGGCGCGAGATCGTGCGGCCCACGGCGCGCGGGTTCGACTTCCTCAGCGACGTGCAGGCGCTGTTCCTGCCGTCGACTCGCGCCAGCCGCTCCTGAGTCGCGCCGGGGTCCGGCTGCGGCTACGGCGCCGCGCGCCGGGCCAGCACGGCCAGGCTCCACGCCGCGTTGGCCAGCTCCCACGGCGCGCTGACGCGCGCGTACTCCTGCGCCACCGCCGGCGCCAGGTGGACCTGGCCCGTGTCGACCCACGCGTGGTTGGCGAAGGGGTAGAGCAGCCCGCGCGCAGCCAGCGCCATTGCCGAGCGGCGCGCCTCCTCGGCCTCGCGCGC
This sequence comes from Rubrivivax sp., assembly GCA_026125665.1. Classification (GTDB taxonomy): domain Bacteria; phylum Pseudomonadota; class Gammaproteobacteria; order Burkholderiales; family Burkholderiaceae_C; genus Rubrivivax. The sequence continues at coordinate 42,195 of JAHCKS010000006.1, forward strand.
GCCGATCTTCGGCGCGGCGGCGACGAGGGCCATCGCGTCGATCGTGCGGAACGAGATCCAGGCCTTGATGCGGTCGCCGCCGTAGCGCCGCGTGTTCACCGACCAGCCTGCCGCGGCATCCCAGCCGTCGAAGGCACGGCCCCACCAGTAGTCCCAGCTGCCGCTGTCGGGCAGGCGGCCGCCGGGCGCGATGCGGTCGACGAAGTGCCGCAGGACGTCGGTGGCCGCCTCGGTCGCTAGCGGCGGCGTGGCCGCATCGGCGGTGGCGAGCACGGCGTGCGCCCATTCGTTCTGGTGGTTGTAGGGCACGGGCATGCCGTCGAAGGCGAACTTGCTGCCCTTCGGCCAGCGCAGGTGGTGGCGGCCCGGGGCGATCCACTTCGTTTCCTCGCCTTCGCTGGCCATCACCTCGATGTGGTCCTCGAGCATCGGCACGGCGCGCTTCAGCACCTCGTACGCCGGCGTCGGCAGCGCATCGGGCACCTCGGTGCGGTAGCGGTGCAGCACGAGCAGGAGGCGCCCGGTCTGCACGCCGAAGAGCGCGCGGCTGCGGTCCACCGTGAAGGCGCGCGTGCGGTGCCGGCCGGCTCGCACGTGCTCGTCGAGCCACTGCATCTCCATGTCCAGCCGCTGCCGCGCCTCGGCCAGCAGAGGGCCGTACAGCGCCAGCGCGCCGGCGTCGCGCCGCGCCAGGTCGAGCAGGTCCATCAGGCCGTTGAGGTAGTAGATCTGCGACCAGGGGATGCGGCCTTCCTCGTTGTTGACGCCGAACTCCATCCAGCCCCCCGGCGCGGTGCGCGCCAGGTCGTGCCGCAGCAGGCGTCGCAGCTGGTACGGATGGCGGGCATGGTCGATCTGCAGCGCCCCGAGCGACCAGCGCAGGTTCCACGGCACGCCGCTGCCGAGATCGACCTCCGGCGCCGCGACGCCCGGGGGTGCCTTCACGAACGGCTGGCGCGCCAGCGCGCGCGGGTCCACCGCGGCGGCGATGCACAGGTGCGCGGGCCCCGAGGGAGTGACCGCCGTCTCGAGCACGTGCCGGCAGCCTTCGATGCGCTGGACGGCGGCCGGTCCACCTTCGCCGGCTTGCCCGGGCTGGCCGGCCGGGCCGACCTGCATCTGCACGTTGCCGCCGACGAGCCACAGCCGCCCCGCCCGGTGCGGGTCGGGGTGGAACCGCAGGCCGGGCACCATCTCGTAGGTCGCACCGGCGGGTTCGCCGAGCGAAGGCAGCCGGGCCGGCGGCCCGAGGGGCTTCGGGCACGGCGCCTCCGTGTCCCACGCGACTTGCCAGTTGGCCAGGCTCGGGTTGTGGTAGATGACGGCGTGCAGCCGCCCTTCGTGCACCGTGGCGGCGCGCAGCATCGCCACCGCCGTGGGGTCTTCGCCGTGCTGCACGTCGAGCCGGCAGGTGAGCCGCTCGCCCTCGAAGCGCAGCAGCGCGAGGTGGTTGTCCGGGTGGCGGCGCAGGAAGACGAAGGTGGCCTGCCCCTGCGGCAGCACGTGCACCGGCACGCCCGGGTCGGGCAGGGCCAGGGTCGTCGCATCGGCGAGCGCCACGCGCGCCTTCCGCGTGGCGTCGAACTGCACGAGGCCGGCCGACGCGGGCAGCAGCGGCACCGTGTCGCCGGTGCGCGCGGGCGGGCCGGCCAGCCCCCGCGCGAGTGTCGCCACGTCGTCGCCGCCCGAGAGCGCGACGACGGGTGCCTGCGCCTCTTCGCTGTCGGTCCGGCCGCGCTTCAGCACGCCGGGCGCCATCGTGCAGGTCGTCAGGCCCCGGTAGAGGTAGGCCTCGTACTCGTTGACCACGAGCTCGCGCGCGTTGCCACCCTTGCCCGGCGGGTACTTGAGGTAACGGGCGGCCGGCGTTCGGTACGCGGGCACCGCCGCCAGCAGCCACGGCACGAGCGGCGCGGCGCGCGCCTCGGTGCAGGCGAGATGCAGCGCGAAGCCGAGGTCGTACGAGCGGGCCGCGAGCTTGATGCCCTTGCGCAGCATCGGGAAGGCGCGCAGCTCACCGGCTTCGCCCTTGAAGTCGCCGAGGTGGCCGAGCACCGCCGGCCAGTCGAACCGCTCGGCCAGCCGGCCGCCGTGTGCCAGGTAGTCGCGCACGCCGGCGATGACGTACCCGGCATGCGGCAGGTCGTTCGGCAGCGCCTGCTGCACCGAGTAGTTCCAGTACCAGTGGCCGCTGCCTGGCACGAGCTGGCGGTGGCGCAGCAGCGCGGCCATGGTCCGGTCGGCCGCGGCCTCGTAGCGAGCCCTCGTCGCCGCGTCGCGCACGCCGAGGCTCGCGCGCTGGATCTGCCCGGCCAGGTAGGCGGCCGGATTGAAGGTGTCGTAGCGCCGGTCGGCCGCCGTCAGCGAGTACGGCGCCATGCCCGAGGGCGAGGCCGTGGCCGCGTCGAGGTACGGCTCGACGGCCGCGCGAACCACCTCCCGGATGCGTGCGTGCGGCGCGCCGGCGTCGCGCTCGGCCCAGGTCATCAACGCGTCGATGACGATCGCGGTGGTGATCGTGTACTCGGTGTGCGCCGGGTTGGTGGAGCCGTCGTCGTAGGCGTCCCAGGCCACCGGCAGGCCCCAGCCCGTCACGCCGTCGCCGTCTTCGTCGGCATGCGCGAGCAGCCACTCGCCGGCCGTGCGCGCGAGATTGGCCTCGCCGCTTCGCCACGCGGTGCCGAGGCGTTCGACCTCGGCCAGCAGCACCATCGCGTAGGCCTTCGGCACGTCGCCTTCGGCGTGGCCGGGGTAGTCCGTGGTGCCGAAACCCGGCCGCGATGCGGGCAGCGCGCGGTGGATCTCCGAGGCCGCTTGCGTGGCGTTGGCATGCAGGTCGGGTTGTGCGTGCCGCGAGCAGCCGGGCCCGGCGAGCCACACCGGCACGGCAAGTGCCGCGGCGCGCAGGACCCAGCCGGCGCGGTGAGGGCGCCGGGTGTTCATCGCCCCGACTCCGCCAGCATCTTGCGCGACAGCGCCATCTCCTCGCGCAGCCACTCGCGCAGGGCGCCGAGCGCCGGCAGGTCCGCGTGCTGCGGCGGGTAGACGAACCAGTAGGGCGCCGGCCTGCCGTCGGCCAGCGACAGCGGCGACAGGCGCACCAGCCGGCCGGCCTGCAGCGCGTCGGCGGCGAGCAGCTCGCTCGCCAAGGCCACGCCGAGGTCCTGCTCGGCGGCCTGCAGCAGCAGGCCGAAGTCGTTGAACTCCGCCACCGTCTTGGCCTGCAGCCGGCAGCCGCACAGCGAGAGGAACCGTGTCCACTGCTCGGCATGGCCGAGCAACGGTTCGGCGGCGATCGCCTCGTGGTCGCCGAAACGCAGCCGCGCGGCGCGCGCCGGCGCGCCGACGGCCACCAGCGCCGAGGTGACGAGCTGCTCGCCCTCGAGCCCGCGCCACGGACCGGCGCCGCTGCGCACCGCGGCGTGGAAACCCTCGCGCTGCAGGTCCACCAGGGCCTGCGTGGCGTGGATGTCCAGCGCGATGGCCGGATGCCGCTCGCGCCACCGAGCCATGCGCGGCAGCAGCCAGCGCTGCGCGAACGACGGCAGCACGCTGATGCGCAGCGTCTGCACCTTGCCCTCGGCGGCGAGCGACGCCGCTCGCACGCCCTCGTCCAGCAGCGTCAACGCCCCCTCGACGGCGTACTGAAGCGCCGCCCCCGCGGCGTTGAGCGCGAGGCTGCGGCCGCGCCGCTCGAAGAGCGCGAAGCCGAGCTGCTGCTCGAGCAGGCGCATCTGCTGGCTGACGGCGCTGTGCGTCAGATGCAGCCGTTCGGCGGTGGCACGCAGGTTCTGCGTGCGCGCCGCCTCGCGGAAGGCGGGCAGGGTGGCGAGTGGCAGGCGGCTCATCGTCTGGGGCCCGGCGAGGGGATCGGTCGGATGCTGGTAAGTCTGACTGCACAGATCACGCAGAAATGATCGCTTCACTGGCGCCGATTTGCAACCTACAGTGACCAGCACTCGATCACCGAACCGATCACCCAGGAGCCCGCCATGATCCCAGTCGCCTGCTGCGCCTCCGACGCACGAGTTGCCCTGCCGCTGTCGGCCGTGCCGGCGGCGCCGGTCCTGCCGGCGCCGCCGCGGGCCCGCGCCGCATCCGTCGGCCGGACTCCCGCCTCGCTGCGACAGCCGCAACTGCCGGCCCGCGCGATCCGGCTCGCCCCGCCGCTCGCGGCACGCCTCGCCGACGCAGTGGCCGGTGCCTGGCGGCAGTGGCGCGAGGCCGCACGCGAACGCGCCGAGTTGCGCGCGCTGGCCGCGCTCGATCCGCTGACGCTCAGGGACATCGGCATGGCCGAGCGCGCGCCGCGGCTCGAACGACCGTCCTGGGTCGACCTGGAGCGCGCGCGCTGGTGAGTGCACGCACGCGCTGCCTCGATGCGGTTCCACCCGGGCGCGCACCCCGTCTCAGCGCAGGGGTGGGTGCCTGGCTCGATGCAGGACGACGTCCGGGTCAGCGCCTGAGCGTCGGCTCGGCGGCCCGCCACCCCCGCAGGAAGCCGGCAGCAGCGACGGGGGCCGACGGCAGCGCGATCACCTGCCGCGCTGCGGCGGCTCAGACGCGCGAGGTCGCCAGGCCGACGGTGCTGCGCAGCCGCTCGAGCAGCCGCGGCGCGATCTGCGTCAACGGCAACACCTCGTCGGCGGCACCGTGCGCGATGGCCTCGCGCGGCATGCCGAAGACGACGCAGCTCGCCTCGTCCTGGCAGATGTTCCAGCTGCCGGCGTCGCGCATCCGGCGCATCGCCGCCGCGCCGTCGCCGCCCATGCCGGTGAGCATCACGCCCAGCGCGTTGCGGCCGACGACGCGCGCCGCCGACTCGAACAGCACCTCCACCGAAGGCTTGTGCCGGTTCACCGGCTCGCCGTCGAAGACGCGCGCGATGTAGTTCGCGCCGGAGCGCTCCACCGCGAGGTGGTGGCCGCCCGGTGCGATGTAGGCGTGGCCGGGCAGCACACGCTCGCCGTCGCGTGCCTCGGCCACCGAGAGCCGGCACAACCCGTCCAGCCGCTGCGCGTAGCTGCGCGTGAAGCCGGGCGGCATGTGCTGCGTGATCAGCACCGCCGGCGCGTCGGCCGGCAGGTTGACGAGCACCTCGCGCGTGGCCTCGGTGCCGCCGGTGGAGGCACCGATGAAGATGAGCTTCTCGGTCGACAGGCGCCCGAGCAGCGCACCGCCGCCGGACGGGGTGGCCGGCGCGTGCGCCGCGCCTGGCGAGGCCGTGCCGTGGGGCGCGGGATGCGCCGCGGCACCCGCTGCCGCCGGCGCGGCGGCATGCCGCTGCACGCGCGCGCGTGCGGCGATGCGGATCTTCTCGGTGATCTCGGTGCCGAGCTGGCGCAGGCCGTCGCTGACGCCGATCTTCGGCTTGGCGACGAAGTCCACCGCGCCGAGCTCCAGCGCGCGCAGCGTGACGTCCGCGCCTCGCTCGGTGAGCGTGGAGACCATCAGCACCGGCATGGGCCGCAGGCGCATCAGCCGCGCCAGGAAGTCCAGCCCGTCCATGCGCGGCATCTCGACGTCCAGCGTGATGACGTCCGGGTTCAGGTTGCGGATCATCTCGCGCGCCACCAGCGGGTCGCTGGCCGCGCCGATGCACTGCATGTCGGCCTGCCGGTTGATGATCTCGGTGAGCAGGCTGCGCACGAGTGCGGAGTCGTCCACCACCAGGACTCGGGTCTTCATCGCGGGCTCCCTGGTTCGTCTTGTCGTGTCGTGTGGCTCGGCGTGCGCGGCCGGGCTCAGAACAGGTCGACGCTGCCGCCGGCGCCGCCGGCCGCGCCGGTGCTGGCCGCCTGCGCCGCGGCCTGGCGCTCCTGCGCCAGCAGCACGTCGGTGTTCGTGGTGGCCAGGCGCTTGACCATCGCCTTGCCGCTGCCCGGCAGGAAACACACCTTGCGCGGATAGATGTCGAGCACGTCCTTGCTGACCACCGTGATGCGCTCGGTGCGCAGGTAGTCGAGCACGAACTGCGTGTTGCGCTCGCCGACGTTGATGGTGGTCATGCCACCGATCACGGCGCCGCCACCGAAGACCTTGGCTTCCATCGCCCCGCGGTTGGCGCCGCGCTTGACGAGCTCGCCGATGAGCTGGTCCATCGCGAAGTGTCCGTAGCGGCCGCTGGCGTCGCCGCTGCCGCCGCCCCCGTCGGGCAGCAGGAAGTGGTTCATGCCGCCGACGCGCCGCTCGCGGTCCCACAGGCAGGCGGCGATGCACGAGCCGAGCGTCGTCATCACGAGCACGTCCTCGTCGTGCACGAAGAACTCGCCCGGCAGCACCTTCACCGCTTCCTTGCCGAAGTGCGCGTCCCAGTAGAAGAACGAGGCTTCGCCCGGCTTGCGCGCGCGGCTGCGCAGCCGCTCCAGGCGTGCCTGCTGTTGCGCGATGCCGGCGGGGGTGCCGGCGGGGGAGGGGGCGAGGGCCACCGACATGGTTCGTGCCGCGTCAGACGCGCTCGTAGATCGTCTTGCCGCGCAGGCGGAAGAGATCGCGCGCGTCGCTGAAGTTCTCGGAGTGGCCCACGTACAGCAGGCCGCCGGGCTTGAGCACGCCGTGCGTGCGCTGCAGCACGCGCCGCTGCGTGGCATTGTCGAAGTAGATCATCACGTTGCGGCAGAAGACGATGTCGAATGCCGGCCCGAGACGCGACCAGTCGCCGTTGACGAGGTTGAAGGTCGCGAAGCGCACCAGCCGCGCGAGCTCGGGACGCACGCGCACGCGGCCCTCGTTGGCGCCGGTGCCGCGCTGGAAGTGGCGGCGCAGCCGCTCGGGGCCGAGGCCGCGCGACTCGGCACCGTAGACCCCGCGCTCGGCCGTGGCCAGCACGTGGGTGTCGATGTCGCTGGCCAGGATCTCCACGTTCGCCGAGGCACCGAGGGCCTCCACGGCCGTCATCGCCAGCGAGTACGGCTCCTCGCCGGTGCTGGCGGCACTGCACCAGATGCGCAGCGGCTGGCCGCCTGCGGCCAGGTGTGCGGCACGCGCGCGCAGGTCCTCGGCCAGCGCCGTGAAGTGGTGTTCCTCCCTGAAGAACGACGTGAGGTTGGTCGTCAGGCAGTTGACGAACCGCTGCAGCTCGGCGTCGGCGGCGGCGCCTCCGGTGGCGATCGCGCGCTCCAGGTGTTGAAGGTAGTCGGCGAAGCTCGCATGCCCCGTCTCGCGCAGCCGGCGCGACAGGCGGCCGTAGACCATCGCCTGCTTGCCCTCGGCGAGGTGGATGCCGGCATGCCGGTGGATCAGCCGGCGCACCTGGTCGAAGTCGCCGCGGGTCATCGCGAATTCGGCGGCCCCTTCGGCGAGGGCGAGCGTGGACGGTTCGAACATGGGACTCGGAAGCGGGTGCCGCGCGAACGGGGAGGCAGGCGGCGACGAAGGGTGCCGGGGAACGGAGAAGAGCGCCGGACGCACGCGAGCGCGCGGGACGCGACCTCACCGGGTTTTCGGCCCGCCGGGGGGCAAATCAAGGCTCGATCTGGCACGTGAACCCCGGCCAGTTCATGGCGTTGCGCCCTCGGGGCCGCTGCTAGACTGGATTCGGGCCCGGGTATCCGTCGTCGCCGCTGGCGTTGCGACGCGGTCTCCGGGCCCGTTGTTGTGCCGAACACGCCGCCCACCCGCTCTTGAAGAGCCTTTTCGCCCCACCGACGCCCGGCCCGTTGCAGCTCGAGCAGGCGCTGCAGCTGCTGGCGCAGTCCGGCCGCGAGCCGCCGCCGGGCGTGCCCGGCAGCGCGCCGTGGGTGCAGGGCCTCATCGACGCGCTGGTCGAGCTGTCCAGCCGCGACGCGCTCACGGGGCTGGCCAACCGCCGCGCCTTCGAGCTGGCGCTGGCCCGCGAAGCCGACCGCGTGGCGCGCAGCGGCGAGCCGGCGCTGCTGCTCGTGCTGGACATCGATCACTTCAAGCGCGTCAACGACACCCACGGCCATGCCGCCGGCGACGAGGTGATCCGCACCGTAGCGCTGGCGCTGGTGGACAGCGTGCGCCCGATGGACCTCGTGGCGCGCGTGGGCGGCGAGGAGTTCGCGATCATCCTGCCCAACTGCGGCGCCGGTTTCGGCCAGACGGTGGCCGAACGCGTGCGCCGGCGCATCGAGGCGATGCCGGTGCAGGTCTCGCCGACCCAGCAGGTGCCGGTGACCGCCAGCGTCGGCGGCGCCTTCGCCCCGCAGTGGGTGCGTTGCACGCCCGGCCTGTGGCTCGAGCGTGCCGACCAGCAGCTCTACCGCGCCAAGGCGCAGGGCCGCAACCTCGTGCAGCTCGAGCAGGCGGCGATCTCGGTCGTCAGCAACGAAGAGAAGCGCCTGCTGTTCGACACCTTTCCGATGACGGATCACGAATGAGCCCCCCGATCACCGCGGTCACGAGCGCCGCTGCCGCGGGCAGCGCCGGCGCGCCGCTGCCGCACATCACCGCCGTCACCAGCGGCAAGGGCGGGGTGGGCAAGACCTTCGTCTGCGCCAACCTGGCCGCGGCGCTGGCCCGCACCGGCAGGCGCGTGCTCGTGCTGGACGCCGACCTGGGCCTGGCGAACCTCGACGTGGTGCTGAACCTCTACCCGAAGATCACGCTGCACGACGTGTTCACCGGCAAGGCGAACCTCGGCGACGCGGTGCTGCCGGCGCCAGGCGGCTTCTCGGTGCTGCTCGCGGGCTCGGGCATGGTCGAGTACTCGCGCATGACGCCCGAGGTGCGCGACCAGCTGCAGGCGCTCGTGGCCGAGGTGGCGCCGAAGTTCGACCACGTGCTGCTCGACACCGGCGCCGGCATCTCCGACGTCGTGCTCTACACCGTGTCGCTGGCCGCCGAGGTGCTGATCGTCGCGACGCCCGAGCCGACCTCGCTCACCGACGCCTACGCCACGATCAAGGTGCTGGCCACCACGCAGGGCCGCCGGCGGCTGCACCTGCTCGTCAACCAGGTGCGCCGGCCGGGCGAAGGCCGCGGCGTGCGCGCGCAGCTGCAGCAGGTGGTGGACCGCTACGTCAACCCGACGCTCGAGCCGGGCTCGGGCGCCGTGCGGCTGGAGCTCGTCGGCGAGGTCCCGGCCGACCCGGCGGTGCGCGAAGCGGTGCAGCGCCGCCAGCTGCTGCTCGAGACGATGCCGGGCACGGCGGCGGCGATGGCACTGGTCAACGCCGCGGTCAGAATGCCGGCGTGAGCGCAGCTGCCCCGGACACCCCCGCGACCGCGCGGACCACCCCCTTCGAGCTGCTCGGCGGCGAGGCCGGCGTGCGCTCGCTCGTCGACCGCTTCTACGACCTGATGGACCTGGAGCCGGCCTATGCCGGCCTGAGGCGGCTGCACCCGCCCACGCTCGAGGGCTCGCGCGACAAGCTCTTCTGGTACCTGTGCGGCTGGCTCGGCGGCCCGAACCACTACGTGCAGCGCTTCGGCCACCCGCGGCTGCGCGCCCGCCACCTGCCCTACGCCATCGGCACGGCCGAGCGCGACCAGTGGATGGCGTGCATGCGCCAGGCGCTGCGCGAGGAGGCGGTCGAGGCACGACTGGCCGAGCGGCTGGGCGAGGCCTTCAGCGGTGTGGCCGACTGGATGCGCAACCAATGAGCGGGCCGGCGCCAGCGACGCAAGCGGCACGATCGGCACGAGAGGCGCGTGCGGCGCGTGCGGCGCGAGCGGCAGGGGCAGCCACGCGGCGGGGGCCGCGGCCGACGAGCCTGCGCGGGGCACGCGGCGCCGCGCTCGTTGCCGCGGCGGGGTTGCTCGCCGCCTGCGTCGTCGTGCCCGTGACACGCGACGTCTACGACCCCGACTGCCGCCTGATGCGGCGCGAGGTCGTGCTCGATGCGGCCGTGATCGGCCAGTTCCACAGCTGCAGCGGCCAGCAATGCTCGGTGCTGCTGGCCACGCTTGGGGTGGTCAGTGCCGCCACGCTCGTCGTGAGCGGCAGCCTGGCGGTCGTGGGCAACGTCGTGTACTGGATGGAGCACGAGGCGAACTGCCGCCGGCAGCGCGGCCCCGCCACGCCGGCATCGAGCCCGTCGCAGCCGACCTGAGCGTCCGGGTCGCCGTCGCACGCTGCTCGCCGCGCTTGTGCGGGCGCCTGCGCAGCGCCGCACTCTTGCCAGCGCCTGCTCAGCGCGGCGCGCCGGCCAGCAGGACGATCAGCGCGCCGGCGCCACCCTGTGGCGCGCTGGCCTGGGCGAAGGCGATCACCGCGTCGCTCTGCGCCAGCCAGCGCTGCACCTTGGCCTTCAGCACCGGCGCCCGCCCCGGCGAGCCGAGGCCCTTGCCGTGCACGACGCGCAGGCAGCGCCACCCCTTCCGGCGCGCGCCGCCGATGAAGCTGGCGAGGGCCTCGCGCGCTTCGTCGCGGCGCAACCCGTGCAGGTCGAGTCCGCCCTGAATGGCCCAGTGGCCGCGCCGCAGCTTGGCGAGCACGTCGGGCGGCACGCCGGCCCGGCGGAAGCCGAGCCCGTCGTCGGTGAGCAGCAGCGACTCGACATCCACGGTGTCGGACCAGGCCTCGCGCAGCGCGGCCTGCTCGTCGAGCTGGCGCTGGCGCGGCTCGGGGGTGGCCTGCGGCGGGTCGGGTGTGCGGTGGCCGCGCTCGCGCAGCGGCCGCACCGGGCCCACTGCGTCGGCGAAAGCGCGGCGCTCGCGCTCCTCGGCGTGCCGGGCCGTCGCCTCGGCCTCGCGCCGCGCCTGCCCGGCGCGCCGTCGCTCGCGCAGCGTGCCCGCAGCGCGGCCAGCGCGGCCATCGGGTTGCCCGGCGGGCCGGCCGAGGCCTTGCTCATTGCGCCGCCCTCGCGCCGGCGGCCTGGCCGTGCACCTGCGCCGCGCCCAGGCGGCTCGCAAGACGACCTCCGCGCCCGAGGCGCTGCGGTGCGAGCGCCTCGCAGCGGCCGTGCGCGTTCACAGCAGGCCCCGTTCGGCGAACGACACCACCTGCCCGCGCCCGACGACGAGGTGATCGAGCACGCGGACGTCCACGAGCTGCAGCGCCGCCTTCAGCGACTGCGTGACGAACTCGTCGGCGCGCGAGGGCTCGGCCAGTCCCGAGGGGTGGTTGTGAGCCAGCACCACGGCCGCGGCGTTCAGCTCCAGCGCCCGGCGCACGATCTCGCGCGGGTGCACGCTGGTCTGGTTCACGGTGCCCTGGAACAGGTGCTCCAGCGCCAGCAGCCGGTGCTGGTTGTCCAGGAAGACGACGGCGAACACCTCGCGCGCCAGGCCGCCCAGGTGCAGCGCGACGTAGTCCTTCAGCCGTGCCGGGGCATCGAACACCGGCGCCTCGGCCAGCGGCTGCGCCAGCGCGCGCCGCGCGATCTCCATCACCGCCAGCAGCTCGGCGCGCTTGGCCGGGCCCAGGCCCTTGACGCGCTTCAGCGCCGCCAGCTGCGGCGCGCCGGCGCCCAGCAGCCCGGCGAACCCCCGGCACTCGTCGAGCACGCGGCGCGCCAGTTCGAGCACGCCGACGCCGCGCGCGCCGGTGCGCAGCAGCAAGGCCAGCAGCTCGGCGTCGGCCAGCGCCTGGCTGCCGCGCGCCAGCAGCTTCTCGCGAGGGCGTTCCTCGACGGGCAGGTCCTTCAACATCGTCGGCTCGGGGGGAAACGTCGTGCGGTCTTCGCGCAAGGGGGGCTCGCTAGAATCGCAGGCAGTCTATGTGAGCGCCGTGCGGCCCCGGCACGCCGTCCGACCCCCCGGGCGGCGGCCCCCGCAAGGTGGCCCACGCACCCCCTCGCTTCCTCGCGCGCGGCGCCGCCGCCCCGCCGGGGCCGCAAAGTCGCGAGCCGCGAAGCCGTCCATGGCCACCCCCCAGCCGCAACGTGTCGAACCCGGGTCGTTCCTGACCCTGCACTACCGCCTTGCCGGTGCCGACGGCCACGCGGTCGTGGACACGTTCGCCGACAAGCCGGCCACGCTGTCGCTGGGCGCCGGCCAGCTCGCGCCGGCCATCGAGGCGCGGCTGCTCGGCCTGGCCGAAGGCGCGAGCGCGAGCTTCGAGCTGCCCGCCGGCGCCGCCTTCGGCGAACGCAACCCCCGGCTGCTGCAGCGCGTGAAGCGCGCGCTGCTGGCCGAGCTCGGCGAGCCGGGCGCCGAGTACGAGGTCGGCGACGTGGTCGAGTTCCCCACGCCCGGCGGCGAGGGCCGCTACGCCGGTGTCGTGCGCGAGTGCGGGCCCGACTGGCTGCTGTTCGACTTCAACCATCCGCTGGCGGGCCAGGCCGTGCGCTTCGACGTGCAGCTGCTGGGGGTGCTGTGACGGCGCCGGCGCGGCCCATCGGCGAAGTCGTGCTGGCCGAGCCGCGCGGCTTCTGCGCCGGCGTCGACCGTGCCATCGAGATCGTCGAGCGGGCGTTGAAGCGCTTCGGCGCGCCGATCTACGTGCGGCACGAGATCGTGCACAACACGTACGTCGTCAACGACCTGAAGGCCAAGGGCGCGATCTTCATCGAGGACCTGGCCGAGGTGCCGCCCGGCGCCACGCTGGTGTTCAGCGCGCACGGCGTGAGCAAGGCGGTGCGCAGCGAGGCGGCGCAGCGCGGCTTCCAGGTCTTCGACGCCACCTGCCCGCTGGTGACCAAGGTGCACGTGGAGGTGGCCAAGCTCGCCCGGGAAGGCTACGAGTTCGTGATGATCGGCCACAAGGGACACCCCGAGGTGGAAGGCACGATGGGCCAGCTCTCCGAAGGCATCTACCTCGTCGAGGAGGTGGCCGACGTGGCGCGCGTGGCGCCGCGCGGCGACAAGCTCGCGGTGGTGACGCAGACGACGCTGTCGGTGGACGACGCGGCCGAGATCCTGGCCGCGGTGAAGGCGCGTTTCCCGCAGGTGCGCGAGCCGAAGAAGCAGGACATCTGCTACGCCACGCAGAACCGCCAGGACGCCGTGAAGGTGCTGGCGCCGGCGGTGGACGTGGTGGTGGTGGTCGGCAGCCCCACCAGCAGCAACAGCAACCGCCTGCGCGAGCTGGCCGAGCGCCTGGGCACCCCGGCGCACATGGTGGACAGCGCCGACGACCTCGACCCGGCCTGGTTCGCCGGCTTCGGCCGCAGCGCGCGCGTGGGCCTGACGGCCGGCGCGTCGGCCCCCGACATCCTCGTGCAGCAGGTCACGGCGCGCCTGCGCGAGCTGGGCGCGGTGTCGCTGTGCCACATGGCGGGCGTGGCCGAGGACGTGCACTTCCCGTTGCCGCGCGGCCTGGGCGACCGCAGCATGAGCGAGAGCCGGGCGGCGAGCGCGGCGCCCGCACCCGACACCGCCGCAACGGCCGCGGCCCGATCTTGACGCCGGCCCGAGCGCCGGCCGCCGCGCCGGCCGGCACGCCGGGCTGAGGGCGCCTGTGCGGCCGGCGCCGCGCGGGGTGCCCGGCACCTCGGCCGAGCGGAGCGACGCCCCCGCCCGCCCCTCCTTCAGAAGCATCGTCATCTCGAACCGCACCGAACCACCATGCTCGACATCCACCTGCTGCGCCGCGACCTCGACGGCGTGGTCGCGCAACTGGCGCGACGCAAGAACCCGCAGCCCTTCCTCGACGTGCCGCGCTTCCAGGCGCTGGAGGCCGAGCGCAAGAGCATCCAGACCGCCACCGAGCAGGCGCAGGCGAGACGCAACGCGCTGTCGAAGCAGATCGGCCAGCTGAAGGCCAAGGGAGGCGACGCCGCCGCGCTCATGGCCGAGGTGAACGGCCTGGCCGACGAGCTGAAGGCTGGCGCCGAGCGGCTCGAAGGCATCCAGCAGGAGATGCACGCGATGCTGATGTCGCTGCCCAACCTGCCGCACGCCAGCGTGCCCGACGGCGCCGACGAGACCGCCAACGTCGAGGTGCGGCGGTGGGGCGCGCCGCCGGCTTTCGGCTTCACCCCGCGCGACCACGTCGACATCGGTGGCGCGCTCGGCCTGGACATCGAGACCGGGGCGAAGCTGTCGGGCTCGCGCTTCACGTTCCTGCGCGGGCCGGCGGCGCGGCTGCATCGCGCGCTGGCGCAGTTCATGCTGGACGTGCAGACGCAGGAGCACGGCTACACCGAGTGCTACACGCCGTACATCGTCAATCGCGAGATCCTCGAAGGCACGGGGCAGCTGCCGAAGTTCAAGCAGGACATGTTCTGGGTGTTTCGTGGCAGCGACGGCTCCGCCGCCGCGGACGGCAGCGACGCCGAGGCTGCGGCACCCGAGCAGTACCTCATCTCGACGAGCGAGATCTCGCTCACCAACACCGTGCGCGAGCAGATCCTCGACGCGGCGTTGCTGCCCATCCGCCTCACGGCGCACAGCCCGTGTTTCCGCAGCGAGGCCGGCAGCGCCGGCCGCGACACGCGCGGCATGATCCGCCAGCACCAGTTCGACAAGGTCGAGATGGTGCAGATCACGCATCCGGACAAGAGCTACGAGGCGCTGGAGCAGATGGTCGGGCACGCCGAGGCGATCCTGCGCAAGCTCGAGCTGCCGTACCGCGTGGTCGCGCTCGCCACCGGCGACATGGGCTTCGGCTCGACCAAGACCTACGACCTCGAGGTCTGGCTGCCGGCGCAGAACGCCTACCGCGAGATCAGCTCGTGCAGCAACTGCGAGGCGTTCCAGGCGCGGCGCATGATGGCGCGCTTCCGCTCCGTCGTCGATGGTCGGCAGGGCAAGCCCGAGTTCGTGCACACGCTGAACGGCTCGGGCCTGGCCGTCGGCCGCACGCTCGTGGCGGTGCTGGAGAATCACCAACGCGCCGACGGCGGCGTGAACGTGCCCGCGGCGCTGCGGCCCTACCTCGGTGGGATGGAGGTGCTGAAGCCATGACGAAGCTCGACGACGCGCAGATCGACCGCCTGGCCGACGCCCTGCTCGACGCCCACGATCGCGTCGTCAACGTGCCGCTGCCCTCGGCGGCACCGGGCGGCATCGACACCGCGTCGGCCTACGCGGTGGCCCAGTGCCTGCGCCAGCGGCGCATCGCGCGCGGCGAGCGGCCCGTCGGCTGGAAGATCGGCTTCACCAACCGCGGCATCTGGCAGCGCTACGGCGTCTACGAGCCGATGTGGGCGCCGGTGTGGGACACCACCACCGTGCTGCTCGAAGGCACCGAGTGCACGTTGTCGCTCGCCGGGCTGAGCCAGCCGCGCCTGGAGCCCGAGGTCGTGTTCGGCCTGGCACGCGACCCGCGGCCAGGCATGACCCTCGACCAGCTGCGCGGCTGCATCGAATGGGTGGCACACGGTTTCGAGGTCGTGCACACGCACTTCGAAGGCTGGCGCTTCACGGCGCCGGACACGGCAGCGGACTTCGCGCTGCACGGCCGGCTGCGCATCGGCCCGCGCCGGGCGGTGGCCGAGTGGCCCACGCTCGCCGCCGACCTCGCCGCGCTGCAGGTCGAGCTCGCCTGCAACGGCGAGGTCAAGGATCGCGGCACCGGCGCCATCGTGCTCGACGGGCCGCTGCAGGCGCTGAAGGCGATGGTCGAGGCGATGGCGAAGACGACGCCGCAGTGGTCCATCCGCGCCGGCGAGTGCGTGACCACCGGCACGATCACCGACGCGTGGCCCCTCGCGCCCGGGCAGACCTGGACGACGAAGCTCACGGACGCCCGACTGGCCGGCCTGACGTTGCGCACCTCGGTCTGAGAGGCAGCGCGGCGCGCCTACAATGCGCGTCCCCGACGACCCCGGGGGGCGCCGCGTTCCCCACGCCGGTGCGCACGGAAAGGTGGCAGAGTGGTCGAATGCGCCGGACTCGAAATCCGGTATACGGGTCTCCCGTATCGAGGGTTCGAATCCCTCCCTTTCCGCCAGATGCATGTCGCCCGCCCACAGCCGGCAATCGTTCCGGTGGGTGGCCCGGCTGTTGTGAAAGGCATCACCGGCCTTGCGCGCCCGTGCGCGGGCCGCGCCGGCGGCGCGGGAGGCCTGCACCACAATGCGCACCGCCTCTCGACCGCCACCCGGATCGTCTCCCCATGTCCCTCATCGTCTCGGCTGCCGAGCGCTCCGGCGCCGGCGGCAGCGGCCGTGTCGCCGCGGCCGCGGCGGGCGCCGCGCACGCGCCTTCGGTACCCGCAGCGGTCGTCACCGCGATGGCCAAAGGCCGCGACGCCGCCTTCGCCGCCGTCTCGCAGCTGAGCGGCCCGTTCGCCTTCGGCCACCACGACGCCGCGAGCGGCCGCACGCTGCTGGCCGTGGACCGCTTCGCGATGCGCACCATCTGCCATCGCGTGCAGGACGGCCGGCTGCGCTTCGCCGAGCGCGCCGACGCGCTGGCCGGCGCGGACGATGCGCTCGATCCGCAGGCGATCTTCGACTACCTCTACTTCCACTGCATCCCGGCGCCGCGAACCGCGTTCGCCGACGTCTTTCGCCTGCCGGCCGGGCACGCCGCGTGGTTCGAGAACGGGCAGCTCACGGTGGCGCCGTACTGGACGCCCACCTTCGAGGACGCCGGCCGCGCGCCGGTGTCGTTCACGGCGCTGCGCGACGAGTTCCGCGCCCTCGTCGAGGCGGCGGTGAAGCGCGATCTCGACGGCGGCATCCCGGCGTGTTTCCTCTCCGGCGGCACCGACAGCTCCACCGTCGCCGGCATGATCGGCCGCGCCGCCGGCCAGCCCGCGCACACCTACTCGATCGGCTTCGACGCGCAGGGCTACGACGAGATGGCCTTCGCGCGCATCGCCGCGAAGCACTTCGGCACCGTGCACCACGAGTACTACGTGACGCCGGACGACCTGGTGCGCGGCATCGCGGCGGTGGCGCAAAGCTACGACCAGCCGTTCGGCAACAGCTCGGCGCTGCCCGCCTACTACTGCGCGAAGCGGGCACGCGACGACGGCGCCACGCGCATGCTGGCCGGCGACGGCGGCGACGAACTGTTCGGCGGCAACAGCCGCTACGCGATGCAGCGCGTCTTCGGCTGGTACCAGGGCGTGCCGGGCATGCTGCGCCGCGGCCTGCTCGAGCCCGTGCTCGACGGCACGCCGCTGGGCGCCCTGCCGCTGCTGCGCAAGGGCCGCGGCTACATCCGCCAGGCGCGCGTGCCGATGCCCGATCGCGACGAGGCCTACAACCTCGTCGTGCGCCTGGGCCTGGACGACGTGCTGGCGCCCGAGCTCAGGCAGCGCGTGGACACCGGCGCGCCGGCGCGGCTGCGCCGCGAGGTGTGGCAGGCGGCGCGCACCGGCAGCGAGATCAACCGCGCGCTCGCCTTCGACTGGCGCTTCACGCTTGCCGACAGCGACCTGCCGAAGGTCCGCGGCACCACCGAGCTGGCCGGCATCGGCGTCGCCTTCCCGTTCCTCGCCGACGACCTGCTCGCGTTCTCGTTGAAGCTGCCGGCGCACTACAAGCTCAAGGGCCTGAAGCTGCGCTGGTTCTTCAAGGAAGCGCTGCGCGGCTTCCTGCCCGACGAGATCATCACGAAGAAGAAGAAGGGCTTCGGGCTGCCGTTCGGCGTGTGGGTGACGCAGCATGCCGGGCTGCGCGAGCTGGCACTCGACTCGCTCAGCGACATTGCGAGGCGCGGCGTGGTGCGGCCGCAGTTCATCTCCACGCTGGTCGACAAGCGGCTGCCCGAGCACCCGGGCTTCTACGGCGAGATGGTGTGGATCCTGATGATGCTCGAGCAGTGGCTGCGCAGGGTGCGGCCGGAGGGCCGCTCGCTCCTCTGATCCGAGGGCGGGCTTGTTCGGCGGCGCATCGCAGCCTCCTCCGCCCCCGCACCGCACCCGGCGCCGCCCGGCCGTCGGCTAGCATGGCCGCATGGCCGACCACGCCTACCAGCCCGAGACGCTGGCCATCCACGCCGGGCAGATCCCGGATGCCGCCACCGGCGCGCGCGCGCTGCCGATCTACCAGACGACGAGCTTCGTCTTCGACAGCGCCGAGCACGCCGCGCAGCTGTTCAACCTGCAGACCTTCGGCAACGTCTACTCGCGCCTGAGCAACCCCACGGTGGCGGCGCTCGAGGAGCGCGTCGCCGCGCTCGAAGGCGGCCGCGCCGCCGTGGCCTGCGCTTCCGGCATGGCGGCCGAGTCGATGGCGCTGATGACGATGCTGCAGGCCGGCGACCACGTCGTTGCCGCCGGCGCGCTGTACGGCGGCAGCGTGACGATGCTCGCCGTGAACCTGCGCAAGTTCGGCATCGAGACGACCTTCGTCGACGCGACGAAACCCGATGCCTTCGCCGCGGCGATGCGGCCGACGACCCGCGCCGTGTTCGCCGAGACGCTCGGCAACCCGAGTCTCGTCGTGCTCGACATCGCCGCGGTGGCCGACGTGGCGCGCGCGCACGGCGTGCCGCTGGTGGTGGACAACACCGTGCCGAGCCCGGTGCTGTGCCGGCCGATCGATTTCGGCGCCGACATCGTCGTGCACAGCGCCACCAAGTACCTCGGCGGCCACGGCACCACGCTCGCCGGCGTCGTCGTCGAGAGCGGCCGCTTCCCGTGGGACAACGGCAAGTTTCCCGGCATGACCGAGCCCTCGCCCGGCTACCACGGCGTGCGCTTCTTCGAGACCTTCGGTGACTTCGGCTTCACGATGCGCTGCCGCATGGAGACGCTGCGCGTCTACGGCGCGGCGCTGGCGCCGATGAGCGCCTGGCAGATCCTGCAGGGCGTGGAGACGCTGCCGCTGCGCATGGAGCGCCACAGCGCCAACGCGCTGGCGGTGGCGAAGTTCCTGAAGCACGACCCGCGCGTCAGCTTCGTCAACTACCCCGGGCTCGAGGACCACCCGCAGCACGCGCTGCTGGCGCGGCAGATGAAGGCCGCCTCGGGCCTGCTCGCTTTCGGTGTCAAGGGGGGCGAGGCGGCGGGCGTGAAGTTCATCGAAAGCGCGCAGTTCATGAGCCACCTCGTCAACATCGGCGACACGCGCACGCTCATCAGCCACCCGGCGAGCACGACGCACCGGCAGCTCGACGAAGCGCAGCTGCGCGCCGCCGGCGTGACGCCGGAGATGGTGCGCATCTCGGTGGGGCTGGAGCACATCGACGACATCCTGTGGGACATTGACCAGGCGCTCGCGGCGGCGGCGTCAAGCTCGTAGCCCCCGGCCGGGCACTCCGGCCGTCTTCCCTCCTTCACTTGCAGGACCAGCCTGCCTTCGGCCCCAGGCCGGGGAGCCCTCGCGTAACGGGCGCGTAACGGGTCCGTCCTTACTGTCCGCTGCATCGGTCGCGATCGTGACCGAGGGTGCCGCAGGGGCCTGCGGCCTCGAGGCTGGATCGGAGGGGACGGGCCATGATTGGGTTGACATTCAAGCGCACGGGGCGCACCGGGAGGACGGGTAGCCGCTGGACGATGTGCCTGGCGGCGCTGCTGCTGGCGAGCTGCGGTGGGGGGGAGAGGGGAAGAAGGGGCAGGCAGCGGCGGCGGCAACGATCCGACCCGCGAGAAGGTCGTCCGCCTGGAGCTCGTGCAGCAGGGCGTGCTTCTGACCGGCGCCGGCCAGGAGCGGCAGCTCACGGTGCGTGCGCTCAACGGCAGCGGTGCACAGATCGACGCGAACGTCGTCTGGACATCGTCGGCGCCGGAGCGCATCAGTGTCGACGCAACGGGCAAGGTGCGCGCCGTCACGCCGCTCGGCTCGGCGCAGATCACGGCCGAGTCGGGCGGCGTGCGGTCGCGCCCGCTGCTGGTGATGACGGCCGAGCTGCACCCCGGAACGCTGCAGGTGACGGACGCCAACGTGGTGCGGATCGGCGAGCCGTTGACCAGCGGCCCGCCGCTGCCGCGGGCGGGCATCGAGTACGACGTGTGGCTGTCTGGCGTTGCGCCCCCGCAGCCGGGCACCGTCGTGCTCGCCGTCGAGGACTCGCCCGTCGCCGGGCGCGTGGTCGAGGCGGCGATCGACGGCAACCTCGTTCGGGTGCGCCTGCGCCTGCTCGACATGCCCGACGTGCTCGCGCGCTACGACATCGACTGGGTCATCGACGTGACGGCGTTCGACATGGTGTACGACCCCGCGGCGGCTGGCTTCAGCACACGACGGGATGAGAAGCCGCTGTCGCACGAGCGGCGCCTGGACTCCACCGAGGTGCGCGTGCCCGACTGGAGCTTTCCGCCGGGCAGCCCGAGCCCGCTGTGCCGGGCGAGTGCCGCGGCCAAGCTGACGACGCAGCCGACGAAGGTCAAGGTCGGCGGCAGCCCGAAGATCGTCTATCGCGACAGCCACCTGCACGTCGGCTTGCCCTCCGGGACGTTCAGGCTCGCGCTGGTGGGCGACTTCAAGATCGAGACGCAGGTCGGCCTCGTTGCCGATGCGGGCCTGAGCGGGACGGTGGAGTGCGAGCTGCCGCCCAAGGCGCTCGGCATCCCGATCCCGATTGCGGGGCCGTTCGGCTTGTCGATCCCGGTGAGCGTGGGGCTCAAGGTGAAAGGCGAAGTCGAGCTCGCCAAGCTCGACATCAGCCTCAGCGGCGAGAACGGCGCCAGTTTCGAGCTCGGCGTCGACTGCAAGCCCGCGCAGCCCTGCACGCTGCTGGACACCGCCACGCCGATCAACAAGTTCGAGCCGCATCTCGAGGTGCACGGCGCCAACATCGACGGCATGAGGATCAAGCTCGGCGCGCACCTCTACTTTCACACCGGGCTCAACGTCGTGCTGCTGGGCAGGCTGGTCACCTTCGAGGCCGTCGACGTGAAGGTGGGGCCCAAGCAGACGGCCGATTTCGGCACGCTGAAGCGGCAGGCCGACGACAGGCCCTACGCGTCGAACTACAAGCTCTTCTTCCTGACCGAGATCGCGCCGGGCAAGAGTGCGAAGAAGGCCATCGAGTTCTTCACCGGCGTCGAGCGCGACGAGTTCTCGATGACCTTGCCCATCGAGGCGGACATCTCCGAGTCGCCCAACGGCACGTGGAGCGTGGACAAGACGAACCCGGTGCCCAACCGCGACACGGTGCTGTTCGACATCCGCGTCAAGCCGCAAAGCAAAGACTACTTCCTGCTCGGCTACAACATCAAGCGCATCGAGATCTACCGCAAGCACGAGTCGGCGCCCGAGTACGAGCTCGTGCAGGCGCTGCCTGCGACGCAGCCGCAGGTGGACTTCCAGTGGCGATGGGAACCCACGACGGCTGACGCGGGCCGCAACGACTTCGCCGTCTTCGCGGTGAGCAACTTCGAGGTCGTGCCGCTCGAGATCGGCACGGTGGCGAGCGTGCAGGTGGGCTGCATCGGCGGCATCGGCACGGAACAGATGCGTGCCCTGGCGGCGGGCGGCGTTTGCAAGGAGGAGTGGGTCGGCAGCGCAAGCGGCGAGATCTTCGGCGCGGTGAAGTTCAACATGCCTGCTCCGTTCCTTTGGGAACAGGACCTGACGACGGTCCTTGCCCCGGGCATCAGCGCGTTGCGACCGGCGAAGACGGGCAACCTGGTGACGGTCGAGTTCACGCTCTGGAAGGACCTCGGCTGCACCGTCACGCCCGAGCGCTTCGACGGCTCGAGCTTCTCGGCGGCGTCGCTGATGACCGTCGATCGCAACTTCGACCCGCCCAAGTACGCATGGGGCCTGCAGATCGACGCCGAGCTGACGATTTCGTGCCCGGACGGCGGGCCGGGCACGCTGCCCGGGCGCGTGATCGCGATCGACGGCCTCGGCGAGCTCACCGAACGGGGCACGCGCATGCAAGGCATCACGAGCAACCAGTTCGGGCGTTCCAGCTACGACTTCCGCCTGAAGGAGCCGGACCCGCCATCGCCGCAGGCGCGGTAGTCGGTTGATGCAGGCGTTGCCGGAGGGACCTCAGGATGAAGCCGAAAGCATGTTTCCTGGCGATGTTGGCAGTGGCCGGTGCAGCAGCGGCGGCCGATGCATGGGCGCAGGACCCGCCGCCGCCCGCCGGCCGCTGGCAATCGCCCGCCAGCGCGACCTACACCAACCCCGCGCTCACGGGCGCCGAGCTCTACCTCAGTATCGACGTCGCGCCGGACGGCAGCTTTCGCGGCACATGGGGGCGGTACTTCTGCACCGCTTTCCCCGGCGCCTACGGCATTGCCATCTACTCGTGCAGCCGCACCGGTGGCAACCGCGTCTCCGGCAGGTTCGGCCCGGGCCGGCAGGGCGCGATCGATCTCGATACGCTCGGCCGCAGCCCCTTCACCTGGGCCGCACCCTCCGGCGACGAGCTCGCGATCGACCTGCCGAGGACCTGGCAGGGCGGCGGTGACGCGGTCCTGTACCGCGCGCGCATGACGCGCAACGGCAAGCCGCGGCCCGCGGCTTCCGCGGCAGCTCCGGGCGAAGCAGGACCGCTGCTGTCCGCCGTTGCGCTGTACCGCGAGTTCAAGCAGGACGAGCGGTCCGCCCTCGCACGGCACCAAGGCAAGACCCTCGTGCTCGAGGGGCGGCGCGGAAGCCTGATCGCGCTCAGCGACGGCGGCGCGGCCGTTCACGTGCCCGACGGATTCCAGAGCCGCGCCCTGGTTCTCTACTTCCGCGACTTCAAGCAGGTCAGCGGCATCGCCGAAGGCGCGCAGTTCCGCTTCAGGTGCAGGGTGTTGGACTTCGCGTACCAGTACGTGCAGTTGGAAGACTGCTCGATCGTGCGCTGATGCGGCGTGCTGCCTGGCGACGGCACGACGAACGCGAAGACGTCGGCCTGTGCCATCAGGCGCCTTGCGCGATGGCCTCCTGCGCCAAGGTCCCTACGGAACCAGCTTGATGCCCAAGGCATAGCCGGTGATCCTCGCCGGCGAACTGATGACGTGGTCCTTCGAAGCCACGCTGGCCCCGCCCAGGTCGGCGCGTGGCTCGAGCTTCCACAGCAGGTTGCCGGCCGCCGTCTGATTGCCGGCCTGGTCGTAGCGGCGCCAGTCGACCGCCGCACCGATGCCAGTCAGCGCAAATTCGCCCCGCAGCCCGCCTACGTCGACGGCCGGGTGCGCGGCAATGCCCGAGGTCGCCGAGACGACTCTCGCCCGCACGTTGTAGGTGGTGCCTCCCACGCTGACCGTGGGCGGCAGCGCGATCACCTGCGTCGCTATGGAGCCCGGCGCCGCGACGATGTGCTCCTTGGACTCGGACCGCCAGCCTCTGACATTCAGGATGACGAAATGGCACTCGAACCCGCCGTTGGGAGCCGGGTCGCACTGCGTGTATCCATCGACCAGCGGCGCGCTCACCGTGGTGAATTGACCGCCGCCACACCCGCTGGTCGGGCACGCGATGAAGCCGCCGCCGACCACGACCCTGCCGGACGGCGCCGAGACCTGGTCGGCCGGCTGCCCCAGGGAGCCTTGGCCGACGGAAGACGAGCTGGCAGTCGCATTCCCGTGACCGTTGGGGTTGACGAGCAGTCGCAGCTCGTGCGACGTCATCCCTTCGATCCGCAGCCCGATCACGAACACGGTCGGGCGATGCGGCTGCGCGGCGCCGCCTCCCTCGGCTGTCAGCGCAAACCATTCCTGGGCGTGGTTCTGGTATCCAAAGAGCCAGGACCCAGAGATCAGCGCGCCGATCGGAGAGTCCGTGCCCATCGCGCCACCGCCGACAACGACGAAGCCGGCCGGTACGTAAACATGAACGTTCCCTACGTGGTTGGTCGCGGTTTGCAGCTTCCACACGCCGGTGGTCGCGAGCCCCGAAGAGTCCGTCGAAAACCCGGTCAGCACCGCGCCTGGCGTCCCATGGCCATAGGGGGGTATGGCGCCGAACGGAGTGACGGTGCACGAACGCGTGACCGTGATGCCGTTGTCGACGAACGTGATCGTTGCCGACATCGGGGCGGTGCCCGCACCCTCGAAGTGCCTGAAAGTGCCAGGGCTTTGCAGGCCGACATCGAGCGGAGACAGCTTCCTCTCCGTGAGGCCCCTTGCGGAGATCGTGCAGGTGCCGGTGCCATCGATGGCGCATCCGAAGATGGCGGTGGGCACATAACCGGTGCCCTGGGGCTGCGGCGGTCCTTCGAAGCAGATCTGGTGCATGCGCGCGGCAGCCCCGGCGCAGGCGACGCCGAGCGCGATTCCGGCGGCCAGCTGTGCGAGTCTTGACATGATCCGATCCTCCATGTGGCGAGCACCGACGTTCGCCGGTGCGCTCAACGCCCCGACCACCCGGCACGACGCCGGATGCGCCGCGGTTGTATGAAGGGGGCGTTACGAAGGCGTTATGTGCGGCGAACGCTGGATGGCGAGCCGCTCGCTGCGCATCGGCGCCTTGCGCGCTTCAGGCGGCTGCGCGTGCGGAGAGGTTCCGGCCATGCCGCGCATAACGGCGACGTAACGGCGCGGCCCTACACCTCGGCCAGCGCCGCGGTCTCGCGGCGCTTGCAGCCAGGGGTGCCAGCCATGATTGCCATCGAACGAGGGGCCAGCACCGCTCCCGGCTTCGCCGCCATCGAGCCGCAGGAAACGGGTCCATGCCGGGGTTGACGCGCCGAGCGCCATCGCTTCAGATGCCGGCCGGTGGCGCGACGGGGGTTGACGCGATGGCGATGGCACCGCTTCCCGACGCAGGTGCGCAAGGCACTGCGGCGCTGCGGCTCGTGCTCGGCGGCCCGGTCGCAGCGATTTGTCGCAGCGATGGCACCCGCGTGCCGTTGGCCCGCCTCGACGCGGCGCTGCTGGCCGTGCTCGCGATCGAGGGCCCCTCGTCGCGGCAGCGGCTGCTGCAGCTCCTGGGCAGCGACGAAGACGACCCGGAGCACGCACGCAACGCGCTGCGCCAGCGGCTCTTTCGGCTGCGGCGCGCCGTCGGCACCGATCTCGTGAGCGGCGTGGAGCCCTTGTCGTTGGCGGCCGGCGTCACGCCCGACACCCACCTCGATGCGGACGTCGACGCCGACACCGCCGCCGGCGCGGGCGTGCACGAGCGCGCCGGCGAGCTGCTCGCCGCCCACGACTACGCCGACTTTCCGGCCTTCGAGCGCTGGCTCGAAGAGCAGCGCCGCGTGCTCGCCCGGCGCCGGCGCGAGCGCGACCTGGCACGCATCGAGACCTGCGAGCGCGAAGCCCGCTACGGCGAAGGCGCCGAGCTGGCCGAGCGCTGCGTCGCCGCCGACCCGCTCGACGAGCCCGCCGTGCAGCGACTGATGCGGCTGCGCTACCTGGCCGGGCAGCGGGCTGCGGCAGTGGCCGCATTCGAGCGCTTCGCCAGTGCCCTGCGCGCCGAGGACGGCGGCGCGCCGGCGCGCGCAACCACGGAGCTCCTGGCGACGATCCGCGCGGCCGACGCACCGGTGCCAGTTCGGCGGCGCGAGATCCCGGCCAGCGTGTTGCGCCCGCCGCGGCTCGTCGGCCGCGACGCCGAGCTGCGCGCGTTGTCCGCTGCGTGGTCGGGCGAGCGCATCTTCTGGCTGCTGGGCGAAGCGGGCCTGGGCAAGACGCGGCTCGTCGCCGAGTTCGTCGGCGAGGGCGAAGCGGCACTGGTCGCGCCAGCGCGGCCGGGCGACGCCGGCGTGCCCTACGCGAGCCTCGGCCGCACACTGCGTGCGCTGCTCGAACGCCGGCCCGCATTGTTGGAGCGTGCCGAGCGGGCCGACCTGGCCCGCGTGCTGCCGGAGCTGCAGGTGCAAGTGCTCGCGGCGGCGGCCATCGCCCCGGCCGCGGTGCTGCAACGAGCGATCCGCTCCCTGCTGCGGGCCGCGCGGGACGAAGGGCTTGCCGCGCTGGTCGTCGACGACCTGCACTTTGCCGACTCCGCGAGCCTCGAGATGCTGCAGGCGCTGGTCGGCGACGAGACGCTGGCGGCGCTGCGCTGGGGCTTCGTGTCACGGCCGGCCGAGGGCCAGCCGGCCGTCGAGGCGTTGCGCGCCGCGCTCGAGGAAATGCATCGCATCGAGGTGCTCACACTGGCGCCTCTGAGCGAAGTGCAGATGGCCGAGCTGGTCGCCTCGCTCGGCGTGCCCGGCCTCGATGCGGCCCGGCTCGCGCCGGCGCTCGCGCGCCACACCGGCGGCAACCCGATGTACGCGCTGGAGACGATCAAGCACTTGGTCGTCAGTGGCGAGCAGGGGCTCGAAGCGAAGCTGCCGCGGCCGGCCAGCGTGGGCCAGCTGATCGAGCGGCGGCTGCGCGCGCTGACACCGGCGGCGTTGCAGCTGACACGCGTGGCCGCCGTCGCAGGCACCGACTTCACGATCGAGCTGGCCGAAAGCGTGCTTGGCACCCGCGCACTCGCGCTCGCCGACGCCTGGCGCGAGCTGGAATCGGCGCAGGTGCTGCGCGGCAATGCCTTCGCGCACGACCTCGTGCACGAGGCGGCGCTGGCGAGCGTGCCGGCACCGATCGCGCAGCACACGCACGGCGCGGTGGCGGCGTGGCTCGAGGCGCACGGCGGCGAGCCGGCGCGCGTCGCCGCGCACTGGCTCGACGCGGCCCAGCCGCAACGGGCGCTCGGCGCGCTGCACGCGGCGGCCGAGGCCGCCAAGCGCGCGATGCGGCGCAAGGAGGAGGCCACGTTCCTCGCGCGCGCCGCGCAGATCGAGAGCGATGCCGGTGATCACGATGCGGCGTTCTCGTCGTGGCGCGGGGTGATCGAAGCGATCTGGGTCGTCGACCTCCACGCGGTCGATGCGGCGATGTTCGACCGACTCGACGCTGCTGCGGCAACGCAGGGGCAGCAGGCAGCGGCGCAAGCATTCCGCGCAAACTGGCTCTACGAGATCGGCGACCTGGCGCAAGCCGGCCGCCTGTGCCGCTCGGCGATCGACCTCGCCGACGCCGCCGGCGACGAGGCAACGGGGGCGGCCGCGCGCGTGAGGCTCGCCGAACTGCTCGATCACGAAGGCGACTCGCCGGCCGCCCTTGCGCTGCTGCAGCCGTTGCTGGCATGGGCCGCCGAGCGCGCCGGTGACATCGAACGCGCCAACTTCTACTCGCAATTCGCGATCGTGCTGGACAACAGCTCGCGCGTGCGCGAAGCCCGCGTCTACCACCAGCGTTCGATCGACGGCTACCGGCGATGCGGCGACTGGGGCAATGTCGTATTGCAGATGGTCAACCTCTCGATCAGCTGGACCAGCGCCGGCCACATGGCGCACGCACTCGATGTGCTGCGCGAAGCCAGCCAGCTCGCGGCGGCGCACGACGAGGCGCGCGGCGCCGCCTCCGGGCTGCCGATGCAGATGTTCAAGTGCCTGCGCGAAGGCGGCCGCTACGAAGAGGCGCTGCGCTGGGTCGAGCCCGCCCTGGCAGCGGTTTCGGGCCGGTTCACGATGCTGCTGCACACCAATGTCGCTTGCGCGTGGATCCACCTCGGCCAGCATGCGCGGGCGCAGCGCGAGCTCGACACCCCATCGGCTGAAGAGCCACCCGATTGGATGCGCGCCAACGCGCTGCAGATGCGCGGCCGCCTGAAGCTGGCGCTCGGCCAGCACCCCGGCACGCTCTTCGACGATGCGCTGCGCCTCGTGCTCGAGAACGAGGAACTGCATCTGTCGCGCGCGCTGATCACGCTCGACCGGGCGTTGACGATCGAGCCGGCCGAGGCGCTGAGCGCTGCACGCCGCGTCATCGCCGAGGGAGGACGGCTCGACCTCGCGGGCGTCGTGCTCGCCGGCCACGTGCGCGCCGCCCGTTTCGCCGTGGACGCCGGGCTCGGCGCCGACGCCGAGTCGCACGCGCGCGCGGCGCTGTCGGTGGGCGAGGACGTGTCGCCTTACAACTTGTACCCCGCCGAGCGCTGGCTGAACGCATGGCGCGCCTTCCGCCTGGCCGGCCGCGCGGCCGACGCGGCCGCGGCGCTGGCGCGCGGCGTCGAGTGGGTGCACGCGACCTCGCGCGAGCACGTGCCCGAGCCGTTCCGCGACAGCTTCGCGCGCGCCAACGCGGTGAACCAGGAACTGCTGCGTGCGGCGGCCGCCGCCGCCGTCGCTGCGCACCGTTGAGCGCGAGGCAGCGTCGATGGATGGCGCCGCGGGACTCGCATGACAGCGCTCCCTGCGGCGCCCTCGCGCATGGCGCGCGCATGACGAACCCGGCACGGGCTACCGCCAGAGATCCACCGGCTTGCCCGCCTCGCGCAGTTTCTCCGCCCGCGCCTGCACGAAGCGCTGGAACTGCGGCTCCTTCGCGTAGGCACCGGTCGCCACGTACTCGAACGCGCTCTCGATGTGGAACGGCCGCAGGTAGCCGTCGAAGCGGAAGACCTCGCGCCCGGTGGCGTCGAAGAAGACGACGGTGGGATGCAGTGCGACCTGCAGGTCGCGCGCGAAGGCCTTCGCGTCCACGGGCGCACCGGTGGGCGACGTGAGGCGCGCCGGCTGCCCGGGCACGAGGCGCGCGACGTCGAAGCGTGCCAGCAGCGGCTTCATCGTCGGGCGCTGGAACGCCTCGCGGTGCATCTCGGCGCAGGGCACGCAGCGTTCGGACTCGAACATCACCGCCAGCGGCTTGCCGCCGGCACGGCGCGCCAGCGCGGCGGGGTCGCGCATCAGGTACGCACCGCGCGGCGCCGGCAGCGCGGTCGTGGTGGCCGCGGTCGTGTCCAGCCGCGCGATGTACTCGGCCAGCGACTCGCGCCGGTCGTGCCGATCGGCCACCCAGTCGACGATGTGCGCGAAGCGCTCGGGCGGCTGGTAGCCGTTCAGCCGCAGCACGACGCGCCCGTCGGTCTCGAGGAAGAACAGCGTCGGCGTGAACTGCACCGCCAGCCTGGCCGCCACCTGCTTCTCGGTGCCGCGCGTGCCGTCGAGCCACTGCACCTCGCGGTCGCCCCACATGTTCAGCGCGATGGCCACGAAGTGCTGCCGCGTCTTCGCGGTGATCTTCTGCGCCGCCGGGCTGGTGCCGAAGTTGGCCACCATCAGCGCCTTGCAGTACGGGCAGCCGTCCTGCCCGAAGTAGACGAGCACGCGCTTGCCGCTGCGCGCCGCCTCGGCGACCTCTTCCTTGAAGTCGAGGAAGCTCTCGGTGAACCAGCGCGGGATGTCGATGGCGTGCGGCGAGGCCACCTGGGCCGCCGCCGGCGCCGCCGCGCCGAGGACCAGGCCGGCGATCAGCGCAGCGCGCATGAGGGTATGTCGAATCGACATGTGGTCTTCCCCCGGGGGTGGCCCGCGATCGTAGCCCTGGCCACCGCCCGCGGCGATACTCCCATGATGAGCCATGTCTTCCACCGCCACCTGCGGCAGCCCTATCCGGTGGCCGTCGCCGGCGACGGCCCCTATCTCATCGACAGCACCGGCAAGCGCTACCTCGATGGCAGCGG
Organism: Rubrivivax sp.; assembly: GCA_026125665.1. GTDB lineage: Bacteria > Pseudomonadota > Gammaproteobacteria > Burkholderiales > Burkholderiaceae_C > Rubrivivax. The sequence continues at coordinate 71,288 of JAHCKS010000006.1, forward strand.
CGGCGCCGCCGTGTCGTGCCTCGGCCACGGCCACCCGGCCATCGTGCAGGCGGTCGTCGACCAGGTGCGCAAGCTCGAGTACGCGCACACGTCGTTCCTGACGAGCGAGCCGGCCGAGGCGCTGGCCGACGACCTCGTCGCGCACGCGCCCCGGGGCCTGACGCACGTCTACTTCGTCAGCGGCGGCAGCGAGGGCGTCGAGGCGGCGCTGAAGCTCGCCGTGCAGTACTTCGTCGAGACCGGGCAGCCGCGGAAGAACCGCATCGTCGCGCGCTGGCAGAGCTACCACGGCAACACGCTCGGCGCGCTGTCGGCGGGTGGCAACCGCTGGCGCCGCGCGCAGTTCCCTTCGCTGCTGCTGGAGCAGATCGAGCACATCGGCGAGTGCTACGAGTACCGCGGCCGACGCGAAGGCGAGACCGCCGAGCAGTACGGCCTGCGCATGGCCGACGAGCTGGAGGCGGCGATCCTGCGCCTCGGGCCCGAGAACGTGGCCGCCTTCATCGGCGAGCCGGTGGTCGGCGCGACGCTCGGCGCCGTGCCCGCGCCGGCCGGCTACTGGCCGCGCATCCGCGAGATCTGTGATCGCCACGGCGTGCTGCTCATCCTCGACGAGGTGATGTGCGGCATGGGCCGCACCGGCACGCTGCACGCGTCGGAGCAGGAAGGTGCGCAAGGCACCGGCGGCGTGCGCCCCGACATCGAGGTCATCGCCAAGGGCCTGGGTGCCGGCTACCAGCCGATCGGCGCGGTGCTCGTCGACGGCCGCATCGTCGAGGCGCTGCGCGCCGGCAGCGGCTTCTTCCAGCACGGCCACACCTACCTCGGCCACCCGGTGGCCTGCGCCGCCGCGCTGGCCGCGCAGCGCGAGATCCGCCCGCTGCTTCCCCAGGTGCGCGCGCACGGCGCGCGGCTGGCGGCGCTGCTCGGCGAGCGTCTGGGCACGCACCCGAACGTCGGTGACCTGCGCGGCCGCGGCCTTTTCCGCGGCATCGAGCTCGTCGCCGACCGCGCCACGCGCGCGCCGCTGCCCTCGGCCGCGCGCACGCACGCGAAGGTGAAGGCGGCGGCGATGGAACGCGGGCTGCTCTGTTATCCGATGGGCGGCACCGTCGATGGTTCCGAGGGCGATCACGTATTGCTCGCGCCGCCCTTCACCTGCACGATCAGCCAGCTGGAGGAGCTGGTCGACAAGCTGGGCGCGGCCATCGAGGCCGTGCTGCCGCGTTGACGGGGGTGCACGCCGCGCCCGTCCGGCGTGAGCCGGCGCGCACGCGTCCGTGCACCATACTTCCACTCACCACTGTCCAGGAGCGAACCCCGATGCGAATCACCCTTGCCACCGTGACCGCGGCCGCCGCGCTTTGTGCCGGCACGTTCGCCGCCGCCCCGGCCGCCTTCGCGCAGCAGAAGTTCATCACCATCGGCACCGGTGGCGTCACCGGCGTCTACTACGCTGCCGGCGGCGCCATCTGCCGCCTGATGAACAAGGACCGCGCCAAGCACGGCATCCGCTGCTCGGTCGAGTCCACCGGCGGCTCGGTGTTCAACATCAACACCATCAAGGCCGGCGAGCTGGACTTCGGCGTTGCGCAGAGCGACTGGCAGTTCCACGCCATGAACGGCAGCAAGGTGTTCGAGAAGGACGGCAAGCACACCGACCTGCGCGCCGTGTTCTCGGTGCACCCCGAGCCCTTCACGGTGCTCGCGCGCAAGGAGGCCAACATCACGAGCCTCGAGGGCCTGAAGGGCAAGCGCGTCAACATCGGCAACCCCGGCAGCGGCACGCGCGCGTCGATGGAGGAGCTGATGGGCGCACTCGGCTGGAGGACGAGCGACTTCGCGCTTGCCGCCGAGCTGAAGGCCGACGAGCACGGCGCGGCGCTGTGCGACAACAAGATCGACGCCTTCTACTACGGCGTCGGCCACCCGAGCGCCAACATCCAGGACCCGATCACCACCTGCGGCGCGCGACTCGTGCCGCTCACCGGCGCCGCGGTCGACAAGCTCGTCTCGGGCGCGCCCTACTACGCCAAGGTCAACATCCCCGGCGGCCTGTACGCCGGCCATCCGAACCCCACGCCCACCTACGGCGTGCTGGCCACCTTCGTCAGCTCGGCCAAGGTGCCCGAGGCCACGGTGTACGAGCTCGTGAAGGCGGTGTTCGAGAACTTCGACGAGTTCAAGAAGCTGCACCCGGCGTTCGGCGCGCTCGACCCGAAGTCGATGATCAAGAACGGCAACTCCGCGCCGCTGCACCCGGGTGCGGTGCGCTACTACAAGGAGAAGGGCTGGATGTGAGCCCGCGCGCGGCCCCTGGCGGCCGCGCCGCCGACGTACGCAGGCCCCCCAGCGGGGCCTGCGGCGCTTGAAGTGTCTGGAGGGAGCACGTCACGATGGCCACTGCCGAATCCGCTGCACCGTCGCCGCCCGACGTCGACGTCAAGCAGCTCGCCGCCGACACGGACACGGGCGGGCGCAGCCCCGGCCCGCTCGTCGCCAAGCTCATCCTCGGCGTGTGCCTGGCCTGGAGCCTGTTCCAGTTGTGGATCGCCTCGCCGCTGCCGTTCACGCTGGGCATCGGCGTGTTCAACGACACGCAGTCGCGCGCGCTGCACCTGGCCTTCGCCGTCTTCCTCGCCTACATGGCCTACCCGGCCATGAAACGTTCGCCGCGTGCCTACGTGCCGGTGCAGGACTGGGTGTTCGCGCTCGTGGGCGCCTTCTGCGCCGCCTACCTCTTCCTCTTCTACCGCGAGCTGGCGACGCGGCCGGGCCAGCCCACGGACTTCGACCTCGTCGTCGCCGTCACCGGCCTCGTGCTGCTGCTCGAGGCGACGCGGCGCGCGCTCGGCCTGCCGATGGTCATCGTCGCGGTGGCCTTCCTCGTCTACACCTTCGGCGGGCCGTACATGCCCGAGCTCATCGCGCACAAGGGCGCGTCGCTGTCGCGCGCGATGTCGCACCAGTGGCTCACCACCGAAGGCGTGTTCGGCGTGGCGCTCGGTGTCTCGAGCGGCTTCATCTTCCTGTTCGTGCTCTTCGGCTCGCTGCTCGACCGTGCGGGCGCCGGCAACTACTTCATCAAGAGCGCCTTCGCGCTGCTCGGCCACATGCGCGGCGGGCCGGCGAAGGCGGCGGTGGTCTCGTCGGCGGCCACCGGCATCATCAGCGGCTCGTCGATCGCCAACGTCGTCACCACCGGCACCTTCACGATCCCGCTGATGAAGCGCGTGGGCTACCGGCCCGACCAGGCCGGCGCCGTGGAGGTGTCGAGCTCGGTCAACGGCCAGATCATGCCGCCGGTGATGGGCGCCGCCGCCTTCCTGATGGTCGAGTACGTCGGCATCCCGTACGTGCAGGTGATGAAGCACGCGTTCCTGCCGGCGATCATCTCCTACATCGCACTCGTCTACATCGTGCACCTCGAGGCGGTGAAGGCCGGCCTCGAGGGCCTGCCGCGGCGCGGCAGCGCCACGCCGTTGCAGCGGCTGCTGAACTTCGCCACCACGGTGGCCGGGCTGCTCGTGCTTGCCGGCATCGTCTACTACGGCATCGGCTGGATCAAGGACGTGCTCGGCGGCGCCGCCTTCGTCGCCATCATGCTGCTGCTGCTGGCGGCCTACGTCGGCCTGATGTGGGTGGGCTCGCACCAGCCGCCGCTGACGATGGACGACCCGAACGCGCCGGTGTTCGAGCTGCCCGAGACCGGGCCGACGCTGAAGAGCGGCCTGCACTACCTGCTGAGCGTCGTCGTGCTGATCTGGTGCCTGATGGTCGAGCAGATGTCGCCGGCGCTGTCGGCGTTCTGGGCGACCCTGTTCATGATCTTCGTCATGCTCACGCAACGGCCGATCACCGTGCTGCTGCGCGGCGAAGGCAGGTCAGACGGCATTGGCGCAGCGGCGCTGGCCGGCTTCAAGGATCTCGTGGCCGGTCTCGAGGCCGGCGCGCGCAACATGATCGGCATCGGCGTGGCCACCGCGGCCGCCGGCATCATCGTGGGCACCGTCTCGCTCACCGGCATCGGCCTGGTGATGACCGAGGTCGTCGAGCTGCTCTCCGGCGGCAACCTGATGCTGATGCTGGTGCTGGTGGCCGTGATCAGCCTCATCCTCGGCATGGGCCTGCCGACGACGGCCAACTACATCGTCGTCTCGACGCTGATGGCGCCGGTGGTGGTGGAGCTCGGCGCGCAGAGCGGCCTGCTGGTGCCGCTGATCGCCGTGCACCTGTTCGTCTTCTACTTCGGGCTGATGGCCGACGTCACTCCGCCCGTCGGGCTGGCGTCCTTTGCCGCCGCGGCGATCGCGCGCACCGACCCGATCAAGACCGGCATCACCGCCTTCGCCTACAGCATGCGCACGGCGATCCTGCCGTTCCTCTTCATCTTCAACACGCAGCTGCTGATGATCGGCCTCACCGGCCCGCTGCACCTGCTGCTCACGATCGCCAGTGCCGTCGTCGCGATGCTCGTCTTCGCCGCGGCGACGCAGGGTTACTTCCTGGTGCGCTCGCGCTGGTTCGAGACGGTGGCACTGCTGCTGGTGACCTTCACGCTCTTCCGCCCCGGGTTCTGGTGGGACATGGTCTATCCGCCGTACGAGGAGGCGCCGGCCAGCGAGCTGATGAAGCTCGTGGAGGCGGCCAAGCCCGGCGAGCGCAAGCGCATCTGGGTCGAGGGTCAGACGCTGGACGGCAAGGACATCAAGAAGGGCGTGCTGCTGCCGCTGGGCGAACCGGGTCCGGCGCGCGAGCGCTTGCGGCGCATTGGCCTGACGGTCGTCACGCTGGCCGGCGAGGTGCAGGTGGCGCAGGTGCAGTTCGGCTCGCAGGCGCAGAAGCTCGGGCTCGAGCAGGGCCTGAAGGTCACGAGCATCGAGCTGCCCGCCGAGCGCCCGGCCAAGGAGTGGATGTTCGTGCCGGCTCTGCTGTTGCTGGCGGTGGTGTGGGTGCTGCAGAGGAGGCGGCTGCCGCGCTGAGGGTGCGGCGCGCGCTCGAGAAGACGGAGATCGCAGGCCACCATGCCCCGCATCGCCCTCATCCACGCGCTGGCGCACTCGCCGGCGCCGATCAACGCCGCGCTGGCGGCCGACTGGCCCGAGGCCGAGCGCATGAACCTGCTCGACGACAGCCTGTCGGCCGACCTGGCGAAGGCCGGCGCGATCGACGCGGCGATGACGGCACGCTTCGTCGCGCTGGCCGACTACGCGGTGGGCACCGGTGCCCACGCCATCCTCTTCACCTGCTCGGCCTTCGGGCCGTGCATCGACGAGGTGAAGCGCCGTCACGCCGCGCTGCCCGTGCTCAAGCCGAACGAGGCGATGATCGACGAGGCGGTGGCGCTCGCGGCCGCTGCCGGCGGTGGCCCGATCGGGCTCGTGGCGAGCTTCGCCCCGACGCTGGCGTCGATGCCGCCGGAGTTCCCGCCCGGGGTGGCGCTGCGCACCGCACTGGCCGCCGGGGCCATGCAGGCGCTGGACCGCGGCGATGGGCCGGCGCACGATGCTGCCGTCGTCCTGGCCGCACGCACGTTGGCGGCGCAGGGCTGCGCCGTCATCGCGCTGGCGCAGTTCAGCATGGCGCGTGCCCGTGCCGAGGTGGCGCAGCAAGTGGCGTGCCCGGTGCTGAGCACGCCCGAGTCGGCCGTGCGGCGGCTGCGCCGGCAGCTCGCAGGGCTCACGACCTGACGCCGCAGGCACCGTCTGCGTCGGCGCGGGCGTTCCCGGGTCGCCTGGTCGTGCTCGAGCGCCACCTCGTGCCCCGGCTCGCGTCGCCGGCAAGCGCCGGAACGTCGCGCCGGTCAAGGTCTCGGGGTCGATGGCACCGGGCGCGAGGCGGGCGAGCCCGGGGCCGACCATTACGCAGTTCCCGTTAAGCACAAACCCCCTTGGCCGCGGCCGGCGCCCCGGCCGATCATGCCCGCACCGGCGGGCCGCAATGCAGCGGGCTGCCGAACCCCGATGGCAGGCGACTTCATCCTCGAGACGCGTGGTCTGGTCAAGGAGTTCAAGGGCTTCGTGGCCGTGGACGGCGTCGACCTGCGCGTGAAGCGCGGCCGGATCCATGCGCTGATCGGCCCCAACGGCGCCGGCAAGACCACCTGCTTCAACCTGCTGACGAAGTTCCTCGTGCCCACGCGCGGCCAGATCCTCTTCGAGGGCGAGGACATCACGAAGGAGAAGCCGGCGCAGATCGCGCGGCGCGGCGTCATCCGCAGCTTCCAGATCTCGGCCACGTTCCCGCACCTGACGGTGCTGGAGAACGTGCGCATCGCGCTGCAGCGCACGCTGGGCACCGCGTTCCACTTCTGGAAGTCCGAGCGCTCGCTGCAGCAGCTGCACGGCCGCGCGCTCGAGCTGCTCGCCACCGTGGGCCTGGTGGACGTCGCCGGCCACGTGACGGTGGAGCTGCCCTACGGCCGCAAGCGCGCGCTCGAGATCGCCACGACGCTGGCGATGGACCCCAAGCTGATGCTGCTGGACGAGCCGACGCAGGGCATGGGCCACGAGGACGTCGAGCTGGTGACGCAGCTGATCAAGCGCGTGGCCGCCAACCGCACCGTGCTGATGGTCGAGCACAACATGAACGTCGTCGCGAGCATCGCCGACACCATCACCGTGCTGGCGCGCGGCGCCGTCATCGCCGAGGGGCCGTACGCGCAGGTGTCGAAGAACCCGCAGGTGCTGCAGGCCTACATGGGCAGCGAGGACGTCGAGCTGCAGGGCGCGCACGCCTGAGCGGCCGAAGAAGACGCCATGGACGAGGGCACCGAGCTGCTGCGCCTGACCGACGTGCACGCCTGGTACGGCGAGTCGCACATCCTGCACGGCATCGACCTCACGGTGAACCGCGGCGAGGTCGTCACGCTGCTCGGCCGCAACGGCGCCGGCCGCACGACGACGCTGAAGGCCATCCTCGGGCTCGTCGGCCGGCGCAGCGGCTCGATCATGATCAACGGCACCGAGGCCGTGCACCTGCCGCCGCACCGCATCGCGCACCTGGGCCTGGGCTACTGCCCCGAGGAACGTGGCATCTTCGCCAGCCTCAGCTGCGAGGAGAACCTGCTGCTGCCGCCGCCGGTGGCCTCGGGCGGCATGAGCGTCGAAGAGATCTACGCGATGTTCCCGAACCTGCGCGAGCGCCGCACCAGCCCCGGCGGGCGGCTGTCGGGCGGCGAGCAGCAGATGTTGTCGGTGGCGCGCATCCTGCGCACCGGCGCGCGGCTGCTGCTGCTGGACGAGATCAGCGAAGGGCTGGCGCCGGTGATCGTGCAGGCGCTGGGGCGCGCCATCCGCACGCTGCGCGCCAAGGGGCTGACGATCGTCATGGTGGAGCAGAACTTCCGCTTCGCGGCGCCGCTGGCGGACCGCTTCTACGTCATCGAGCACGGGCGCGTCATCGAGCACTTCGCCGCCGGCGAGCTCCAGGCGCGGCGCGACATGCTGCACGAGGTGCTCGGCGTATGAACCGCATCGGGGACCGGCCGCACGGGGCGGCGGGCCGGGGTGGGTGATCTTCAATCCTTCAAGGAGCCAAACGATGAAACGCAAACTGCTGTCCACGCTGGTGGGCCTGGCGATGCTCGGCGCGGGTGCCGCGCAGGCGCAGATCTCCGACGGCGTCATCAAGATCGGCGTGCTGAACGACATGTCCGGCCTGTACGCCGACCTCACCGGCCCGGGTTCGGTGGTCGCCGCGCGCCTGGCGGTGGAGGACTTCGGCGCCGCGGCCAAGGGCCTGAAGGTCGAGATCGTCGGCGCCGACCACCAGAACAAGCCCGACGTCGGCTCGACGATCGCGCGCACCTGGTACGACGTGGACAAGGTCGACGTCATCGTCGACGTGCCGACGAGCTCGGTGGCGCTGGCGGTGAACCAGATCACGCGCGAGAAGGGCAAGGCCTTCCTCGTCAGCGGTGCGGCCACCTCCGACCTCACCGGCAAGGCCTGCAGCCCGAACACGATCCACTGGACCTACGACACCTGGATGCTGGCCAACGGCACCGGCAGCGCCATCGTCAAGACCGGCGGCGACAGCTGGTTCTTCCTCACCGCCGACTACGCCTTCGGCCACGCACTGGAGCGCGACACCGAGGCGGTGGTGCTGAAGAACGGCGGCAAGGTGCTGGGCAAGGTGCGGCATCCGTTCCCGGGCACCGACTTCAGCTCGTTCCTGCTGCAGGCGCAGAGCTCGAAGGCCAAGATCATCGGCCTGGCCAACGCCGGCGGCGACACCATCAACAGCATCAAGCAGGCGGCCGAGTTCGGCATCGTGCGCGGCGGCCAGAACCTGGCCGGGCTGCTCGTCTTCCTCACCGACGTGAAGGCGCTCGGCCTGCCCACCGCTCAGGGCCTGATCTTCACCGAGACCTTCTACTGGGACCGCGACGACGCCAGCCGCGCCTTCGCCAGGCGCTTCGCGGCGCAGGCGCCGCGCGGCAACCACCCGACGATGATCCACGCGGGTGTCTACTCCGCGGTGCTGCACTACCTGAAGGCCGTGGAGGCGATCAAGAGCGACGACGGCACGAAGGTCATCGCGCAGATGAAGAAGACGCCCACCGACGACTCGCTCTTCGGCAAGGGCTCGATCCGCGCCGACGGCCGCAAGCTGCACCCGGCCTACCTGGTGGAGGTGAAGAAGCCGGCCGAGTCGAAGGGCCCGTGGGACCTGTACAAGATCCGCGCCACCATTCCCGCCGACCAGGCTTTCCGCCCGATGTCCGAGGGCGATTGCCCGCTCGTGAAGTGAGGCGCTGACGAGAAGCCGGCCGGGCCGGGCGGCGCTGCCGCCCGGCCCGTTCGAGCTTCAGCCTTCAGCCCGAGACTTTCAGCTTTCAGCCTTCAGCCTGCCCAAGCCCGCTGCACCCGATGGACATCCTCGGCGTTCCTTCGCAGGCCCTGTTCGGCCAGTTGCTGATCGGCCTCATCAACGGCTCGTTCTACGCGCTGCTGTCGCTCGGCCTGGCGGTCATCTTCGGCCTGCTGAACATCATCAACTTCACGCACGGCGCGCAGTACATGATGGGCGCCTTCGTCGCCTACCTGCTGCTGAACAAGCTGGGTGTCGGCTACTGGTGGGCGCTGCTCGTCGCGCCGCTCGTCGTCGGCGCCACGGGCGTCGTCATCGAGCGCCTGATGCTGGCGCGGCTGTACAAGCTCGACCACCTGTACGGGCTGCTGCTGACCTTCGGGCTGGCGCTCGTCATCCAGGGTCTGTTCCGGCACGAATACGGCTCGTCGGGCCAGCCCTATGCCATCCCGGAGCAGCTGCAAGGCGGTCGGAACCTGGGCTTCATGTTCCTGCCCAACTACCGCGCCTGGATCATCGGCGCCTCGCTCGTCGTGTGCCTGGGCACCTGGTACGTCATCGAGCGCACGCGGCTGGGCGCCTACCTGCGCGCCGCCACCGAGAACCCGCAGCTGGTGCAGGCCTTCGGCATCAACGTGCCGCGCATGGTGACGCTGACCTACGGCTTCGGCGTCGCGCTGGCGGCGCTGGCCGGCGTGATGGCCGCGCCCGTGTACCAGGTGAGCCCGCAGATGGGTGGCGACCTGATCATCGTCGTGTTCGCCGTCGTCGTCATCGGCGGCATGGGCTCGATCCTCGGCGCCGTGGTCACCGGCTTCGGGCTCGGGCTGATCGAGGGGCTGACGAAGGTCTTCTACCCCGAGGCGTCGAGCACGGTCATCTTCATCATCATGGCCATCGTGCTGCTGCTGCGGCCGGCGGGCCTGTTCGGCACCCAGAAGTGAGGCGCGCGATGAGCAGCGTTCCTTCCGCCCTCGCGCCGGCCGCTGCCGCGGCCGGCCCGGCGGGCGCGGCTTCCGAGCGGCGCACGCATCTGATCGTCTTCGTGGTCATGGCGGTGCTGCTGCTGCTCGCGCCCACCGTCGTGTACCCGATCTTCATGATGAAGGTGATGTGCTTCGCGCTGTTCGCGTGTGCCTTCAACCTGCTGATCGGCTTCGGCGGCCTGCTGTCGTTCGGCCACGCGATGTTCCTCGGCTCGGCGAGCTACGCGTCGGCGCACGCGGCCAAGGTGTGGGGCTTCACGCCGGAGCTGGCGATCCTCTTCGGCACCGCCTGCGCCGCGGTGCTCGGCTGGCTCGCGGGTCTGCTCGCCATTCGCCGCCAGGGCATCTACTTCGCGATGATCACGCTGGCGCTGGCGCAGATGGTCTTCTTCTTCAGCCTGCAGGCCAAGTTCACCGGCGGCGAGGACGGTATCCAGGCCGTGCCGCGCGGGCACCTGTTCGGCCTCTTCAGCCTGGCCGACCCGCTGGCGATGTACGCCGTCGTGCTCGTCGTCTTCCTCGGCGGCTTCGCCTTCATCTACCGCGTCATCCATTCGCCGTTCGGCCAGGTGCTGAAGGCCATCCGCGAGAACGAGCAGCGCGCGATCTCGCTCGGCTACGAGACCGACCGCTTCAAGCTCGTCGCCTTCGTGCTTTCGTCGACGCTGGCGGGGCTGGCCGGTGCGACGAAGGCGCTGGTGTTCCAGCTCGCCTCGCTGACCGACGTGCACTGGACGATGTCGGGCGAGGTGGTGCTGATGACGCTGGTGGGCGGCATGGGCACCGTCTTCGGGCCGGTGGTCGGCGCGGCGGTGATCGTCACGATGCAGAACTACCTGGCGCAGCTGGGCGCCTGGGTGACGATCGTGCAGGGCGTCATCTTCGTCATCTGCGTGCTGGCGTTCCGCCGCGGCATCGTCGGCGAGCTGGGCGCGTGGCTGAGGAAATCGCTGTAGCCGGCCGCCGCACGCCGCCGGCGTTGGAGGGGCACGTCGATGAACGAGGCCGAACGCAGTTCCGAAAGCATCTACGAGCGGGGTCTGGAACGCACCGCCGCCAACTTCGCGGCGCTGAGCCCGGTGAGCTTCGTCGAGCGCAGCGGCGAGGTGTTCGGCGACCTGCCGGCGGTGGTGCACGGCAAGCGGCGGCTCAGCTGGGCGCAGGTGCGCGAGCGCGCGGCGCGCCTGGCGGCGGCGCTTCGCTCGCTCGGCGTGGCGCGCGGCACGACCGTGAGCACGATGCTGCCCAACACGCCGGAGATGGTGGAGGCGCACTACGCGGTGCCGGCGCTGAACGCGGTGCTGAACACGCTGAACACGCGCCTGGACGCGCCGCTGCTCGCCTGGCAGATGAACCACTGCGAGGCCGCTGTGCTGATCACCGACCGCGAGTTCGCGCCCGTGGTGCGCGGGGCGCTCGCGGTCCTCGAGCGCGAGCACGGCCGCAAGCCCGTCGTCATCGACGTCTGCGACAGCGAATACGCCGGCCCCGGCGACCGGCTCGGCGGGCACGAGTACGAGGCGCTGCTCGCCGCGCACGACCCGCTGGCGCACCTCGACGGGCCGGCCGACGAGTGGGATGCCATTGCCGTGAGCTACACCAGCGGCACGACCGGCGACCCGAAGGGCGTGGTCACGCATCACCGCGGCGCGTACCTGAACGCGGTGTGCAACGCCGTCACCTGGACGATGCCGCACTTCCCGAGGTACCTGTGGACGCTGCCGATGTTCCACTGCAACGGCTGGTGCTTCCCGTGGACGGTGGCGATGCTCGGCGGCACGCACGTGTGCCTGCGCCGCGTGGAGGCCGAGGCGATCCTCGGCGCGATGCGCGAGCACGGGGTCGATCACTATTGCGCCGCGCCGATCGTGCACAACCTGATCGTCAACGCGCCGGCCGAGATGCGCGAAGGCATCCGGCAGAAGGTGCGCGGCATGGTCGCCGGCGCCGCGCCGCCGGCGGCGATGATCGAAGGCATGGCGAGGATCGGCTTCGACATCACGCATGTCTACGGCCTCACCGAGACCTACGGCCCGGCGGCGGTGGCCGTGAAGCGAGAAGCGTGGGGGCAGCAGAGCCTGTCGGAGCAGACGCGCCTGAACGGCCGCCAGGGTGTGCGCTACGTGCTCGAGGAAGGCATGACGGTGCTCGACCCGGAGACGATGGCCGAGGTGCCTGCCACCGGCGAGGTGATGGGCGAGATCATGTTCCGCGGCAACATCGTCATGAAGGGCTACCTGAAGAACCCGTCGGCCACGGCGAAATCGTTCGCCGGCGGCTGGTTCCACACCGGCGACCTGGCCGTGCTCGAGCCCGACCGCTACGTGAAGATCAAGGACCGCAGCAAGGACATCATCATCTCGGGCGGCGAGAACATCTCGAGCCTCGAGGTGGAGGACGCGCTGTACCGGCACCCGGCGGTGCTGGCCTGCGCGGTGGTGGCCAAGCCCGACCCGAAGTGGGGGGAGACGCCACTCGCCTTCGTCGAGCTGAAGGCGGGGGCCGAGGCGAGCGCGGCCGAGCTGATCGCGCATTGCCGCTCGCTGCTGGCGGGCTACAAGGTGCCGCGCGAGGTGCGCTTCGAGGTGATCCCGAAGACGAGCACGGGCAAGATCCAGAAGTTCCAGCTGCGCGAGAGGGCGAAGAGCACTTCGGCGATCGAGTGAGCCCGCCGCCGGCAGCGCGCCGGCCGCGGCACGAGGCCGGCATGCTTCGCCGGGCGCCCCCGCCTTTGCGGCGCCGTGCGAACGGTCTCAGCGCCGCCTGCTTCCGCCGCTGCAGCCGCAACCGCCGGCCGCGCACCCGCTCGCGCTGCGCGTGTCGTAGTCCAGCACCTCGCCCTGCGCCGAGAGCGCGATGCGGCAGCAGGCGACCAGTTCTTCCTTCAGCAGCCGGCGGCCGCGACTGGCGCGCGTCTTGACGGCCGACAGCGTGAGCCCTTGGCGCCGCGCCACCTCGGCCAGCGCCAGGTGGTCGAATTCGGCGGCGATCAGCGTGTCGCGATAGGTGGCCGGCAATCGTTCGGCCAGCGGGCGCAGGCAGTTGGCCAGCTCGGCCGCCGTCTCGTCTTCGCCGGTTCCCTCGGGGGCCGCCAGGTCCTCGGGCAGTTCCTCGGCCGGGCGACGGCTGCGGTGGTGGTCCATCGCCGCATTGCGCGCCACGGCATAGAGCCAGCCCGCGAGGTGGCGCGGGGAGCCGGTGCCTTTCTCTTCTGCCTGCAGGGCCTTCACCATCACGTCGTGGAGCAGGTCCTCGGCCACCTGCGGGTCGCCGGTGTGCTTGCGCAGAAAGCCGAGCAGCGAGCGGCGCAGGCCGGCATACGACTCGCCGAGGTCGGGCCGGTGCCCGCCCGCAGGCGCGAGCGCCGCCAGGCCGGGCCGCACCGGCCTCTCGGCTGTCAGCGAAGGCACGGGCGAAGGCAGGACCGTCGGGTCGTGGCGCATGGCCGCATTCTGGCCGAGCGCGGCGTGCCACCCGCCCGCCAGGGCAGAGCGGGCGTGCGGCGGGGCCGCGGGTTCGTGCAGTTCCATCCGTGAGCTCCGGAAAGAGGGTGATCGGGCCTCTCGCCCACGCATAGACGGCCGGGGCCGCCAAAGGTGGCAACCGGGTGGCGACCCGCAGGCCATCGTCGGTGCCGTCCCGAACCCGTCGCCCCACCTTGCGACCTCTCGGGCCGCGCGGCGTCTTGCACCCGTCGCAGCCACAGCGACGGCAACCAGGAGCCGCCATGCCCCGTGACGACCAAGCAGCCTCGACGATGGCCTCTCGTGCGCTCGACGACGCGGCGAGACGCGTCGACGCGGCCGGCTGCGGCGGCACCCGCCTGCCCCTCGCGCTGCCGCGGCGGCTGGGGGTCGACGGCCCGGCGCAGGCGCCGCGCAGCGCCGGCCGCTGCAACTAGGAGCGGCCGGCATGGCAGCGCACCCGCTCCTGCGCGCGCGCCCCCGTGGAGGGTGGCCGGCGAGCTACCTGGCCCGCTCGGCGGGGAACGCCCGCGGCGCGGGGCCCTGACACATCGGCCGGGACTCGCTGCCGCGGCGGCCACGGGCATGGTCAGGCCACACCCTCCAGCGCCTGCGTCAGGTCGGCGACCAGGTCCTCCGGATCCTCCACGCCGATCGAGATGCGGATCAGCGCAGGCGTGATCGAGAAGCGCTTCAGCTCCTCCGGCGGCATCGCCGAGTGCGTCGTCGAGGCCGGGTGCGAGGCGAGCGTCTCGGTGCCGCCCAGGCTCACCGCCAGCTTGATGACCTGCAGCCGGTCGAGCAGCGCGAAGGCACCCGCCTCGCCGCCGCGCACCTCGAAGCTGAAGGTCGAGCCGGCGCTCTTGTTCTGCCGCAGGTGCAGCGCGCGGTCCGGGTGGCCCTCGGGCAGGAAGTCGAGGAACCAGACGTTGTCGATCTTCGGGTGCTCGGCGAGGAAGCGCGCGACGCGCCGCGCGCCTTCCGCCGCGGCGGCCATGCGCAGCTTGAGCGTCTCGAGCGAGCGCATCAGCAGCCACGCCGTGTGCGGGTCGCACATCGTGCCGAGCGTCGAGCGCATGCGGCGCACCGGTGCCAGCATCGCCTTGGCGCCGCTGGCGCCGCCGGCGATGAGGTCGGAATGGCCGCCGACGTACTTGGTCAGCGACGTGACGACGAGGTCGGCGCCGTGCGCCAGCGGCGTGCAGAAGATGGGCCCCAGCATCGTGTTGTCGACGATCACCGGCGGGCGGCGGCCGTCCGCGTCGGCCATCGACTCCGAGATCGCACGCGCCGCGGCGATGTCCACCAGGCCGTTGGTCGGGTTGGCCGGCGTCTCGATGTAGATGGCGCCCACCTTGCCGGACTTCGCGGCCACGCGCTTCGCTTCGGCAGCCGCGGCGTGCATCGCTGCCGTGCCGGCCTCGACCTCGAAGCCGACCTGCTGCACGCCGAACTCGGGCAGGATGGAGTGGATCAGCGTCTCGGTGCCGCCGTAGATCGGCTGGCTCTGCAGCACCACGTCGCCCGGGCGCAGGTAGGCCCACAGGCACGTGGAGATGGCCGCCATGCCCGAGGCGAACGCGAGGCTCGCCTCGGCCTCGTCCCACAGCGCCAGGCGGTCCTCCAGCACCTCGAGGTTGGGGTTGTTGAAGCGCGAGTAGACGAGCCCCGGCTCCTCGTCGGGGCCGAGCTTGCGCCGGCCCTGCATCGTGGCGAAGAAGTCCTTGCCCGCCTGCGCCGACGGGAAGACGAAGGTCGAGGTCTGGAACAGCGGCTCCTTCAGCGAGCCCTCGGAGAGGCCCGGTGCGTAGCCGTAGCCCATCATCAGCGTCTGCGGCGCCAGGGCGCGCCCGCCCACGGTGCGCTTGCGCCAGCTCTTCTCGCCCATCGCCCGTCTCCAGCGTGCCGCGCGAAGGCGCAGCCGTGACGCGAGCTTGAGGCATGCGGGTGCGGGCTGCCACCGGGTTCGCACGGCCGCCGGTTGCGATACCGTTCAAACTCGACGAGGAGATGCACGATGTTCCAACCCGACCTGATGCACGGCCAGCGTGTGCTCGTCACCGGCGGCGGCACCGGCCTCGGCAAGGCGATGGCCGAACGCTTCCTCGAGCTCGGCGCCGAGGTTGCCGTCTGCGGCCGCCGCAAGGCCGTGTGCGACGAGACGGCCGCCGCCTGGCGCACGCGCTTCCCCGGCCGGCGAATCGACACCTTCGGCGTGGACATCCGCGTCGCGGCCGCGGTGCAGGAGATGGTCGACGAGCTGTGGGCCGGGGGCGGCTTGACCGGCCTCGTCAACAACGCCGCGGGCAACTTCATCGCGCCCACCGAGAGCCTGTCGCCGCGCGCCTTCGACGCCATCGCCAACATCGTCTTCCATGGCAGCTTCTACGTCACGCAGGCGGTGGGCAAGCACTGGGTCGAGGAGGCGAAGGCGGGCACGTGGACACCCGCCAGGCCGATGCGCAGCGTCATGAGCATCATCGTCACGTGGGTCGACAACGGCAGCCCCTACGTCGTGCCGAGCGCGATGAGCAAGGCCGGCATCGAGGTGATGACGAAATCGCTGGCGGTGGAGTGGGCGAAGTACGGCGTGCGGCTGAACGCCGTCGGGCCGGGCGAGATTCCGACCGAAGGCATGAGCAAGCGCCTGAACCCGGGCGAGGAGCCGGGCGCCCGCAGCCGCGAGCGCAACCCGATGGCACGCACCGGCCGCATGGACGAGCTGACGAACCTCGCCGCGTTCCTGATGGCGCCGGGCCGCTGCGACTGGCTCACCGGCCAGAGCATCTTCATGGACGGCGGCAACGCCATCGCCAACGGCGGCAACTTCTACGAGCTGCGCAGCTGGAGCGACGCCGACTGGCGCGCGGCGCGCGAGCGCATCGAGGCGCAGAATGCCGCCGACCGCGCCCTGCGATGATGGCGCCGAGAACGAGCCTTCCTCCCTGCATTGCCCCGGAGCCCTGCCGATGCCCCAGTCCGACGATCCTTACCTGCTGGTGAGCCCACGGGCGCACGGCGTCGTCACCGCGACGCTGAACCGCCCACGCACGATGAACGCGCTGTCCGAAGGCATGCTCCACGCGCTGCAGGCCGAGCTCGACCGGCTCGCCGCCGACGAGCAGGCACGGGTGCTCGTGCTCGCTGGTGCGGGCCGGGCCTTCTGCGCCGGGCACTACCTCAACGAGATGCGCGCCAACCCGCGCCAGGAGTACTACGAGCAGCTGTTCGCACGTTGCACGCAGATGATGCTGTCGCTGCAGCGCCTGCCGATCCCGGTGATCGCCCGCGTGCACGGCATCGCCACCGCTGCGGGCTGCCAGTTGGTGGCCATGTGCGACCTGGCGGTGGCATCCACTGAGGCGCGCTTCGCGGTCAGCGGGGTCAACCTGGGGTTGTTCTGCTCCACGCCCAGCGTCGGCCTGGCCCGCAACGTCGGGCGCAAGCAGGCGATGGAAATGCTGCTCACCGGCGAATTCATCGGCGCCGAGCAGGCTCGCGAGCGTGGCCTCGTCAACCGCGTCGTACCGCCCGATCGGCTCGATCTCGAGATCGACGCGCTGGTCGAGCGTATCGTGAGCAAGCCGCGCGTGGCCATCGCCATCGGCAAGCGGCAGTTCTACCGCCAAGTCGAAGCGGGCATCGACGAGGCCTATGCGATTGCCGGCCACGCCATGGCCTGCAACATGATGGACGACGTGGCCCTCGAGGGCGTGCAGGCCTTCATCGACAAGCGCACACCCGATTGGGAGCACCTGCGGCCGCGCGCAGCCGCCGCGGACTGATCTCGCCAATGGGCCGGCTTCCGGTTCGGTCACGTTCTGTTCGAGGAGGAGCGTGACCCGGCGGGGCCACGAGCGCGCCGCGCGAGCCGGAAGCGTCAGGCCATCCTCGGCGCCGCCGGATCACCTGAGCCGCCGGACGAACCTGCCAGCGCCTGCGCTGCTGGCGTGGGCAGCCGTGGCTATCGCGCTCGCCTGGGCAGCACCTCGCTCGTCAACTCCCGCTTGGCCAGCTCGTTTCCGAGTTGGTGGCGCAGGAAGGCGTTGCCGGTGTAGCGGCGCACGCTGAGGTAGTAGGTTTGCTCGACGTACTTCACCGCGTCGACGTAGGCGCCGAACACCTCATCGTCGCAGCTGAAGCGCTCGTAGTTGACGATCGAGTGTACGCGCCGCTTCAGCGGCCCGAGCAGGCGGTCGACCGCCGCGACGATGGCGCGTACGTCGTCGTCGGTCTTCACGCGCATGCCGGCGTAGTTCATGTACACGGTGTTGGTGGCCGCGTCGTAGCTCAGGCGGTCATCGATGCGGATGTCCAGCAGCCGCTCGCGCAAGCCCATCGGTGCGGTGCAGAAGATCGCCGCCTCCATCGCCCGCGCACCCTCCTTGGCGGGCTGGAACGGCAGCTTGGCGAGGATGTCGCGCTCGGGGTCGACACCGGGCGCCACTTCGGCCAGCACCAGGCCCTGGGCCCCGAGCCGGAACACCGCGCGCTCGGTGACGTAGAGCACCTCCTGGCCTCGCCGGCGCGCCTCGTCGGCGCTGAAGGTCACCTGGCTCACCTGCGGCACGAACTTGGCAAAGCGCCCTTCCTGCTCGATGGCGAGGCGCCCGTCGTGCACTGCCACCTTCAGCCCGCCCGAGGTGAAGGTGCCGACGAAAACCAGCGTCTTCGCGTTCTGGCTGATGTTGATGAAGCCGCCGCAGCCGGGCATGCGCTTGCCGAAGAGGCTGGCGTTGACGTTGCCCGCCGCGTCGCACTCGCCGAAGCCGAGGAAGGCGGCGTCCAGGCCGCCGCCGTCGATGAAGTCGAACTCCGTGCAGTGGTCGATCAGCGCCTGGTAGTTGACGGCGGCGCCGAAGTCCAGCCCGCTCATCGGCACGCCGCCCATGACGCCGGGGTCGACCGTCATCGTCAGCAGGTCGGCGATGCGCTCCTCGGCCGCCACCAGCGGCACCTGGTCGGGCACCGAGCCGACACCGACGTTGATGACGCTGTTCGGCGAAAGCTCCAGCACCGCGCGGCGGGCGATGATCTTGCGCTCGTCCAGCGTCACCGCCTTGGGTGCCTTCATCGGCACACGGAACTCGCCGGCGAAGGCCGGGTTGTACTGCGTGCCGTAGGTCTGCATGTGGTGCTGCGGCTCGGCGAGCACGATGCAGTCCACCAGCACGCCGGGCACCTGGACGCGGCGCGGGTCGAGCGCGCCTTCGGCGGCGGCGCGCTCGACCTGTGCGAGCACGATGCCGCCGGAGTTGCGCGCGGCGATCGCCAGCTGCAGGTTCTCCAGCGCGAGCGACTCACGCTCGAAGGTGATGTTGCCGTCGGGATCTGCGGTGGACCCGCGGATGAGTGCGACATGGATCTTGAACGCCTTGAAGAAGAGGCAGGTCTCGCCGCCGAGCTCCACGCGCTGCACCAGTTCCTCGGTGGTGGCGGCGTTCATGCGCCCACCGCCGAGGCGCGGATCGACGAAGGTGCCCAGGCCCACCCGCGTCAGGGTGCCCGGCCGGCCAGCGCCGATGTCCCGGTACAGGTTCGTGATCACCCCTTCGGGCCAGTTGTAGGCCTCGACGCGGCCTTCGACGGCGAGTGCCTCGAGCTTGGGCGTGAGGCCGTAGTGGCCACCGATCGTGCGCCGCACCAGCCCGGCATGGGCCAAGCGGTTGAGGCCGCGCTCCTGCATGTCGCCCTGGCCGCCGGCGAACATCAGCGTCAGATCGCGCGGTGTGCCGCTGTCGAGAAAGCGCTTCTCCAGCGCCACGAACAACTGGTCAGGCGTGCCGTTGCCCCCGTAGCCGGTCGAGGCGACGACGTCGCCGTCGTGCACGACGGCCACTGCGTCCTCGGGCTCGACGAATTTCTTCAGTCGCATGCCACTCTCCTCTCTCCGAGAGCAAGTATGCGACGCGGCCGCTGCGCTGCCAATGCGGACTGCGTCGAAGTGCCTGCGATCGACGATCCACCTATGATCCTGCGGACAGCCGAAGGCACACGGGCAGGAGACCAGGTTCGCAAATGGCCGCAGCGATCCGCAAGAAGGAGATCAAGAAGCTGCCGGTGCAGCCCTACGAGGGCCTGCGCGAGTTCCTGCGCTCGGGCGATCTCGTCTTCTGCTCCGGCTCGTACCTCTTCTCGGGGCTGATCCAGAAGTTCACCGGCTCGGTGTGGAGCCACGTCGGCATCGTGCACCGCGACGAGAACCTGGGTCGCGTCTTCATCCTCGAGAGCGAAACCGGCATCGGTGTTCGCCTGGTGCCGCTGTCGAAGTACCTGCGCGACTACCACGGCCGCCGCCGCCCGTACCGCGGGCAGATCGTCGTCGGCCGCATGGCGCCCGAGCTCTCGCCAGAGCAGGCGCGCACGGCGGTCAGCTACGGCATGGACCTGCTGACGCGGCCCTACGACAACTGGGAGATCGTCCGCATCGCGCTGCGCATCCTCTTTCGTGTCAGCCGGCGCACGCGCGACCGCAAGTTCATCTGCTCCGAGCTCGTGGACGAGTGCTTCCGCGCCGCGGGGCTGAGGTTCGCGCGGCCCGACAACTACATCAGCCCCGACGACATCTGGCGCAATGGCACCGTCGCCGTGCAGGGGCGCATCCTCTGACGGCCGGGCCTGGCCGTTCCATCCCACCCGGCGCCCGCGGGCCATCACCGCCATGGACATCCAGTACTACTTCACCCCCGTCTCGCCGTGGAGCTACCTCGGCCACGAGCGCTTCCGCGCCATCGCCAGGGCGGCCGCGGCACGCGTCGAGGTGCTGCCGGTGGACTACGGCGTCATCTTCCCCGCCTCGGGAGGGCTGCCGCTGGCCAAGCGGGCGCCGCAGCGGCAGGCCTACCGGCTGGTGGAGCTGAGGCGCTTCGGCGAGTGGCTGGGGGTGCCGATCAACCTGCAGCCGAAACACTTCCCGGTCGATGCCGGCCCGGGCGCGCGGCTCGTCATCGCCGTCGACCACGCCGCCGGGCCGCAGGCGGCGTTGACCATCACCGGCGCGCTGATGCGCGCCGTGTGGGCCGAAGACCGCCACATCGCCGAGCGCGACACGCTGGCCGCGCTGCTGGCCGAGAACTCGCTTGCCGCCTCGCTGCTGGCGGAAGCGGACGCGCCGGAGGTGCAGGCGCGCTACGAGGCGAACACACAGCGTGCGCTCGCCGCCGGCGTGTTCGGCGCGCCGAGCTACGTCGTCGACGGCGAGATCTTCTGGGGCCAGGACCGGCTCGACTTCCTCGAGCGGCGGCTGAAAGGGTGAAGTGGCAAGCGGCGCTCAGCGTCCTTCGCGGCAGCGCTGGATCAAGGCGTCGGCGACCGCCAGCAGGCGCTGGCGCGTGGAGGCCAGCGCCGTGCTGGTGTAGAAGCGCCCGTGGATGCCCAGGGACGGCACGCCGGCGACGTCGTAGGCATCGACGAGCCGCGTGGCTGCCTGCGCCCGCGCTTCCACTTGCGGCGAGCGCAGTGCCTGCACGAACCGGGCGCCGTCGATGCCCTGTTCGGTGACGAAGTCGCGCTGCTCCTGCTCGGAAAGCAGCACGCGTGAACGGTCGTGGATGGCCTCGTAGATCTTCGCGTGCAGGCGTTCGCGTTGCCCCAGTTCCTCGAGCGCGTAGAAGAGCTTCTGCGTCGCGACATGGCGCGCAGTGAAGCCGACGGGCACCTGCCGGAACTGCACGTCGGGGCGCTGCCGCCCCAGCCACTGCATCAGCAGCGGCTCGAACGCGTTGCAGAACGGGCACTCGTACCAGAAGAACTCGATCACCTCGACCGCCTTGCCGGGTTCCAGCGCCACCGGCAGCGGTTTTTGCAGCGGCACGTAGTCTTGGAGCTCGATCGGCTCGAAGCCCGGCCCGGGGGCCGCGGCGGGGGGCGAAGGGGCCCCGCCTGCACAGCCGGCGAGCGTCGGCAGCCCGGGCCCGACGATCACTGCCAGCATCGTCATGCACCTGCGTCGTCTCATGGTCACGGATCCTCGGCCCGATCGAAGGCGGACCCCACCTCCCTTCTTTGAATCATCACGGAGATCACCGCCCAGGTCGTTGAGCCTGCTCAGCGACCTGGTTCCCTGCCCGGTGTCGAATGAAGCGCAGTGGCCATCCGGATGCTCATGGAGGTGGGTCGATGAAGCCATGGACGTCGCTTGCGACGGCATGTGTCCTGTCGTTCGCGGCGGCGGCGAGCATGGCACTCGAGATCGTTCCGTACTCCGACGAGGCCCGCGAGCATGCCCGTCAGGCCAATGCGCCCGTGGCGCTGCACTTCCACTCGCGCTGGTGCGCCACCTGCAGGCAGCAGAGGAAGGTGTTCGAGCAGCTGCGAGACGAGCCCGGGCTCGACCTGAAGCTGCTGGTCGTCGACTTCGACGACGACGGCGAGACGGTGCGGGCCTTCCGCGTCGGCATGCCGGGTGTGCTGATCGTCATGCGCGGCGACGGCGAGCGTGCGCGGCTGGCCGGGGTGGTTGCCCGGGACGAGCTCGCGGCGGCGCTGCGAAAGGCGTTGTGAGGCCATGGCGCTGTCGCCGCTTCAGCTGGCGCTGAGTCCGGTCGCCGGAGCGCTGTCCACGCTGTCGCCCTGTGTCTTCCCTTTGCTGCCGATGGTGGTGGCGGGCGTCGGCCATGCGCACCATCGAATCGGGCCGTTGGTGATGGGCGCCGGCATGGTGGCTTCGTTCGTCGTCGCCGGCGTCGTGCTCGCCGCGGTGGGCCCGGCCTCGGGCGTCCGCGGTGAGCACGTCCGCATCGCCGCGGGCTTGATGCTGCTTGCCATCGCCGCCGTGCTGATCGTCCCCGAGGCCGGGGACCGGACGCCGGCTTGGCTGGCCAGCCTGGCCACGCTCGCGCAGCGGGTGTCCGGCCGCCTGCACCCCGAGACCCTGCATGGCGCGTTCCTGCTCGGTGCCCTGCTGGGCATCATCTGGAGCCCGTGCTCGGGTCCGCTGCTGGGCTCGGGCATTGCGCTGGCGGCCACCGAGGGCAGTGCAGCGAGCGGGGCGCTGGTGCTGGGGCTGTTCGGTCTCGGCGCGGCGCTGCCGCTGGTGGCCGTGGCCTACGCCTCCCGGGCGATCTTCCTGCGCTGGCGCGGCTGGGTCATCGGCCACGGCCACATGCTGCGGCACGGCTTCGCGGTGCTGATCGGGTTGCTGGGCATGGCGGTGATCACAGGCCTGGATCGGACCATCGAGGCCGCGGTGCTGGAGATCCTGCCCGACTCGTGGGTCGAGCTGACCACCCGACTGTGACGCGGCCGGGCGGGCCTCTATGATGCCCGGTGGCGCGTGCGTGCACGAGATCGCAAGGCCGCCGGCCGCAAGATGACGGATGCCTCGCGTCGACATTGGCTGGAAGGGGCTTCGGCCCTGATCGTCGGGGCCGCGTGGGCCGGCGGGCCAGCGGCGGCGCCGTCGCGCGCGGCCCACCCCGCTGCGGCCGCCGCGCCGGCCACTGCGCCGAACAACTCGCCGCTCGCCACGCGCGCCATCCCGTCCAGCGGCGAGGCGCTGCCGCTCGTCGGCCTGGGCAGCTGGATCACCTTCAACGTCGGCAACGATGCCCGGGCGCGCGACGCCTGCGCCGAGGTCGTGCGCGCCTTCTTCGCCGACGGCGGGCGGGTCATCGACAGCTCGCCGATGTACGGCAGCTCCCAGCCGACCATCGGCCACGCGCTGGCCCGGCTGGGCCAGCCGGCGGCGCTGTTCTCGGCCGAGAAGGTGTGGACGAGCGACGTCGCGCGCGGGCCCGCGCAGATCGAGGCCTCGCGCGCCCACTGGGGCGTGCGGCGCTTCGACCTGATGCAGGTGCACAACCTCGTCACGTGGGAGCAGCACCTGCCGCGGCTGCTGGCAATGAAGGCCGAAGGGCGCGTGCGCTATGTCGGCATCACCACCAGCGAGGGCCGGCGGGCGGGCGAGATCGAGCGCGTGATGCGCACGCAGCCGATCGACTTCGTGCAGGTCACCTACAACCCCGCCGACCGCGAGGTGGAGCAGCGCATCCTGCCGCTGGCCGCCGAGCGGCGCATCGCCGTGCTCGCGAACCGGCCGTTCCGTGAAGGCGCCCTGCTGCGCGAGCTGGCGCGCCATGCGCTGCCCGGCTGGGCGGCGGAGCTCGGCTGCGACGGCTGGGCGCAGGCGGTGCTGAAGTTCATCGTCTCGCACCCGGCGGTGACCTGCGCCATTCCGGCGACGAGCCAGGTGGCGCACGTGGTGCAGAACCTCGGCGCGGCGCGCGGGCCGATGCCCGACGCGGCGATGCGTGCGCGCATCGCGGCCGACGTGGCGGCGCGCGTGGCGTGAGCGGCCGCGGCCGTGCGGGATCGCTCTGCCGTGCCGCGCAAGGGAACAAGGGCGAGGGTGGCGGGTGCGGCCGCCTGCCTCGCGCCGGCGCGGGCACCGCGGCGTGAGTGACTGGGCCGAGCGGCTGGCCGAGCTCGCCCGCCACGTCGCGAGCTACACGCCCGGCGACTTCCTGATGTTCGCGCCGCGCACCTACTGGCGGCTGTTCGAGCTGCACAACGAGGCCTGGTGGCCGTTGCCCTTGCTGCTGCCGGCGCTGGGGCTGATCGGGGCCGCGGCGCTGGCGTGGCCGTGGCGCGGCGCGGGCGGCGCCACCACCCGGCGGGTGACGGCAGCCGGGCTCGCGGCAGGGGTCGGCTTCGTTGGCTGGGCCTTCGTGTTCGAGCGCTATGCGGCCGTCAACTGGGCGGCGCAGGGGTTGGCGTGGATCTGGGCCGCGCTGGCCGCGATGCTGCTCGTGCTGGCGCTGCGCGGCGCCGGGCAGGTGGCGTCCGGCCCGCTCGAGCGGCGTGCGGCGGCGGTGCTGGCGCTGTGGGCACTGCTTGGTCACCCGCTGCTCGCACCGGCGGCCGGCCGCCCACTGATGCAGGCAGAGGCGTTCGGGCTCGCGCCCGATCCCACCGCCCTCGCCGTGCTCGCCTGGTTGCTCGCCGGCTCGGTGACCGCCCCGGCACCGGTGCGCTGGGCCTGGCGCGCCGCCTGGGCGCTGGTGCTCGCGCACTGCGCCGCAAGTGCCGCGACGCTGGCGCTGTTCGACGGTGGGCGGGCCCTGGCCCTGCTCTTGCCGCCGGCTGCAGCGAGCATCGTCGCTCGAGCCAGGCGGTCAGCGTGAGCTCACCGTCGTGGCGCCGCCCGATGGGAGGCGTCGCGCCGCAGACGGCGCCCGGGTGACCCCGCCGTCGGACCACGTCGGTCCCGTCCGCCGCCGGTGCGCCGGGGTCAGAGCCTGCTCACGCCAGGCAGCACGCCGACGCGTTTTCCGTCGACGAAGAGGGCACCTTCCGGGGCACCCGCCTCGGCGTGGAACTCGATCACCGGCTCGCGCGCCGGCACCGCCTCGGCGGCGGCGCCGGCCACGGCACCGGCCAGGCGCGCGAGCAAGGCACTGGCGCTACGCAGCACCGCGGCGGCCAGCGCCCGGGCACCGCGAGACGCGGCCAGCCGCGGCGACGGCGCAGCGTAGTGAAGTTCGCGATACATCATCCTTCTCCTCGGACACCGCGGCGCCGTGCTCGGGCGCATCGCGGCATGGGTCTCAGTGCGGTCGGTTCAGGGGCTCGGCTTGCCGAGGTGCTGCAGCTCGCGCCGCAGCGCGGCGGCGGCGCGCTGGCGCCGGGCGCCGTCGCTTGCGCGATGGGCTCCGGCCTTGCGCTTCAGGCTCGCGGCCACGAGCGGATTGCGCGGCTTCAGGGTCTTGACGATCAGCTTCATGGTGTCTCCTTGTCGTGGGTGGCAGGGGCAGAAAGCACTCAGGCCCGGGTGCTTGCGCAGCCCGGGCCTGAGAGTGAGATGAGGGCCCTCGTGCGGCGAGGCCTCTTCAACTCGCTCCCGCCCCGGGCGGGGCGGCGTCGTTCATGCGCAGCCGGTCCGGTTCGAGCCCGGCGATGGCGACGCCCTGCCCGGCCTGGGCGGCTGCGGCGAAGGCGCACATCGTGATGGACAGCAGACAGGTCATGGCGGCGGTTGGAGGGTTCATCGGCAGCGCGGCAAGGACAAGAGCGTGCACCGGACCGGTACCGACGACTCCGCCCTCACCTCACTGGCTGGCGCGCATGATAAAGATGGCGTAATCATTGCGCAAGGGGAATTTGTCACCACGCCCGGGGCGGTGGGCCCGGCGCATCCCCGATGCAGCGGATGACGCCGCGGGCCGGTGTGCGGGGGCGCGACGTCAGCGCTTGCGCTTCAGCGGCGCCACGCCGCTTTGCGTGCGTTGCCAGAGCGCGTGCTCGTCTTCGTGGGCCGGGCGCGTGGCCAGCGCTGATGCCGGCGCCGAGGGCGCCGTGCCGGCCGCGCGCGCCGCCCCGCCGGGTGCTGGCGTCGGGCCGGCACCGGCGTCCGGAATCAGCACCTCGCCCAGCAGGTCGAGCAGCCGCGCGCGCGCGCGTTGCGGGTGGCGGCGATAGTAGGTGAGCACGAGGCCGACGATGAAGCGCTCGTCGTCGTCGCGCGGGCCGCTGTCGTCGTCGCGCGCCGCCGCCCCGGCCACCGCCGCGGCCGGCGGCGCATGCGGCTGGTCCATCCAGCCGCGCGGCTTGTGCATCAGGTGCTCGAACTGCCGCGCCAGGCGCTCGCCGATCTGCCGCGAGCGGCTCTTGATCTGGCTCCAGTAGCTCGGCTGGATCTGCACGCGCTCGGCAAAACGCCGTTCGAGACCGCGCAGCGTGGCGGCGTCGGCGTGGCGCGCGGTGGCGCGCACGAACTCCTCGAACAGCAGCAACGCGTTGTCCAGGCGCACCTGCGCAAGGTCGGTCGGGCTGGCAGGCATGGTCGGGCGAGATGATAAATGGCCGTTGCGCGGGCGGCGGCCGTGCCCGGCCGCGGTGCCCGGCGGCTCGGCGAGAATCCGCGCCGAGACTGCACGCGCGGCGAGGGAGAGAGGAGCATGCAATCCATCGTGAGGGCCGCTGCCTTGGCGGCCGGGGTGTTGCTGCCCGCGGCGGCCGGCGCGGCCGAGCTCGACGGCGCGAGCCTGTCGCCGTGGTGGGGCGTGCCGTTTGCCGGCGTGCTGCTGTCGATCGCGATCATGCCGCTGGCCGCGCCGCGCCTGTGGCACCACCACTTCGGCAAGATCGCGTTCGGCTGGGCGGTGGTGTTCTTCGTGCCGTTCGCCTTCGTCGCCGGCCCCGGCGTGGCCGCGCACGCGCTGGTGCACACGCTGCTCGCGGAGTACATCCCGTTCATCGTGCTGCTGGTGGCGCTGTTCACCGCGGCCGGCGGCATCTACGTGCGCGGCAACCTGCACGGCAGCCCGGCCGTCAACACCGGGATCATGGCCGCGGGCTCGGTGCTGGCCAGCATGATGGGCACGACCGGGGCGTCGATGCTGCTCATCCGCCCGCTGCTGCGCGCCAACGACAACCGCAGGCACAACGCGCATGTCGTGGTGTTCTTCATCTTCACGGTGAGCAACGCCGGCGGCTCGCTCACGCCGCTCGGCGACCCGCCGCTCTTCCTCGGCTTCCTGAAGGGCGTGGACTTCTTCTGGACGATGAAGCACATCTTCCCGGAGACGCTGTTCCTGCTGGGCTGCCTGCTGGTGCTCTTCTTCGCCATCGACACGTGGTTCTATCGCAGGGAAGGCGTGACGCCCGTCGACCCGACGCCCGACACGCCGCGCATGGGCGTGGACGGCGCGATCAACTTCCTGCCGCTGGCGGCGGTGGTGGCGCTGGTGCTGTTCAGCGGGTTGTGGAAGCCGGGCATCACCTTCGAGGTCTACGGCACCGAGCTCGGCCTGGAGCAGATCGTGCGCGACGTGCTGCTGGTCGTGGTCGTGTTCGTCTCGCTGGCCATCACGCCGCGCGGCGTGCGCGAAAGGAACCAGTTCAGCTGGGCGCCGATGCAGGAAGTCGCGAAGCTCTTCATCGGCATCTTCCTGACGATGATCCCGGTGCTGGCGATGCTGAAGGCCGGCGAGCAGGGGGCCTTTGCCGCGGTCACGCGCGCCGTCACCGGCGCCGACGGCCAGCCGCTGCCCTGGGCCTATTTCTGGCTTGCCGGCTCGCTCAGCTCGTTCCTCGACAACGCGCCGACCTACCTCGTGTTCTTCAACCTCGCCGGCGGCGACCCGGCGGTGCTGATGACGACGCTGGCGCCGACGCTCGCGGCGATCTCCGCCGGGGCCGTGTTCATGGGCGCCAACACCTACATCGGCAACGCCCCGAACTTCATGGTCAAGGCCATCGCCGAGGAACGCGGCGTCGACATGCCGAGCTTCTTCGGCTACATGGCGTGGAGCTGCGCGGTGCTGCTGCCGCTGTTCGTGGTGATGACCTGGATCTGGTTCCGCTGAGCTGCCCGCCCTGGCCGCGGCGGATGCTCGCCGATGACAGGCGGTGCACCGCCCTCTAGGGGCTGTTGGCGTCAGCCAAGGCCTGGAACAGGTCCGGCTGGTAGGTCTTGCACTCGATGTTCAGGGCAACGATCGTGTAGGTCCACACCTCGGATCCTCGGTCGTAGCCGATGTTCTCCGCGCGCGAGACACGGCCGTCGATCGCCCCGTCGCGCAGGTGCCGCGCGCGGTGCACCATGCGGCGCCAGCTGCGCTGGAACTCGGTGATCGCACGGGCGGTCACCGAGTTGAAGTGACCGTCGCGCGGGATCGTGTCCCGGTAGGCGTACGAGGGGTGGTTCAGCACGGCTCCGAGCAGGACCTGCACGAGCAGCACGTCGCCGGGTCGGTTCGGCGCACCCGGCCCGACCGCCTCGTCGACGTTGAAGAAGAACGGCAGCCGCATGTGCGGGGCTGGAAAACGGCGTTCGACATAGGACATGGCCTTCTCCCTGGGGGCCTCGTCACGCGCGAGA
This sequence comes from Rubrivivax sp., assembly GCA_026125665.1. Taxonomy (GTDB): domain Bacteria; phylum Pseudomonadota; class Gammaproteobacteria; order Burkholderiales; family Burkholderiaceae_C; genus Rubrivivax. The sequence goes on from JAHCKS010000006.1 coordinate 99,373, forward strand.
CCGGGTCCATGGTCGCCCCGTGCGTCGGCGGCATGCATCCCCCGGTGTGGCGAGATCTCGGCTCGCCGGGGGAGCCATCGCCGACCGACGATCGAGCTGGGTCGAGCGGTCAGCGCTGATTGCGCCGCCGTGACGATAACGCCCGCTCGGGTGCGGCCGAACTCAGCGTGCAGGCTCGGCCACGACGCCGGCGGTGCAGAGCGCTTCGATCTCCGCGTCGCTGAACCCGTACTCGCGCAGCACCTCGCGCGTGTGCTCGCCGAGCAGCGGTGCGGGCCGCGTCACCGCCGCCGGCGTCGCGGAGAGGCGGATCGGGCAACCGAGGCTCTTCACGCGGCCGGCCTGCGGATGATCGGTCTCGACGACCATCTCGCGCGCCAGCGTCTGCGGGTGCGTGAGGGCCTCGCCGACGGAATGCACCGGCCCGGCCGGCACGCCGGCTGCATCGAACGCGGCAAGCCATTCGGCGCGCGTGCGCGTCGCGAGCACGGCGTTCATGCATTCGACCAGCGCGTCGAGGTTCTGCTTGCGTGCGGTGTTGGTGGCGAAGCGCGGGTCGCTGCGCCACTCCGGGTGGCCTAGCACCTCGGCGATGCGCTCCCAGTTCGCCTGGTTGGCGCCGCCGATGTTGATCCACCCGTCGCTCGCGTGGAAGGCCTGGTACGGCGCGGTAAGGATGTGCGCCGAGCCGGTGGGGCCGGGCGAGGTGCCGGTGGCGAAGTACACCGCGGCGTGCCAGTACGTCTGCTGCAGCGCCGCTTCCATCAGCGACGTGTCGACGGCCTGGCCTTCACCCGTGCGCAGCTTGTGCGCCCAGGCCGCGACGATGCCGAGCGCGGCGAGCATGCCGCCGTTGATGTCGGCCACCGGCGGGCCGGCCTTGGCGGGCGGGCGCCCGGGCTCGCCGGTGATCGCCATGAGCCCGCCGAAGCCTTGGGCGATGAGGTCGAAGCCGCCCTTGTCGGCGTACGGTCCCGTGCGCCCGTAGCCCGTCACGGTGGCGTAGATCAGGCCCGGGTTGGCCCGGCGCAGCACGTCCTCGCCGAGGCCGAGCTTTGCCAGAGTGCCGGTGCGGAAGTTCTCCAGCAGCACGTCGGCGCGTTCGACGAGGCGCAGCAGCACGTCGCGCCCCTGCGCGTGCTTCAGGTTCAGTGCCAGGCCCCGCTTGTTGCGGTTCATCATCAGGAACGGCGCCGAGACGCCGTTGATGCGCGGGTCGGTGTAGCCGCGTGCGTCGTCGCCGCCTTCGGTCTTCTCGACCTTGACGACGTCGGCGCCGAGGTCGGCGAGCAGCATGCCCGCCGTCGGCCCGGACATGATCTGGGTGAGCTCGAGCACGCGCATGCCGGCGAGCGGTCCGGGGCGGCTCATCGCGTGACCTTCGCGGTTGTCTTCGATGCGGTGGCAACGGCGCCGTCAGCGCCCGACGAACTCCGGGGCCTGCTTGGCGAGGAACGCGGCGTAGCCGCGGCGGAAGTCCTCGGTGTCGAAGCAGTCGAAACACTCGTCGCGCTCGGCGGGCGTGAGCGGCGTGGGGTCGGCCAGACGGCGCGCGAACTTCTTGTGCCAGCGCGCGACGAGCGGCGCGCCGGCGGCGATGCGCTCGGCCGCGGCGCGCGCTTCGCTCGCCACGTCGGCGTCGGGAACGACGCGTGTCACCAGGCCCTTCTCATTCGCCTCGGCGGCGTCGAAGATGCGGCCCTCGAGCAGGATCTCGATCGCCACGGCGCTGCCCACCAGCCGGACCAGCGGCGCCATCTCGGCGTAGGCCATCACGAGGCCGAGCTTGTTGATCGGCGCGCCGAAGCGGCTCGATTGGCCGCAGATGCGCAGGTCGGCCAGCGCCGCGATCTCCAGCCCGCCGCCGACACAGATGCCGTGGATCTGCGCGACGATCGGATGGCGGCATTGCTCCAGCGCCTGGGCCGTGCCGTGCATCACTTCACCGTAAGCCACGGCCTGCGCCTTGTTCGATCGTTCGGTCGCGAACTCGGCGATGTCGTTGCCGGGCGAGAAGGCCTTCTCGCCGGCGCCGCGCAGCACGATGCAGCGCACGGTGTCATCCGCGGAGAGCGCGTTCAGCGCTTCGCCGAGCGCGCGCCACATCGCCTTCGTCATCGCGTTCAGTTTCTCCGGCCGGTTCAGCACGACGGTGGCGATGGCGCCGTCGTGCCGCACGAGGATGTGGTCGTCGCTCACGTCGCACCTCCCGGGCTCAACGGTAGAACACGTCGACCAGCCACAGCGGCACCGCCGGCACGTAGGTGACGAGCAGCAGCACGGCGAGCAGCACGCCGATGAACGGCACGTTGGCGCGTGTCACGGCCCACACGTCTTCCTTGGCGATCGAGCAGGCGGTCATCAGCACGCTCGCCACCGGCGGCGTCTGCTGGCCGATGGCCAGGTTCAGCGTGACGATGAGCCCGAAGTGCACCGGGTCGATGCCGGCGGCGGTGACCACCGGCATGACGATCGGCACGACGAGGATGATCGCCGCCGCCGAGTGCAGGAAGAGGCCGATGAAGAGGAAGAAGACGTTCAGCAGCGCGAGGATCGCCCACTGCTCGCCCGTGATGCCGGTGATCGCCTGCGCCAGCTTCTGCGGCACCTGCGCCTCGGTGAGGTAGACGCCGAGCAGCGCACTGGCGGCCACGAGCAGCATCACCACCGCCGTCTGCACCGCGCCGTCGACGATGGCCGTCCACAGGCTCTTCCAGTCCATCTCGTGGTACCAGAAGGCAACGAAGATCGCCGCGACGACGGCGAGCCCGGCGCCCTCGGTGGCGGTGACGAGGCCGCCGAAGATGCCGGCGAGGATGATGAGCGGCAGCAGCAGCGCGAGCGCGGCGTCCTTGAAGGTCCGCCACACGCGCTTCAGCTGGAACACCTCCTCGACCGGGTAGCCGTAGCGCACGGCCATCCAGTAGCACAGCCCCATCATCGCGAAGCCGCCGAGCAGGCCCGGCACGATGCCCGCGACGAACAGCTGCACCACCGACGTGCCGGCCATCACCGCGTAGAGGATCATCGGGATCGACGGCGGGATGATGATCGCCAGCGACGCCGACGACGACGTGACGGCGGCGGTGAACGGCCCCGGATAACCCTTCTTCTTCATCGCCGGCATCAGCACCGAGCCGAGCGCGGCCACGTCGGCCACCGCCGAGCCGGAGATCTCGGCGAAGAACAGCGACGTGCCCACGTTGACCATCGCCAGCCCGCCGCGCACGAAGCCGAGCAGCGCCGAGGCGAGCGCGATCAGCCGGCGCGAGATGCCCGACGTGTTCATGATCGCGCCGGCGAGGATGAACAGCGGGATGGCGATGAGCGGGAAGTTCGTCGCGCCGCTGTACATCACGAGCGGCACGTTCGGCAGCGCATCGAGGCCCTGCGTGGCGAGCATCGCCACCACCGCGGCGATGCCCAGCGCCACCGCGATGGGCACGCTCAGCAGCACGAGCGCGAGCACGCCGATGAAGAGCAGCGCGATGGCCATGCGTGCGCCCCTCGCGGCCCTCAGGCGGTTTCCGGTGCTCGCCGCCGCGGCTCGGCCGCGATGGCCAGCACCTGCGGCAGCCGCAGCAGCTCGGCCGCGATGAACAGCGCCGAGCCGATCGGGATCACCGACTGCACCCACGGCACCGGCACCTCGGGCAGGCTGACGAGCCGGTCGTACGAAAGCGCCTCGAGGATGGTGAAGCCGCTCCAGCCGAGCAGCGCGAAGAAGCCGACGACGCAGGCTTCGGCGAAGAGCGTGGTGGCCAGCCGCAGCGGGCGCGGCATCGCGTCGACCACCGAGCCCACGGCGATGTGCGCGCCCTTGCAGGCGGCGAGCGCCGCGCCGTAGTAGGTGATCCAGGCGAGCAGGATCGAGGCGACCTCGTCGTACCAGACGAGCGCCGAGCCGAACTTGCGGTACACGACGCCGAGCACGACGACGACCGCCAGCGCGACCATCAGCACGAAGCAGATCACCTCGAGGGTGCGCAGCACCCCGAGGCGCAGCGTGGCGAGCGGCATCGCCGCGGGCTACTTCTTGCCCAGCGCGATCGCCTTGGCGATCAGCGGCTGCGCGCCCTTCACCTCCTGCCCGAACTCGTCGTACACGGCCTTCGACGCGGCGATGAAGGCGTCCTTGTCCGGCGTGTTTACCTGCATGCCGCCGGCCTTCAGCTTGCCGAGCAGCTCGTCCTCGTCGCGCGCGGCGGTCTGGTGCACCCAGGCCTGCGTCTCGTGTGCCGTGTCCTCGAGCACCTTGCGCACATCCTCGGGCAGCGTGGCCCACTTGCGCGCGCCGGCCGTCAGGTAGGCCGGCGTGTAGACGTGGCCGGTGAGCGAGAGGAACTTCTGCACTTCCTGGAACTTGGCGCTGTAGATCTGCGTGAAGGGGTTCTCCTGGCCGTCCATCACGCCGGTCTGCAGCGCGGTGAAGACCTCGGAGAACTTCATCGGGCTCGGGTTCGCGCCGTAGGCCTGGAACATCTTGACGCGCCACTTGCCCTCGGGCGTGCGCAGCTTGATGCCCTTCAGGTCGTCGGGGGCGTTGATCGGCCGCTTGCTGTTGGTGATGTGGCGGTAGCCGTTCTCCCACACGGCGATGACCTTCAGCCCCTTCTTCTCGGCCTCGGGTGCCAGGGCCGGCCAGACCACGTCCTTCTCGATGCGTTTCATGTGCTCGCGGTCCTTCACCAGGTACGGCAGCTCGAAGATGCCGAACAGGTCGACCTCGGAGGACATGACAGTGGAGGGCAGCGCCAGCTCGACCGTGCCGAGCTTGAGCTTCTGCAGCAGCTCGCGGTCGCCGCCGAGCTGGCTCGAGCCGTAGACGACGACCTTCGCCTTGCTGCCGAGCTTGGCGTTGGCGCGCCTGGCGAACTCCTCGGCGCTCTTCTGGAACAGCGAGCCCGGCTCGCCGACGTGGCCGAGGCGGATCTCGGTCTGCGCCAGCGCCGGGCCGGCGGCGAGCGCCATCGCTGCGAAGCCGGTGGCGGCCCAGCGGAGCCGGCGCGTCATGAACGTGGGCAGCTTCGTCATCTTCGGTCTCCTGTGGGGTGCGCGCCGATGAGGACCGGGCGGCAAGATGCACACCCGCCGCGCGCGGCGCTCGCGGCCGGCTAGTGTGCGGGCAGATGGAGGGCCCGCTCATCGGGTTTTGTGCCTAGCGAACGTGCCGGCCGCATCGGCTTGCCATGCCTGCATGCCGGCAGCTGCCGGCCGTGCACGCCGGCCGCACCGACAGGGCCGCAGGCCAGCGGCCGCGCCCGATCAAGTGCAGGTCAGCGCCACGTCGTGCGTGTGCCCGTCGCCCAACGAGGAGACGACGTTGACCGCACCACCGGCCAGCAGCACCGCCTGGTGCGTCGCGTTCAGCATGACGACGTGCGAGTGCCCCGACGTGCCGGCGATGTCGTAGAAGAGGTCCTGCGGCGTGCCGTAGCCGGCGTTCGCCGCCGCGGCCAGATCGGCCCGGGACACCGCCAGCACGTGCCCGTGGTTGTTGCCGATGGTGTTGCCACAGGCGGCCGGTGACGGTACCGGTGCGGCCGGCGACGGAGCCGGCGCAGCGCCGCCGTCGCCACCGCCGCCGCAGCCCGACAGCGATGGCAACGCCAGCAGTGCCCATGCGGCAAGCACGCCGCCGCAGAAGGCCTTGCGCGAGAGGGGTTCGTCCATGGCGGCTCCCCGAGCGCGGCGCGGGGCCGCGGCCCCACGTGTACGCGCCGCCCGGCGGCGCCATTCCGCCCGCGCGGCGCGCCGGTCACATCCCGGCGTAGTTCGGCCCGCCGCCGCCCTCGGGCGTGACCCAGACGATGTTCTGCGTCGGGTCCTTGATGTCGCAGGTCTTGCAGTGCACGCAGTTCTGCGCGTTGATGACGAGCCGGTCCTCGCCGTCCGCCTGCACGAACTCGTACACGCCGGCCGGGCAGTAGCGGCTCTCGGGGCCGGCGTAGCGCGCCAGGTTCACGGCCACCGGCACCGCGGCGTCCTTCAGCGTCAGGTGCGCGGGCTGGTTCTCTTCGTGGTTGGTGTTGCTGATGAACACCGACGAGAGCCGGTCGAAGGTGAGCTTGCCGTCGGGCTTGGGGTAGCGGATCGGCTCCACCTGCGCTGCGGCATGCAGGCGCGCATGGTCGGGCGTGTGCCGGTGCTTCGTCCACGGCGGGCTCGCGACGCCGAGCCTGGGCAGCAGCCAGTGCTCGACGCCGGTCATCACCGAACCCACGGTGTTGCCCTGCTTGAACCAGTGCTTGAAGTTGCGCGTGGCGTGCAGCTCCTCGTGCAGCCAGCTCTTCTCGAACGCGGCGGGGTAGGCCTCGAGCTCGTCGTGCGCGCGGCCGGCGGCGAGTGCCGGCGCCAGCGCCTCGGCGGCGAGCATGCCGCTCTTCAGGGCCGCGTGGCTGCCCTTGATGCGCGCGGCGTTCATGTACCCGGCGTCGCAGCCGACGAGCAGCCCGCCGGGGAACACGGTCTTCGGCAGGCTCTGCGGGCTGCCGTTGTTGATGGCCCGGGCGCCGTAGCCGATGCGCTTGCCGCCTTCGATGTGCGCGCGGATCGCCGGGTGCGTCTTCCAGCGCTGCATCTCCTCGAACGGGCTGAGCCACGGGTTCTGGTAGTCCAGGCCGACGACGAGGCCGAGCGTGACGCGGCCTCCTTCCAGGTGGTAGAGGAAGCCGCCGCCGAAGGTGTGCTCGTCCATCGGCCAGCCGGCGGTGTGCACGACGAGGCCCGGCTTCGCCTTCTCCGCCGGCACTTCCCACAGCTCCTTGATGCCGATCGAGAAGCTCTGCGTGTCGCGCCCGGCGAGCAGGTCGAAGCGCTCGATCAGCTGGCGGCCCAGGTGCCCGCGCGCACCTTCGGCGAACACGGTGTACTTCGCGACGAGCTCCATGCCGAGCTGGAACCCTTCGTGCGGCTCGCCGTCCTTGCCGATGCCCTGGTGGCCGGTGGCCACGCCACGCACGCGGCCGTCGTCGGTGTAGAGCACCTCGGCGGCGGTGAAGCCGGGAAAGATCTCGACGCCCAGCGCCTCGGCCTGCTGCGCCAGCCACTTCACGACGTTGCCGAGGCTGATGACGTAGTTGCCCTCGTTGTGCAGGATGCGGGGCACCAGCCAGTCGGGCGTGCGCACCGCCGAGTCGGCACGCAGGAAGAGCACGTCGTCGCCCGTGACCGGCTGGTTGAGCGGCGCGCCCTTGTCCTTCCAGTCGGGCACGAGCTCGTTGAGGGCGCGCGGGTCCATCACGGCGCCGCTGAGGATGTGCGCACCGGGCTCGCTGCCCTTCTCGAGCACGACGACGCCGATGTCGGCGTTCAGCTGCTTCAGCCGAATGGCCGTGGCGAGGCCCGCCGGACCGGCACCGACGACCACCACGTCGTACTCCATCGCCTCGCGCGGACCGTACTGCTCGAGGATCTGTTGCGGGGTCATCGGCGTCTCCTCCAGGGGCGGCGCATTCTAAGAGTCGCTCCCTGCACGACCGGCGTGTCCGCGGCGCGCCGCGCGCGCCGCTTGCCGCCCGGCGACGCGTCCGCCGCGGGCCGCGGCGGCTCAGCGGCCGAGCAGGCGGGGTGTCGCCAGGCCCGCGAAGGTCATCGCCAGCGAGCCGAGCACGTGCGTGCCCACGATGGCGAAGGCCCACGCCGCGCGTCCTTGCTGCAGCAGGCCCACGACCTCGGCCGAGAACGTGGAGAAGGTGGTCAGCGCGCCGAGGAAGCCGGTGACGAGGAAGAGCCGCCACTCCGGCGGCAGCCCGGGCTGCGCCCCCAGCAGCGCGAGCGCCAGCCCGATGACGTAGCCGCCGGCGAGGTTGGCCAGCAGCGTGCCCGGTGGCAACGCAGGGAACAGGCCGTTCAGCCACACCGCCAGGCCCCAGCGCAGCCAGGCGCCGAGCGCGGCGCCCGCGGCCACCGCCAGGGCGGCCGACAGGAAGTTGGAAGGAGCGTGGGCCATCGCGATGTGCGGCGCGCGATTATCGAGGGCCCCGAGGAGCGGGACCACGGCGCGACACGCCACTCGCCCGGCTGCGTCCTGCCTGGCTCTCCCTTCAGGCCGCCGCGAGCCCGAGCCGCTGGCTTTCGCTGAACACCGGGTGCGCCTCGTCGCCCTCGGCGGCGACGGCGCAGTTGCGGCCCTGCCGCTTGGCTTCGAACAGCGCCTGGTCGGCCCGGCGCAGCGCCGCGTCGAGCTGCTCCTGGCTCGCCACCTGCACGACGCCGAAGCTCAGCGTGAGGCGCGGCAGCTGCTGCTCGGCGCTGCGCTGCTGCACCGAGCGCACGATGCGTTCGGCCACGCCGATGGCTGCGGGCACCCCGGCGCTGCGAAGCAGCAGCGCGAACTCGTCGCCGCCCAGGCGGCCGGGCACGTCGCGTGCGCGAAGCTGCTCGAGCATGCCGCCGGCGACGAGCGTGAGGGCGCGGTCGCCGGCGGCGTGGCCGAGGCTGTCGTTGATGCCCTTGAAGTGGTCCACGTCGAACATCAGCAGCACCGTGCTGCCGGGCGGGTCGTGCTCGAGCGCCTGCACCGCCAGCTCGCTGAAGTGGCGGCGGTTGGGCACCTGCGTCAGCGCGTCCATGTTGGCCAGCGTGCGCAGGCGCTGGCGCGACTCGCGCAGCTGCTGCTCGACGCGCCGCCCGACCATCGTCAGCACGACGAACGCGGCGACGGTGACGCCGAGTGCCGCGGCCACCGAGCGCCAGGCCAGCGGGTCGGCCGGCAGCGCGGACGGCGCATCGGCGAGTCCGCGCGCTCCGGCGCCGGCGAGTGCCACGGCCGACAGGGGCGACCGTTCATCGCCGGCGGCCATCAGGGTCCACGCGGCCAGCGGCGCCAGGGCCAGCAGCCCTTGCACGGCGGCCAGCGCCTGCAGCGGTGGCGTGGCGTGGCCCACCGGCGTGCGCAACGCCACCACGGCCGCGTGCAACAGGGCCAGCGAGCCCGCCGCGGCGGCCACCCAGGGCGCCTCGGCAGGGGCCAGCAGGGAGGCCGCAGCGAGCACGGGCGCGGCGGCGAGCAGCAGCGCGAAGTCCAGGCTGGCGTGCCCGGGCAGCGCGTCGCGGGCGTGGAAGCGGCGCAGGCCGATGAGCAGCGTGAGTGGCCACTGCAGCAGCAGCATCTCGGCGGCAAAGCGCACTGCCCCCTGCGTGAAGGGCCAAGGCACGTGCGGCAACGACGCCGCCAGCAGCGCGCCCAGCGTGGCCAGCCACACCGAGGCCATCCACCAGCGCCAGCCGCGCGGCTGCGCGTGCCGCCACCCGAAGCCGGTGAGCGAAGCGGCGGCCACGCCGAGCGCGGCGGCGGCCACGGGCAGCAGGTCGGAGGCGGGCAGCGGCATCACCGGGATTGTCGGCGCCGTCGTCGGCGTCCGGTGGCCGCCGGCGTGCAGCGGACGTTAGGGTGCCGTTGGCAATGCAACCTGTTGCTAACCGCCTGCGGTGGCCCGCACTGCCGCGGGGCCGGGCAGCTTGCTTCGGTACCATGCACGGTTCGAAACAGTGCAGCGCGGCGGCGGACCCGTCGCCAGAGGATGCAGCGATGGCGATGGACGTGGTGGACTACGAGGTCAAGGGCTCCGAGATGCAGTACGTCGAGGTCGAGCTCGACCCCGGCGAGGCGGCCATCGGCGAAGCCGGCAGCATGATGTACATGGACGCCGCCATCGCCATGGACACCGTGTTCGGCGACGGCAGCGCCGGCCAGGGCGGCTTCCTCGGCAAGCTGCTCGGGGCCGGCAAGCGGCTCGTCACCGGCGAGTCGCTGTTCACCACCGTCTACACCAACAACGGCAGCGGCAAGCAGCGCGTGGCCTTCGCCGCGCCGTACCCGGGCAAGATCATCGCGATGGACCTGCGGCAGCTCGGCGGCACGCTGATCTGCCAGCGCGATGCCTTCCTCTGCGCGGCGCGCGGCGTCTCGCTCGGCATCGCCTTGCAGCGCAAGCTGTCCACCGGCTTCTTCGGCGGCGAGGGCTTCATCATGCAGAAGCTCGAAGGCGAGGGGCTCGCCTTCGTGCACGCCGGCGGCACGATCGCCAAGCGCGAGCTGCAGCCCGGGCAGACGCTGCTCGTCGACACCGGCTGCGTCGTTGCCTACACGCAGAGCATCAGCTTCGAGATCCAGTACGTCGGCAAGATCAAGACGGCGCTGTTCGGCGGCGAGGGCCTGTTCTTCGCGAGGATCACCGGCCCGGGCACGGTGTGGCTGCAGAGCCTGCCGTTCTCGCGCCTGGCCTCGCGCGTGTTCGCCGCCGCGCCGCAGACGGGCGGCGGGCGCACCGGCGAGTCGGCGCTCGGCGGGCTGCTGCCGGCCGGCGGGCTGCTGGGCGGGGTGCTCGGCGGCGACGACGAATGAAGACCGCCTCGC
>JAHCKS010000061.1 GCA_026125665.1 Rubrivivax sp.
GCGGCGGTGCAGCGCCCTCGCCGTCGCCATCGCCGCGCCCGCCCCCGCCGCAGCCCACCAGCAGCCAGGCTGCCAGCACGGCGGCGAACAGCGCCGCGAGGCGACCCCGGTGCCCGGCCACGCCCTGCGGGCGCGCGGCGGCGAAAGCCTGCGCCCCGCGCCAGGCATTCACCGGCAGCAACACCAGGTGCAACGCCACCACCGGGGCCAGGCCGGCCGCCAGGCCATAGGCGATGAAGGCGACGTTCGTGAACACGGCCAGCACGCGCATCGCACGGGCGTGGGCCGTGGCGAACGTGGCCACCATCAGCGCCGCGGCGCTCCAGCCCAGGGTGTCGGCATGCATCGGTCACTCCTCACGCGATGGATGGCACACGAGCCTGCAGCCGGCCCGCGCGATGCCCCGCAGGGCGCAGCCCTCGCGCCTTCTGCCTGCCGTGGGAAGAACGCGGCGATGCCGCCGACCCGGACAGCGCCTGCGGCGCCTCGCCCTTCGGAGGGAGCCGCGCGGCATCGCGGCCGGCCTTGCGGCGCAGGGCCCGGCGCTGCCCGCAATGACCCGCCGATCACGTTCATCGCCTCAGCGCGCCGCACGCAGCCGAAGATGCGTTGCCGGTGCCTCCGACCAGGAGGCTCCCATGTCGAAGACCCGTTCGTCCGCGGCGCGGCGCGCGCGGCTGACCCCCGTCGACTTCGTCGTGCTGCGCATCGTGCCGTGGCCGCCTGGTCGCGCGGCCGCCGCCGCTTTAGCGCACCGTGCCTGCCTCCAGGAGCCGGGCCGCCCGCAGCATGGCCTGTCGGCCTTCGGCTGCCTGGCCGAGCGCGATGTGCGCCTGGCCGAGCGTCGCCAGGCGCCCGGCCTCCTCGGGCCCGTCGGCGCCTCCTTCGCCGGGCGCGCGCTGCAGGCGCTGCAGCTCGGCCATGGCTTCGCGGGCGTCGCCTCGGGCCAGCGCCAGCTGCGCCAGCTCGGCGCGTGCCGCATCACGCCGCGGCCGGTGCAGCGGCGTGTCGGGCAGGGCCGCCAGCGCCTCCTGCTGCAGTGCCATCGCCTCCTCGGTGCGCCCCTGCAGCGCGCGCACGAGACCGGCCGCGTGCAGGCCGCGGTAGCGCGGCACGGGGCGTGCCGCGCGGTACGCGGCCAGCCGCGGCGCGAGCTCGCTCCAGGCCGCATCGAGCCGGCCGAGCCGCGCCAGCGAGGTCGCATGGCTGGCCGCGATGTCCAGCGTCAGCGGATGCCCGGCGCCCCGCTCGCGCTGCATCCAGGCCAGCGCGCGAGCCAGCTGCTCGCGCGCTTCCTCGTGCCGTGCCAGCGCCAGCAGCGCCCGGCCATGTGTCCAGCGCGCCGCGGCCACGGTGTAGGAGTCCTCGGCCGCGTCGCGCTCGGCGATGCGGCGGGCGAGCGCGGCCATCGCTTCGGCCGCCGCGGGCCGCATCAGCTCGAGCTCGAAGCGCGCGATGTCGGCCGCGACGAAGGCGGCCATGTTCGCCTCGGCACCGAGCAGCTCGCGCACCTGCTGCAGCACGTGGCGCAGCTCGTCCACCGCCTCGGCGTAGCGCCCGACGTTGCCCAGCGCCCGCCCGACCATGAAGCGGGCGTCGAGCACGCGCGCGTGCGGCCGTTCGCCACCGTGGATGCGCAGCAGCCGCTCGCGCGCCTCGACGGCCAGCGTCAGCGTGGCCTCGGCGTCGCCGCCGAACTGGCCGGTGGAGGCCAGCAGCAACGCCGCGTCGCCGGCCACCGGGTCGTTCTCGCCGCGCAGCTGCACGGCCAGCTGCAGCGCCTCGCGCGCCACGGCCGTGGCCTGCACATACTGCCCGCTGTCCAGCGCCAGGTGCGCCGCGGCAGTCAGCGCGCGCTGCAGGTTCTCGCCCGGCCCGGTGCGCGCGCCGCGCAGCACCGGCAGCAGCACGTCGAGCTCGGCCTTCATCTCGGCCGTGCGGCCGCGAAAGCGGTGCACGGCCAGCATCGTGATGCGTGCCTTCTGCGTCAGCGGGTGGTCGGCACCGAGGCCGCCGCGCCCCTCGTCGATCGCCTGCGCCAGCACCTGCTCGGCGCGTTCGAAGCGGCTCAGCCCGACGTAGCTGGCGCCGAGCATCTCGAGCAGCTCGATGCGCGTGGCCGCGCCGCCGGGCAGCGGGCCGCGCAGCCGCTCCTCGGCGCGCTGCAGCAGGCCCTCGACCGTCGGCGCGCGGCTCGTCGTGTTGAACGGGTCGGCGTCGGCCAGCAGGCCGGCGACGAAGCCCTTCACGGCCTCGGCGCGCCGCTGCTCCCCGCGCGCCACGTGCGCCTGCCACAGGGCGACGACGAGCCCTGCGGCCAGCGCCAAGCCCACCGCGGCGCCGGCCGACACGGCGAGCCGGTTGCGCCGCACGAAGGTGCGCACGCGGTACCACGCGCGGTCGGGTTGTGCCAGCACCGGGCGGCGCTCGAGGTGCCGCTGCACGTCCTCGGCCAGCGCGGCCACCGTCGCGTAGCGCTCGGCCGGTTCGCGCTTCAGCGCCTTGAGCACGATCGTGTCGAGGTCGCCCCGGATGGCGGCGCGCCGCGCCGGCGGCGCCAGCGCGCTCGGCCGCGGCAGGTCGCCCTGCGACACCGCCTGTTCGAGCGCCGCGCGCGCCGGCTGGCGCGCCGGCTCGAGCCGGTACGGCCGTGCGTCGGCCAGCAGCTCGAACAGCACGACGCCGAGCGAGTAGACGTCGCTCGCCGTGCCGATGGGCCGGCCGAGGACCTGCTCGGGGCTCGCGTACTCGGGGGTGTAGGCGCGGCCGGCCTCGCGCGTGAGCTCGGTCTCCGCCACCACGCCTTCGGCGGCCAGCTTGGCGATGCCGAAGTCCAGCAGCTTCACGTCGCCGGTGGGGGTGACGAGCATGTTCGCCGGCTTCAGGTCGCGGTGCACGACGAGTTGCGCGTGCGCGTGCGCGACGGCGCGGGCCACCTGCAGGAACAGGCGCAGGCGCGAGCCGACGTCCAGCTGCCTCGCCCGGCAGTGCATGTCGATGCGCTCGCCGGCCACGTACTCCAGCGCCAGCCACGGCTGGCCCTGCGGCGTGACGCCGGCGTCGTACAGCCGCGCGATGTTCGGGTGCTCGAGGGTGGCCAGGATCTCGCGCTCGCGCGCCAGGCGCTCGGCCAGCCCGGCGCGTTTCCACGCGCCGTGCGGCAGCTTCAGCGCCACCTGCCGGCCCTGCAACATGTCGGTGCGTTCGGCGAGCCACACGCTGCCCATGCCGCCGCTGCCGAGCTCGCGCAGCAGCCGGTACGGGCCGACCGCATCGCCGGCCCGCTCGCCGGCGCCGGGCGCAGGAGCGAACTGCCCCGTCTCGACCTTCGGGAGCGTCTCGAGCAGGCGCGCCGCCGTGGCTGGCGCGCCGCCCGAGGCTTCGGCCGCGTCGGCGGCGTTGGCCAGCAGCGCACGCAGGCGCGGCACCAGGGCCACCGCCGGCGCGTCCGACAGCGAGTCGAGCCAGGCCGCCCGTGCGCCCGCCGGCTTGGATAGCGCCTCGTCGAGCAGCGTGCGCAGCATCGCCCACTCGTGCGGCGCGAGCCTGAAGGCCTCATTCATGCCGTCCTCCGCTGCCGTCCTCCGCTGCCGTCCTCCGCTGCCGTCCTCCGCTGCCGTCCTCCGCTGCCGTCCTCCGCCGCAGTGCTCCGCCACAGTCCTCCGCCGCAATCCTCCGCCACAATCCTCCGCCGCGGGTGCCGGGCGCTGCCGACCACAGGCGCCGCTTGCGGCTACTTCAACGCCTCGGCGAGGAACAGCCGCGCCTGCTCCCAGTCGCGCCGCACGGTGCGGTCGGTGACGCCGAGCGCCTCGCCGATCTCCGTCTCCGTCATGCCGCCGAAGTAGCGCATCTCCACCACCCGCGCCATGCGCTCGTCGACCTGCGCCATCTCGGCCAGCGCCTCGTGCACGCGCAGGATGTGCTCCTCCTCGGCGGGCACGGCGTCCACCAGGTCGCCCGTGAGCGTGAGCAGGGCCACGTCGCCGCCGGCGCGCTCGGTCTGCCGCTGCCGCACCATGTCCACGATGATCGAACGCATCGCCCTGCCGGCGTAAACGAGGAAACGCGGCCGATCCGGAAACGCCACGCCGGCCATCCGGCTGAGCTTGAGGTAGGTCTCGTGCACGAGCGCCGTGGTGTCGAGCACGGTGTTGCGGCCACCGCCGCGCAGCCGCGCGCGCGCCAGCCGGCGCAGTTCCTGGTACGCGGCGGCAAAGGCCTGCTCGACGCTGAGGTCGGCCGGTGCGGGCGTGCCGCCGACGTCGGGCGGGGCCGGCAGCCCGGCGGCGCTCGCCGCAGCGCCCTCGCGCGGCGCGCTCGGGGTCGAGGCCTTCGGTGGGCCGGACGGGCCCACCGGAGTGCCTTCGCGCTGCGCGCTGCGGAATTCACCCTTCGGGCGGCCGGGCGGGCTCATGGTCGGCGTGTCGTTCGTACCGTTGGCTGGGCCATGGACCGGATCGTGCGGACTGGGCACATTGTGGGCGCCGCGCAGGCAAGCATGCGCGGTGCCGATGCGAGGACGCGGCGCTGCCGGCCGCTTCGTCAGCGCGAGGCCGGCGCGGCGGGCCGCGCCTGCGGCCGCAGCATCCGGTTCGCCTGTGCGTACTCCACGTCGGGCCTGTGCTGCACCTTCGCGATCAGCGCCAGCGTCAGCGCGTCGAGGTCGTAGCGCAAGCGCAGGTGCGCCTCGGCCCCGTCGGGCTCCACGCCCGGCTGCAGGAGACCGGCCACGGACAGGCGGCCGGGCAGCGCTTCGCGCCGGGCGGCGGAAGTGCCCGGGCGTGTCTCGAGCCGCAGCACGAGCTCGGCGGCCGGCAGGCCGCTCGTCGAGCCCGCCGAAGGCGCAGGCACCGTCATCACCGCCCGCTGCACTGTCGCTTCACGGCCGGCGCGAGCGAGCAGCTGGCGGCCGAGCGCCTCGCGGTCGACGGCGAGCAGCGCCTCGCGCCCCGAGGTCACCTGGGCCAGCACCAGCGGCACGCCGAGCTCGCGCGAGAGCCGCTGCGCCAGCGGCGCCACGCCGGCCACGGTGCGCTTGCCCGCCAGCACGTCGGCGAGCTGCCGGCCGGGTTCGGTGGCATCGCGGAACTTGACGATCAGGTCACCGGACACGATGGGCGCGGCCTGCGGCGACGGCATGGCCGTGCCGCCGGGCACCGGCGTCGCGGGGGCCTGCGCGACCGGCATGCCTCGGGCCGAGGCGAGCACGACCAGCGGCACGCACACGAGCGCGGCCGCCGCGGCGGCCTGCGGGAGAGGGACCCCTGTCGCGGCCCGTGGCCCGGGCGCCGCTCGCCCGTCCCGCGCATCGCTCCGCTGCCGCAGCACCCAGGCCACGAGCCCGGCGCCCGCTGCCACGAGGAAGAGCGGCCCGATCACCTCGTGCATCCAGGCGAACGAGGCCGGGGCGACGGCCCCGCACCAGAGCACCGCGACGAGCCGCAGCTGGTTGGCCAGCGCAACCGCCGCCACACCGACGAGCGCACGCGCCAGCACCCGCGGCAGCGCCGCACGCGCCGGCGCGGCCGGGCCGTCGCGCACGCCGGGCGGTCGGCGGTCCCTCCCGCGGCGCGAGACGGCGAACGAGACCGCGGCCAGCGTCACCAGCCACAGCAGCACGGGCCACAACGCCGTGCAGTCGCGGTGCACCTGCGCCACGAAGCCCGAGGCGTGCCGCAGCTGGTCGCCGTGCAGCTCGAACGGCGTGCCGAGCGCCCCCAGCACCACCTGCGCCACGCGCGCCGTGGCCAGGCCGAGCGCGTCGATGGCCGCCAGCGGCTCGCTCATGCCCCATTCAGCCCCGGCGCGTGCGCCACCGCCAGGCGCCGAGCATCGCCATGAGCCCCATCGCCAGCGCGCCTGCCCATGACAGCGCCGACACCTTGGCCGCCACGGTGATCGCCGCGCTCGCCTGCGCCCCCTCGACGCTGGCGCTGACGGTGGCGTTGCCCGGTGTCAGCCCGGCGACGACGACGCGCGCCTGGCCGGTGGCATCGGTGGTGGCCGAGGTCGGCGTCACCGTGGCCACGGCGGCGTTGCTGGTGGCGAAGGTCACGGCCTTGTTCGCCAACGGCGCACCGGCGGCCGACACCGTGGCCACCAGCGTGGCGCTGGCGCCGATGTTCAGCGTGGCCGTGTTGGGCGCGAGTGCAACCATCGCGCCGTCCGGCGGTGGGGGCGGCGGCGGCGGGGGCGGCGGCGGCGTGCCGCCGAGCGCCGCGCGCGCGTTCAGCAGCCCCGCGCCGCAGGGGCGCGGGCATTGCGTCGTGTCGCGCGGCAGCGCCTGCGCCTTCAGCTCCGCGAGCACCTGGGCCGGCGTCAGCGTCGGCCGCGCGGCGAGCATCAGCGCCACCACGCCGGCCACGTGCGGGCTCGCCATCGACGTGCCGTTGTAGCGCGCGTAGCCGCCCTGCACCATCGACAGCACGCCGTCGTTCTGGCCGTCGCCGGTGTCGTCGCGCTGCGTGTCGCCGCCCGGCGCGAGGATGTCGATGCGCGGCCCGAAGTTGGAGTAGCGCGTGACGAGGAAGCCACGGGCGTCGCTCGCCGCCACCGTGACGACACCGTTGCAGCCCGCCGGCACGAAGCCCGACGCATCGGCCGCCGAGTTGCCCGCCGCGACGACGACGGTGGCGCCGGCGCCGATGGCGTCGTTGATCGCCGACTGCGTGGCCGGCGAGGCCGAGCACGGCGACCCGCCGCCCAGGCTCATGTTGATGACCTTGGCCGGCGTGGCGTTGTTCGGCACGCCGGGCACCGGCAGGCCGGCGGCCCAGCGGATCGCGTCGTTGATGTCGACCATCGTGCCGCCGCACTTGCCGAGCACGCGCACGGCCTGCAGCTTCACCGTCCAGTTGACGCCGGCCACGCCGACGCCGTTGTTGGTGTTGCCCACGCCCACGGTGCCGGCGACGTGCGTGCCGTGCCAGCTGTTGGGCTGCCCCGGGATGCCCGGGCCGCACTCGCCGGTGCTGAAGCCGTCGCCGGGGTCGGTGGGGTCGTTGTCGCGGCCGCCGCCGTCGTTGGCGATGAAGGCGTCGCTGATCATGTCGAAGCCGGGCACGAGGTTCGGCGAGCCGGTGATGTCCGGGTGCGCCGGCAGGATGCCGGTGTCGATGACGGCGACGACGACGTTGGCCGAGCCCTTGTTCGTCTCCCACACCTGCGGCAGGTTGATGCCGCCGGGCACCTGGCCCGTGCCGGTGCCGTTGTCGGCGTAGTGCCACTGCTGCACGAAGCCGGGGTCGTTCGGCACGGCGCCGATCTGCACGATGAAGTTGGGCTGCGCGTACTCGACGTCGGGGCGCGCGGCGATCGTGCGCACGAGCTCGAGCGTGCGGTCGCGCATCGCCTGCGGCTGCATGTTGCGCGCCACGCCGGGCTGGATGCGGTAGATGCGCTCGCCGCCCGAGGTGAGCTGCTCGTCACTCTCGATCTGCAGGCGCTGCATGTCGGGCGCGGCCATCGCCGTGGTGCGGCCGGCGCGCAGCTTGACGATGACCTGGCCCGGCACGAACGGCGCCTCGCCGGCAGCGATGCGGCGTTCGAGCAGGCGGCCGACGTCCTCGGGGCTTACCGGCTGCACGGCGAGCGGTGCCGGCGGTGGGCTGGGCGCGGGGGGCGGGGCCTGCGGCGCCGGGGCCGGCGTGCGCTGGCACGCGGCCAGCGCCAGCAGCGCCGCCGCCACCACGGCGAAACGGGAGCCTGACGGCGGCTTGGTGTTCATGGATCCTCCTCCTGGCTCGGTGCGCGACGCACAGGCCCGCTGCCGCGAGGCGCCCCACCGCCGAGAGGCGATGGCGCACGCGGGTCCGGTCGCGCAGGACAGTCTCTGCCCGCACCCGGGCGGCCACAAGGTGCGAACCTAGGGGACCGTGTCCCCCGCAGGGGGGACGTGTCGTCGCCGCAGGTTCATGCCCGAAGCGCACCCGAGGCAGCGCGCCGGGCGTCGCGCGATGCCGCGCGCGGCACCGGCGCGCCCGGGAGGTCGAGGCCTCAGAAGCTGTGAATGAACCGGCCGCGCCCGAGCGGCACGCCAAACGGCGCCCGATCTAGGCGCAAAGCGCAGCCATAGCTCGGGCTATGGCGAGCATTTGCAACGACGAGCGGGCGTCGTTTGGCGTGACGAGCGGGCGTGGAGGGTTCGTTCACAGCTTCTCAGCGCCCGCCCAGCAGCGCGGCGAGCTGCGCTGCCGCCTCGTCGCACTGCGCGGCGTTCACGTCCAGGTGCGTCACTGCACGCACCGTGCGCGGCCCGAAGGCGTTGAGCAGCACGCCGCGCTTGCGCGCCTCGGCCACGAGCGTGGCCGCGTCGGGCGTGCCCGGCACGTCCGCCTTCAGGTGGAAGACGACGATGTTCGTCTGCACGCTTGCGAGGTCGAGCCGCACCGGCGCGCAACCGGCCAGCCGCTCGGCCAAGCGGCGGGCGTTGGCATGGTCCTCGGCCAGCCGCGCGCGGTGGAACTCCACGCCGTGCAGCGCCGCGGCGGCAAAGATGCCCACCTGCCGCATCGCGCCGCCCAGCCGCCGGCGGTGGCGGTTGGCGCGCGCGATGACCTCGCGCGGGCCCGCCAGCAGCGAGCCGCCGGGCGCGCCGAGCCCCTTGCTGAAGGCCACCGAGACGAGGTCGAACGGCGCGGCGAGCTCCTTCTCGCTGCGGCCGCTGGCCACGGCGGCGTTCCACAGCCGCGCGCCGTCGAGGAAGCTGGCGATGCCGCGCTCGCGCGCCAGCGCGCAGATGCGCACCGCCTCGTCCTGCGGAAAGACGACGCCGCCGGCGCGGTTGTGCGTGTCCTCGATCTCCACCACCGTGGTGGCCGGGAACACCGGCAGGCCGGCCGGCTTGATGGCCGCCTCGAACTGCTCGCGCGTGAAGACGCCGCCCTCGCCGACCTCGACGATCTGCACGCCGGCGTTGGCCGCCGCGCCGCCCGCCTCGTGCCAGCCGGCATGCGCCTCGCGCGCCGTGATCACCTCGTCGCCGGGGCGCGCCAGCGCCAGCAGCGCCACCTGGTTGGCCATCGTGCCGCTGGGCATCCACAGCGCCGCTTCCTTGCCGAGCAGCGCCGCCATCTGCTCCTGCAGGCGGTTGGTCGTGGGGTCCTCGCCGTACTGGTCGTCGCCGACGTCGGCGCGGGCCATCGCCTCGCGCATGGCAGGCGTCGGGCGGGTGACGGTATCGCTGCGCAGGTCGATCGCGGTGGGCATGGGCGGGGCTCGTCGGTTCGTGGCTCGGGCCGGGGCCGGTTCGGCGGGGCGGGTCGGTCCCGGGCGGCATTGTGTGCGCTGCGACGGACAATCCGCGCGTCGGGTCGCCTGCCGGTCGGACCCGCCTCGCGCCACCGCGGCGCGGGACCCGCAAGAACCCACCGCATCCGCCGACCCGCACCCGATGAACGAACTCGGCCCCTCCCCGCTCGCTGCCGGCGAGCGCAACCTCGGCGTCGACGAGGCGCGCGCCGCCATCGCGGCGGCGCTGGTGCCGCTGCCGCGGAGCGAGTCGCTGGAGGTGCCGCTGCACGAGGCCGACGGGCGTGTGCTCGCCGCCGACGTCGTCTCGCCGATCGACGTGCCGGCGCACGACAACTCGGCGATGGACGGTTATGCGTTCGCCGGCGCGGCGCTGCGCGCCGACGGGCCGACGGTGCTGCGCGCCACCGGCACCGTGGTGGCCGGCGCACCGTACGGCGGCACGCTCGGCGCCGGGCAGTGCCTGCGCGTCATGACGGGAGCGGTGATGCCGGCCGGCGCCGACACCGTCGTGCCGCTGGAGCTCGTGCGGGTGCAGGGCACCCCCGACGGCGGCGAGGTGCACATCCCGCCGGGCGTCATCCGCCCGGGCGAGAATCGGCGCAAGCGCGGCGAGGACCTCGCCGCCGGCAAGGCCGCGCTCGCCGCCGGGCGGGTGCTGCGGCCGGCCGACGTCGGGCTCGCGGCTTCGCTCGGGCTCACGCGCGTGCGCGTCATGCGGCCGCTGCGCGTGGCCCTCTTCTCCACCGGCGACGAGGTGACCGAGCCCGGGGCGCCGCTGGCGCCCGGCTGCATCTACGACAGCAACCGCTTCTCGCTCGGCGCGGCGCTGCGCCGCCTGGGCATGGAGGTGGTCGACCTCGGGCTCGTGCGCGACGACCGCGCCGCGCTCGCCGCCGTCGTCGCGCGCGCCGTGCGCGAGGCCGACGCCGTGGTGACGAGCGGCGGCGTGAGCGCGGGCGACGCCGACTACACGCGCGACATCCTGGCGCGGCACGGCGACGTGGCGTTCTGGAAGGTGGCGATGCGGCCGGGGCGGCCGTTCGCCTTCGGGCTGCTGCGGCGCGAAGGAGCCGGCGGCCTCGCACCGGGGCCGGCGGGCGAGGCCCCGCCGCCGAGCTCGTGGCTCTTCGCGCTGCCCGGCAACCCGGTGGCCGCGCTCGTCACGTTCTATGCCTTCGTGCGCGAGGCACTGCTCGTGCTGGCCGGCGCGAACGCGGCACCGCTGCCCGTGCTCAGCGCGCGCAGCACGGCGCCCATTCGCAAGCGCCCCGGGCGCACCGAGTTCCAGCGCGCCATCGTCGAGCCTGCACGCGACGGCGGCGGCTGGCAGGTGCGCCTCTTCGGCAGCCAAGGCGCCGGCGTGCTGCGCAGCATGAGCGAGGCCAACGCGCTCGTCGTGCTGGCACACGACCAGGGCAGCGTGGCCGCCGGTGAACCGGTCCCGGTGTGGCTGTTCGACGGGCTGGTCTGAGCGCCGCTTCTTGCCGGGGCGACCTCAGCGCCGGGGCGCGAGGCGCGCCGCGCCGGCGTAGCAGAGGTAGTTCTGCCCGCCTGCGCGGCCGATGAGGGTGAGGTTCAGCGACTCCGCGAGCTGCTGGCCCATCGCAGTCGCGCCGTTGCGCGAGACGACGAGCGGGATGCGCAGGCTCGCCGCCTTCAACACCATCTCGCTCGTCAGGCGGCCGGTGGTGTAGAGCCAGCAGGCCTCGCCCGGCACCGCATGCATCGCCATCCAGCCGGCCACGGTGTCGACGGCGTTGTGCCGGCCGACGTCCTCGACGTGCACGAGCATCTCGGGCTCACCGGAGCACCTTCGCGCTTCGCGCTCCGGCATGAGCCCTTCGGGCGGCCGGGCGGGCTCATGCGCGGCACGCCACAACGCGGTGCCGTGCACCGAGCCGGCGTCGCGGTGCACGCTGGGCAGCCGGCGCATCGCGTCGAGCAGCGAGACCAGGCTCTCGTGGGCCACTGTCGGGGTGTCTGCCGCGGGTGCAGGCAGCGGCGGCACACGCTGCAGCCAGTCGCCGAACACCGTGCCCTGCCCGCATCCGGTGGTGACCGTGCGGCGGGCCAGGCGCTCGGCCAGACTGCCGACCCCGGCGCGCGTGCGCACCGCCGCCGCCGCGACGTCCCAGTCCACCGAGACGGACTCGACCTCGCCGACGTTCGCCACGAGGCCCTGGTTCAGCAGGTAGCCCAGCGCCAGCAGCTCGGGCTCCTGGCCGAGCGTCATCAGCGTCACCACTTCCTGCCGATCGACATACAGCGCCAGCGCGCGCTCGGCGGCGAGCTGGATGGTCCGGCGCGTGCCGTCGCTGGCCACGGCGACGGCCTCGCGCATCAGCGCGGCGCGGGCCTGCGTCAGCACCGGCAGCTGGCCCGATGGCGCCACGCGCCGTGCACGTGCGTGCGGCGCGAGGTTCACGGACACGGCGGCTCCTCTGGCCGTGGCGACGCCTGCACCGGCGGCCGCGGCGCCAGCATCGACCTCGAGACCCTCCAGGCCGGCGAGCACCGGGGCATCGGACGGGTCCTCTTCGATGGCGATGGTTGACATGCGGGCGCTGCTCACGGCTGCCAGTGGAACACAAACCGCCGACCCGCTCCGCACGCGGGCGCATCGCTGCCGCGGGCCTCAGAATGCCGGTGTCACGACGCGATGCGCCATTGAACACTCCTGACCCCCGGCCCAGCATCACCGGCCTCGTGCTTGCGGGCGGGCGCGGCAGCCGCATGGGCGGTGTCGACAAGGGCCTGCAGGAGCTGCACGGCCAACCGCTGGTGCTGCATGCGCTCGATCGCCTGCGGCCGCAGGTGGCCACGCTGGCCATCAACGCCAACCGGCACCTCGACGTCTATGCAAGGCTCGGCGTGCCCGTGTGGCCGGACAGCGAGCAGGGCTTCCCCGGGCCGCTGGCCGGCATGCTCGCGGGGCTGATGCAGCTCGAAGCCCTCGGCAGCGAGTGGCTGGTCACGGTGCCGTGCGACACGCCGCGGTTTCCGCTGGACCTGGTGGCCCGCCTGCATGCCGCCGCCCTCGCTGCCGGTGCGTGCGTGGCGATGCCGGTGACCGAGGAACCCCGCGTGCCAGGCGAACGGGACCCGGGAGAGGCGCCGGCGCCCCAGCCGCAGCCCGTCTTCTGCCTGCTGCACCGCTCGCTGCGCGAGCCGCTCGCCGCCGCGCTGGCCGAGGGCGAGCGCAAGATCGACCGCTTCACCCGGCGCCACGGCCATGTGCTGGTGCCCTTTGCCGACAGCGATGGCTTCTTCAACGCCAACACGGCCGAGGAACTGCAGTGGCTGCGCGGGCAGGCCGGAGAGGCCGCAGGCCGCTGAGGCGGCCCCACGCCGGCTCCCGCCCACCAGACCGACCCGCGGGCGCTAGGCGGGTGCGTCGGGCCGCGGCGCGCGCCACAACAGGCACACGGCGCGCGCCTCGATGGCGCGGCCCTCGCCCACCGGCCCCATCTTCTCGGCTGTCTTGGCCTTCACGTTCACCGCGTCGCCGCCGAGGCCGAGCACGCCGGCGATGCGCTCGCGCATCGCCGGGATGTGCGGCGCCATCCTCGGCGCCTGCGCGACGATGGTGGCGTCGACGTTGACGACGCGCCAGCCGGCGGCGTGCACGCGTTCGAGCGCGCGTGCCAGCAGCAGGGCCGAGTCGGCGCCGGCATGGGCGGCGTCGGTGTCCGGGAACAGGCGGCCGATGTCACCGAGGCCCGCCGCCCCGAGCAGCGCGTCGGTGATGGCGTGCAGCAGCGCGTCGGCGTCGGAGTGACCGGCCAGGCCGTGCGTGTGCGGCACGGTCACGCCGCCCAGCACCAGCGGCCGCCCGGTGACGAGCGCGTGCACGTCCCAGCCTTCGCCGATGCGCAGGTCATTGAGAGGGTTCATCGGTGAGCCAGCGCAGGGGCGTCGATGGGTCCGACCGCGCATCAGCTGCGCGATCGCAGCAGCCGCTCGGCCAGTGCCAACTCGGCCGGCCACGTGAGCTTGATGTTCTCGATGTCGCCGCGCACGAGCCGCGGCGCGAGGCCCAGCGCCTCGACGGCGCTGGCCTCGTCGCTGACCGAATCGCCGGCGGCGGCCAGCGCGCGCTGCAGCAGGCCGAGGCGGAACATCTGCGGCGTCTGCGCCAGCCACTTGCCCTCGCGCGGCACCGTGGCGGCAACACGGTCGGCCCCGGCGTTCGCCTGCTTGAGCGTGTCGCCGAGCGGCATCGCGAGCAGGCCGCCGACGTCGTCGGCACGGCAGGCCTCGATGAGCGCCTCCACCCAGCCCGGCCTCACGAGGCAGCGCGCGGCGTCGTGCACGAGCACCCAGTCGGCATCCCCGGCGCCGCGTCGACGCAGCTCGCCCAGGCCATGGGCCACGGTCGCGGCGCGGCTCGCGCCACCGCAGCGCGCTACCCAGGCCCGCATCCCTTCGAACTGGGGCGCGTGCCGCTCGAACAGGGTGTCGTCCGGGGCCAGCACGACGAGGATCGCCTCCAGCCCGCGCACCGCACCGAGAGCGGCCAACGTGTGCGCGACGACCGAGCGCCCGGCGAGCATCGTGTACTGTTTCGGCCCGCCGGCCTGCGCCCGTTCGCCGACACCGGCGCAGGGCACGAGCGCGTACAGGCGGGCGGTGTCTTCGGGCATCGCCGGCGATTCTAGAATCCGGGTCCACCACGCCCCGCCGTGTCATGCGCCGGGGCGGTTGTCTTTGTAGATGCAACTCCCTCCGCTGGCGCCGGGCAGGCGCTTCACGCTCCCGCGGCCACAGGGCTCGGGCGATGCCCTGTTGCTCGCCGCGCTCGCACGCGAACGCGCGGCCGCCCGCGCGCAGGGCGGCGCACCGCTTGCCGTCTTCACCGCCGATGCCGCCGACGCGCAGCGGCTGGCCGACGAACTGCCGTTCTTCGCCCCCGGCCTCGTCGTCGCGCAGTTCCCGGACTGGGAGACGCTGCCCTACGACAACTTCAGTCCGCACCAGGACCTCATCTCCGAGCGCCTGGCGACGCTGTGGCGCATCCAGCAGCGCGAGGTGGACGTGCTGCTCGTGCCGGCGACGACGGCGCTCGCGCGGCTCGCGCCGCCCTCGTTCCTCGCCGGCACGACGTTCCACTTCCGCCAGAAGACGCGCCTCGATGAGGCGAAGCTGAAGGCGCAGCTCACGCTCGCCGGCTACCAGCACGTGAGCCAGGTCGTGAGCCCGGGCGAGTACGCGGTGCGCGGCGGCCTCATCGACCTGTTCCCGATGGGCTCGCCGGTGCCGTACCGGGTGGACCTGTTCGGCGACGAGGTCGACTCGATCCGCACCTTCGACCCCGACACGCAGCGCAGCCTCTACCCGGTGCCCGAGGTCCGGCTGCTGCCCGGGCGCGAGTTCCCGATGGACGAGGCGGCGCGCACGGCGTTTCGCGCGCGCTGGCGCGAGCGACTCGAGGGCGACCCGACCAGGGCCCGCACCTACAAGGACATCGCCTCGGGCATCGCCAGCGGCGGCATCGAGTACTACCTGCCGCTCTTCTTCGACGCCACCGCGACGCTGTTCGACTACGTCGGCACCGAGGCGCCGCTCGTGCTGCTGGGCGAGGTGGACGCGGCGCTGCAGCGCTTCTGGGCCGACACGCGCGAGCGCCACCGCTTCCTGCAGCACGACAAGGAGCGGCCGCTGCTGCCGCCGGAGGACCTGTTCCTGCGCGTCGAGGAGTTCTTCGCCGCCACCCAGCCGCATGCCACGCTCGCGGTGCGCGGCCCCGGCGAGCTGCCGTGGTGCCGGCCACTGCCCGACGTGGGCATCGAGCGCGGCGCCACCGAGCCGCTGGCCGCGCTCGAGCACCACCTGGACGGCACGCCGCATCGCGTGCTGCTCGTCGCCGAGAGCGAAGGCCGGCGCGAGAGCCTGCTCGAGCTGCTGCGCGACCACCACATCGTCGTGCCGAGCGTCGCCAGCCTCGCGGAGTTCGAGTCCGGCGAAGAGAAGGTGGCCATCGTTGCCGCCCCGCTCGCGCAGGGCTTCCACTGGCTCGAACCCGAAGCCGAGGCCGGCAAGGCGGCTCGCTCGCTGCAGTTCATCACCGAGACCGAGCTCTTCGCCACGACGCGCGAGGCGCGCCGGCGGCGCAAGCAGGAGCAGGTCTCGAGCGTCGATGCGCTCATCAAGGACCTCTCGGAGCTCAAGGTCGGCGACCCCGTCGTGCACGCGAACCACGGTATCGGCCGCTACCAGGGGCTGAAGAGCATCGACCTCGCGTCCGAGGATGGAGGCGGCACGAGCGAGTTCCTGCACCTCGAGTACGCCGAGAAGGCGACGCTTTACGTGCCGGTGTCGCAGCTGCACCTGATCAGCCGCTACACCGGCGTCAGCGCCGAGGAGGCGCCGCTGCACAGGCTGGGCAGTGGCCAGTGGGAGAAGGCGAAGCGCAAGGCCGCCGAGCAGGTGCGCGACACGGCGGCCGAGCTGCTGAACCTCTACGCGCAGCGCGCGGCGCGCGACGGCTTCGCGCACCGCTTCTCGGCGCACGACTACGAGGCCTTCGCCGCCAGCTTCGGCTTTGAGGAGACACCCGACCAGCGCGCCGCGATCCACGCCGTCATCCAGGACATGATCTCGCCGAAGCCGATGGACCGGCTGGTGTGCGGCGACGTCGGCTTCGGCAAGACCGAGGTGGCGCTGCGCGCGGCGTTCGTCGCCGTGCACGGCGGCAGGCAGGTGGCGTTCCTCGCGCCGACGACGCTGCTGGCCGAGCAGCACTACCAGACGCTGGTGGACCGCTTCGGCAAGTGGCCGGTGAAGGTCGCGGAGCTGTCGCGCTTTCGCACCGGCAAGGAAGTGAAGGCGGCGCTGGAAGGCATCACCGCGGGCCGGGTCGACATCGTCGTCGGCACGCACAAGCTGCTGGCCGCCGACGTGAAGTTCGCTCGCCTGGGGCTGCTCATCATCGACGAGGAGCACCGCTTCGGCGTGCGCCACAAGGAGGCGATGAAGGCGCTGCGCGCCGAGGTCGACGTGCTGACGCTCACCGCCACGCCGATCCCGCGCACGCTCGGCATGGCGCTGGAAGGGCTTCGCGATCTCTCAGTCATCGCCACCGCGCCGCAGCGGCGGCTGGCCATCAAGACGTTCGTGCAGAACGAGGGCTCGAGCATCATCCGCGAAGCGGTGCTGCGCGAGCTCAAGCGCGGCGGCCAGGTGTACTTCCTGCACAACGAGGTGGAGACGATCGCCCACCGCCGCGACCGCCTGGCCGAGCTCGTGCCCGAGGC
This sequence comes from Rubrivivax sp., assembly GCA_026125665.1. GTDB lineage: Bacteria > Pseudomonadota > Gammaproteobacteria > Burkholderiales > Burkholderiaceae_C > Rubrivivax. The sequence goes on from JAHCKS010000061.1 coordinate 16,509, forward strand.
ACGCATCGCCATCGCGCACGGCCAGATGCCCGAGCGCGAGCTCGAGGCGGTGATGCGCGACTTCGTCGCGCAGCGCCACAACGTGCTGCTGTGCTCGACGATCATCGAGACCGGCATCGACGTGCCGAGCGCCAACACCATCGTCATCAGCCGCGCCGACAAGTTCGGCCTGGCGCAGCTGCACCAGCTGCGCGGCCGTGTCGGCCGCAGCCACCACCAGGCCTACGCCTACCTGCTCGTGCCCGACAAGGAGGGCCTGACGAAGCAGGCGGCGCAGCGGCTGGAGGCGATCCAGCAGATGGAGGAGCTCGGCAGCGGCTTCTACCTGGCGATGCACGACCTCGAGATCCGCGGCGCCGGCGAGGTGCTCGGCGAGCAGCAGAGCGGCAACATGATGGAGGTCGGCTTCCAGCTCTACAACGACATGCTCGCCGAGGCCGTGCGCTCGCTGAAGGCGGGACGCGAGCCGGACCTCCTCTCCCCGCTCGGCGGCCTGGCCGGAACGACCGAGGTCAACCTGCACGCGCCGGCGCTGCTGCCCGACACCTACTGCGGCGACGTGCACCAGCGCCTGTCGCTGTACAAGCGCCTGGCCACGGCCGAGAGCGCCGATCGCATCGACGCGCTGCTGGAGGAGGTCACCGACCGCTTCGGCCGCCTGCCACCGCAGGGCCAGACGCTCTTCGACACACACCGCCTGCGCGTGCTGGCGCGGCCGTACGGCGTGGCCAAGATCGACGCCGGGCCGAAGCTGATGAGCGTGACCTTCCGGCCGAACCCGCCGATCGACGCGATGCGCATCATCGAGCTGGTGCAGAAGAACCGCGCCGTCAAGCTGGCCGGCAACGACAAGCTGCGCATCGAGCGTTCGGTCGACAGTGCCGCCGAGCGTGCGCAGTTCATGCGCGACCTGCTGCGCTCGCTCGGCACGCCGCAGGCGGCGGCGCCGAAGGTGCCCGCGTGAGCGCGCAGCGGGAAGGTACTCCCGTGAGCCCGGACACCGCTCGCGACGACGAACGCGCGCGCGAAGTCGAGCCCGGCCTCTTCGTGCGAGGCTTCGTGCCGCCACTGCGCCTGGCCGACTTCAAGCTCGTTGCCTTCGACATGGACTCCACGCTCATCGGCATCGAGTGCATCGACGAGATCGCCGCGGTCGCCGGCCGGCGCGCCGAGGTCGCCGCCATCACCGAGGCCACGATGCGCGGCGAGATCGCCCACTACAGGCACAGCCTGCGCCGGCGGCTGTCGCTGCTGCGCGGCGTGCCGGAGAGCGCGCTGGCCGAGGTGTACGAGAAGCGGCTGCGGTTGAACCCGGGCGTCGAGGCCTTCGTTCACAGCTGCCGCGAAGCGGGCTTGAAGACGCTGCTGGTCTCCGGCGGCTTCACCTACTTCAGCGAACGCGTGCGTGCCAGGCTGCAACTCGACTTCGCGCGCGCCAACATGCTCGAGGTCGTCGACGGCCACCTCACCGGCCTGCTTCTGGAACGGCCCTGGGGCGAGATCGTCGACGGGGCCGAGAAGAAGCGCGTGCTGCTGGAGGTGTGCGAGCTGATGGGCGTGGCTCCGGCGCAGGCCATCGCCGTCGGCGACGGCGCCAACGACCTGCCGATGATGAGCGTCGCGGGGCTGTCCATCGCCTACCACCCCAAGCCCGCGGTGCGCGACCGCGCGATGCTGGCCATCGCCAAGGGCGGCATGGACCGGGCGCTGGCGGTGCTGGCGGGCTGAGCCTTCGTCCCGGACCGCTCTCAGCCGCCCCGGAAGACGATCTGGACGCGGTGTCGCCGCGGCGCGGGCAGCGGTGCATAGCGCCACTGCTGCACCGCCGAACGCACGATCGGCACCACCTGCCGCGGCACGGGCGGCATGACTTCGACATCGCCGACGCGGCCGTCGGTGCCGATGGTCATCTCGACCACGACTTCGGGCCGAACCATCTGGTCCAGCAGCCGCGGGGGCAGCTCGGGCTCGACCATGTGGACGAGCCGCACCGGCACCACGATGGCCGGCGGGCCGAGTGGCGGCAAGGCCGGCAGCACGACCGGCGGGGAGATCGCGGCCCGCGAGGGCGCGGCCGGAGCGGGCTCGGGCACGACGCGCACCGCAGCCGGCGGCACCGCGTCGAGCGGCAACGTACGAATGACGAGGATGGGCGAGTCTTCTTCGGCCGGTGCGCCGCCTGGGCCACCATTGCCGCCGTTCGCGCCGTTCGTGCCGTTCCCGCCGTGGCTGTCAGGCGCCGGCGCGGCGGGCGCCGTACCGCCGTCGGGCACCGCTGACTGCGGCTCGGCAGGCACGGCGGCAGAGGCGGTCGGGGTGGGCCGGCCCGGGTCGGGCTCGACGCGCCGGCGCACCTTTCCGGCTTCGAGGATGGCCCGCAGCGGGCTCTCGGCCGCGCGCTGTGCGCGCTGCATCGCGGCACTGGAGGCGGCACCCCGCGCTGCCGCGGTGCTGCCTGCGGCCGACGCCGCCGCCGCGGTCGATCGCACGATGCCGCTGGCTGCGGTGCCCGGCGGCCGTGCCGTCTGTGCGCCGCCCCATGACGGCCACAGCAACAGCGCGCCGAGCGAGGCGAGTGCCGGCACCCACGCCCGAATCGACCGATGTCCCACAAGCCCGCCCGCACCTCCGCAGGCGGCCGATTCTAGGGAGCGCAGGCGACGGCCATCCGGCGACAACCGCGCCGGAGTCGACGCGTTCCGCGCGCCTGTCGCGCCTTACTTGAAGCCGACGCGGTCGAGCATCTGCTGCACGGCGACCTGGTTGGCGCCGACCTTGGCGATCGGGATCGTCTCGGACTTGAAGCGGCCCATCTGCATCAGCGCCGGGTTCTCGGTGCTCACACCCACCGCCACCGGGTACTCGTTGTTGCCGTCGGCGAAGTAGCGCTGCGCGTCGTCGCTCGCCAGGTACTCGAGGAACTTCACCGCCGCGTCGCGGTTCTTCGCGTGCTGCGCCACGGCCGCGCCGGCGATGTTCGTGTGCGTGCCCCAGCTGGCCTGGTTGGGAAAGACGAGCGCCGTCCTGGCCACGACCTCGCGGTCCTCCGGCTTGGTCGAGCGCAGCAGCCGCGCGTAGTAGTAGGTGTTGGTGATCGCCACGCCGCACTCGCCCGCGGCGACGCCACGGATCTGGTCGGTGTCGCCCCCCTTGGGCGGGCGCGCCATGTTGGCGACCAGGCCCTTCAGCCACTCCTCGGTCTTCTGCGGGCCCAGGTGCTCGAGGACCGAGCCCCACAGGCTCAGGTTGTACGGATGCGAGCCGCTGCGCGTGCACACCAGGCCCTTCAGTGCCGGGGATGCAAGCTTCTCGTAGGTGTCGACGTCGGCTGCCTTCAGGCGCAGCTTGTCGTAGACGAGCACGCGGGCCCGCGTGGACATGCCGAACCACTGCGGCCCCTGCCCGGCGTCGGCACCGCGGAACTGCGCCGGGATGCGTTGCTCCAGCAGGGCCGACTTGACCGGCTGGAACAGGCCGTCCTGCTCGCCGCGCCACAGGCGGGAGGCATCGACCAGCAGGATGACGTCGGCCGGGCTGGCCGCGCCTTCTGCCTTCAGCCGCGAGAGGATGCCTGCGTCGTCGGCGTCGACGCGGTTGATGCGGATGCCGGTGGCCTTGGTGAAGTTGGCGTACAGCGCTTCGTCCGTCTGATAGTGGCGGGCGGAGTACAGGTTCAGCACCTGGCCCTGCGCGAAGGCGGGCAGGCCTGGCGCGGCGAGGGCGGCGAAGGCAAGGGCGCCGAGGACGGCGCGACGGGTGGCAGTGCTCATGGCAGGTCGGGCCGCAGGTGCAGGCCGGTTGAGGTGATCGACCGGGCGATAATATCGCAACTGCGAATCATTGTCATTTGCGTCAAGTCAAACGGGCGCACCGCGAACTTCCGTGCCTGGAGCGGTGGCCGCCCGAGCCGGTGCTCCCTACGCGTCGATCTGCGCCCAGACCTTGTCCAGCCGCTTCGCACTGACCGGCTGGGCCGTGCGGAGCTCCTGGGCAAAGAGGCCGACCCGCAGCTCCTCCAGCAGCCAACGGTACTCGGCGAGGCGGGCGTGCGCCGCGCCGCGCAACTCCGCCTGACGGCGCACCCAGCGCTGCTCCAGCGGCCGCAGTTCCGCCAGCCGCGCCAGGTCGCGAGCCGGGTCCGCACGCAGCTTGTCCAGGCGCATCACGATGGCGCGCAGATAGCGCGGCAGGTGGTGCAGCTGCGGCCACGGTGTCTCGGCCAGGAACCGCCTGCCCACCAGACGCTGCAGCTGTCCCGCGACGTCGTCGGCCACCTCGCGCGGCGGCTTGGCATCGCGCAGCTTGCGCGTGGCCGCCGCGTACTCCGCCAGCACGGCCGCCGCCTGCCGCGCCACCTCCTGTGCCACGAGGTTGATGCGGGCGCGGCCCTCCTCCAGCCGCGCCTTGAAGGCGGCCTCGTCGGCCGGCAGCGGCTCGCCGAGGAACGCACGCTCGAGGGCCACGTCGACGATCTGCCCGCGCAGCTCCTCCAGCGTGCCCAGCGGCATGAACGACGCGGCCATCGCCTGCAGGCCCGGCAGGTTCTTCTCCAGATACCTGAGCGGCTCGCGCAGCTGCAGCGCGAACAGCCGCCGCAGCCCGCCGCGGTGGCGCACGGCGGCCACCTCGGGTTCGTCGAAGACTTCCACGGTCACCGCGTCGCCCTGGTCCACCAGCGCCGGGAATCCGACCATCACCTGGCTGCCGCGGCGCACTTCCATCAGCTCGGGCAGCTCGCCGAAGGTCCAGGCGGTGTGGCGCTGCACCGGCAGCGGCGGCGCCTGTGCCGTCACGGCTGCCGGCGCGGGCTTCGACGGCAGCTCGGCACCTCGCGCCGTCACTGCGGGCTCGGGCGCGGTGGCCGGGGCACGAGCAATGTCGGACTTCAATGCCGCCAGCGCCTGGAAGGCGCTGCGCGCCTCGCGTCCCCACTGCGCCTTCAATGCGGCGAGGTCGCGCCCCATGCCGAGCTGGCGGCCGTGCTCGTCGACGACGACGAAGTTCATGAACAGGTGCGGCGGCACCTGCTCGAGCTTGAAGTCGGCGCGTTGCACCGGCAGCTGCGTGCGTTCGCGCACCGCCTTCAGCAGCGCGTCCATCAAGCTGCCTTCGGCGAACGGCACCGCTCGGCAGAAGGCCTCGGCGAACTCCGGCAGCGGCAGGAGCCGCGAGCGCGGCCGCTGCGGCAGGCTCTTCAAGAGTGCCTGCACCTTGGCCGCCAGCAGGCCCGGCACCAGCCACTCGCAGCGCGCCTCGCTCACCGGGTTCAGCGCGAAGAGCGGCACCGTCACCGTCAGCCCGTCGCGCGCGTCGCCCGGCTCGTGCAGGTAGCTCGCGGCGCAGTCGATGCCGCCCAGGCGCACCCGGCGCGGGTAGGCCTCGGTGGTGACGCCGGCGGCCTCGTGCCGCATCAGCTCCTCGCGCGTGAGCTGAAGCAGCTTCGGCTCGCGCTTCACCGCATCGCGGTACCAGCGCTCGAAGCTGGCGCTGCCGTGCACGTCGGCCGGCAGCTGCGCGGCGTAGAAGGCCTCGATCAGCGTCTCGTCGACGAGCACGTCCTGGCGGCGTGCCTTGTGCTCGAGCTCCTGCACCTCGCGCAGCACGCGCCGGTTGTGCGCGAGGAACGGGTACTTCGCATCCCAGGCGTCGGGTTCGGTGAGCGCGGCGACCAGGGCCTCGCGGATGAAGATCTCGCGCGCCGCGGCCGCATCGACGAGCGCATAGCCGACGCGCCGGTTGTTGTAGACGACGAGCCCGTACAGCGTGGCACGCTCCAGCGCCACCACCTCGCCCGCCTTCTTCTCCCAGTGCGGCTCGAGCAGCTGCTTCTTCAGCAGGTGCCCGGCCAGCGGAGGGATCCACTGCGGCTCGATCGCCGCGATGCCGCGGCCGTACAGGCGCGTCGTCTCGACGAGCTCGGCGGCGACGATCCAGCGCCCGGGCTTCTTCGCGAGGTTCGCGCCCGGGTGGCGCCAGAACCTGATGCCGCGCGCGCCGAGGTACCCCTCGTCGTCGTCCGCCTTGCAGCCGATGTTGCCCAGCAGCCCCGCGAGCAGCGCCAGGTGCACCTGCTCGTAGGTGGCCGCAGCGGCGTTCAGCCGCCAGCCCTGCTCGGCAACCACGGTGTGCAGCTGCGCATGGATGTCGCGCCATTCGCGCACGCGGCGCGGGCTGATGAAGTGCTCGCGCAGGCGCTGCTCCTGCTGCCGGTTGCTGAGCCGGTGCTGGTCGACCTGCCGCGCCTTCTCGCCGGCCGCCGCGTGCCCGTGCACGCCGCGCCCGGCCTCGATCCAGCGCCACAGCGCCAGCGTGCCCATGAACTCGCTTCGCTCGTCGTCGAAGGGCTTGTGCTTCTGGTCGGCCGCCTGCTGCTGCTCGAGCGGGCGGTCGCGCACGTCGGGCACGCTCAGCGCGGCGGCGATGACCAGCACCTCGGCGAGCGACTGCCGCTCGCGCGCCTCGAGGATCATGCGGCCGATGCGCGGATCGAGCGGCAGGTGTGCCATCGCGCGCCCCGTCGCGGTGAGCTCGTTGTCGTCGTCCACCGCGCCGAGCTCGGCCAGCAGCGCGTAGCCGTCGGCGATGGCCTTCCTCGGCGGCGGCTCGAGAAAGGGGAAGTCCTCGACGCGCCCGAGGCGCAGCGACTTCATGCGCAGGATGACCCCGGCCAGCGAGCTGCGCAGGATCTCGGGGTCGGTGAAGCGCGGCCGCCCGAGGAAGTCCTTCTCGTCGTACAGGCGGATGCACACGCCGTCGGCAACACGCCCGCAGCGGCCCGCGCGCTGGTTCGCCGCCGCCTGGCTGACCGGCTCGACCAGCAGCTGCTCGACCTTGTTGCGGAAGCTGTAGCGCTTGACGCGCGCCACGCCGCTGTCGATGACGTAGCGGATGCCGGGCACCGTGAGCGAGGTCTCGGCGACGTTGGTGGCCAGCACGATGCGCCGGCCATGGCCGGGCGTGAAGACGCGGTCCTGCTCGGCCTGCGACAGCCGCGCGAACAGCGGCAGGATCTCCACCGGCCCGCGCAGCGGGCCGCTCGCTGCCCCCGGCCCGCCCCTGGACGCGTGGGCAAGGTGGCGGCGCAGGTGCTCGGCCGCCTCCCGGATCTCGCGCTCGCCGGGCAGGAAGACGAGGATGTCACCCGGGCCCGCGGCGGTGGTGCCGCTTCCCTTGACGGCGGTGGTGCCGGTGCTTCCCGCGCCGCGCCAGAGCTCGTCCACCGCGTCGGCCAGCGCGTCGTTGAGCCCGAAGTCGCGGCTCTCCTCGAACGGACGCCAGCGCTGCTCCACCGGGAACAGGCGCCCGCTCACCGCGATGACCGGGGCCGGGCCGCGGGCGCCGGCGAAGTGCTGCGCGAAGCGCTCGGCGTCGATCGTCGCCGAGGTCACGACGACCTTCAGGTCCGGCCGCCGCGGCAGGATCTGCCGCAGGTAGCCGAGCAGGAAGTCGATGTTGAGGCTGCGTTCGTGCGCCTCGTCGATGATCAGCGTGTCGTAGGCGGTGAGCAGCGGGTCGCCCTGCGTCTCGGCGAGCAGGATGCCGTCGGTCATCAGCTTGACGCTGGCACCGGGTTGCAGCCGGTCCTGGAAGCGCACCTTGAAGCCGACCACCTCGCCGAGCGGCGAGCCCAGTTCCTCGGCGATGCGCCTGGCCACGCTCGCCGCGGCGATGCGCCGCGGCTGGGTGTGCCCGATCAGGCCGCGCCCGCCTGCGCCGAGCCCGCGACCGAGCTCGAGCGCGATCTTCGGCAGCTGCGTCGTCTTGCCCGAGCCGGTCTCGCCGCTGACGACGATCACCGGGTGCTCGGCCAGCGCCCGCGCGATCTCGGAGCGGCGTGCGCTGACCGGCAGCGCCTCCGGATAGGTGATGGGCGGCAGCGGCGTCGCCCGGGGCGGCACGGCACGCCTCGCCTCGGCCACACCGGCTGCACCGGCCTCACCGGCCTCGGGCCGGGAGCGGCGGGGCGGATTCATCGGGCGCGCATTATCCGTGCGCGCCCCCGCGCACGCGACGCCTCAGCCGGCGGGCGGGCTGTACGCGATGACGTTGAAGAACGCGCCCTGCGGGTCCTGCAGCACGGCGAAGCGACCGACGGTGGGGATGTCCATCGGCCCGGCGCACAGCTTGCCGCCGAGCGCCTTGCACTTCTCCACCGCCGCGTCGGTGTCGGGCACCGTGACATAGGCGCCCCACATCGGCGGCGAGCCCTTCGCCTCCGGCGGCGTGGCCATGATGCCGCCCACCGAGGTGCCGCCGGCCTTGACGACGTGGTAGTCGCCCTGGCCCATGTTCATCACCTCGACGGTCCAGCCGAAGAGCTTGCCGTAGAACTCGACGGCAGCCTTCGGGTCGGGGGTCATCAGCTCGGTCCAGCTGAAGGCGCCGGTGGTCTTGTAGACGTCCTCGTACGATTGCATGGCAACGGCCTCCTGCCTGGCTTGGGGAAGGTCATCGTGGATGCGGTGAACGGTGCCGTCAAGAGCCATTGAGCGACCTGCCCGGCGCGTTCGGCGTGCGCTGCCGTCGCACATCGCACGCCGGCGGCACACCCCCTTCCGGCACAATCGCGCGCCGCCCGCCGTGCCCTCGCGATGAGCCTCGTCTTCCCGCACACCTTCGTCCCCTGGTTCCGCGCCGTCGCGCCGTACATCCACATGTACCGCGGCAAGACCTTCGTCGTGGCGCTGGCCGGCGAGGCCATCGCCGCGGGCAAGCTGAGCGTCTTCGTGCAGGACCTGGCGATCCTGCACGCGATGGGCCTGAAGGTCGTGCTCGTGCACGGCTTCCGGCCGCAGGTCACCGAGCAGCTCGCGGCCAAGGGGCACGCGTCGCGCTTCCATCGCGGCATCCGCATCACCGACCCGGTGGCGCTGGACGCCGCGCAGGAGGCCGCCGGCCAGCTGCGCTTCGAGATCGAGGCCGCCTTCTCGCAGGGGCTGCCGAACACGCCGATGGCCAACGCCACCGTGCGCGTCGTCTCGGGCAACTTCCTCACCGCACGGCCGGTGGGCATCGTCGACGGTGTGGACATGAAGCACAGCGGCCTCGTGCGCCGCGTCGACCATGCGGCGATCCGCCGCGCCATCGAGAGCGGTGCCATCGTGCTGCTGTCGCCGTTCGGCTTCTCGCCCACCGGCGAGGCCTTCAACCTGACGATGGAAGACGTGGGAACGGCCACCGCCATCGCCCTGGGTGCCGACAAGCTGCTCTTCCTGACCGAGATCCCGGGCATCCGCGAGAACCTGGACGACCCGGAGAGCCCGATCGACACCGAGCTCACGCTGGCCGACGCGCGGCGGCTGCTGGCCGCGCTGCCGCCGCCGCAGGCCCCCGCCGACCTCGCGCACTACCTCGGCTACTGCGTGCGCGCCTGCGAGGGCGGCGTCGAGCGCAGCCACATCCTGCCCTACGCCACCGACGGGGCCATCCTGCTCGAATGCTTCACGCACGACGGCATCGGCACGATGGTCGTCGACGAGAAGCTGGAGAGCCTGCGCGAGGCCGGCCCGGACGACGTCGCCGGCATCCTGACGCTGATCGAGCCGTTCGAGCGCGACGGCACGCTGGTGCGGCGCGAACGAACCGAGATCGAGCGTGATATCGCCAACTACACCGTCATCGAGCACGACGGCATCATCTTCGGGTGCGCCGCGCTGCTGCCCTACCCCGAGGCCCGGACGGCCGAGATGGCCGCCCTCACCGTGAGCCCGCAGTCGCAGAGCCAGGGCGACGGCGAGCGGCTGCTCAAGCGCGTCGAGCAGCGCGCCAAGGGCCTGGGCCTGGACAGCATCTTCGTGCTGACGACGCGCACGATGCACTGGTTCCTCAAGCGCGGTTTCGTGCAGGTCGACCCGGAGTGGCTGCCCGAGGCCCGCAAGCGAAAATACAGCTGGGACCGGCGCTCGCAGGTGCTGGTGAAGAAGCTGCACTGATGGCCGGGCCCCGCCCGGCCGCGACGGAGATGCCCGATGGCACGCATGGTGAACTGCGTCTACCTGAAGAAGGAGGCCGAAGGCCTGGCCTTCGCGCCCTATCCCGGCGAACTGGGCAAGCGCATCTACGACAACGTCAGCAAGGAGGCGTTCGAGGCGTGGAAGCGGCACCAGACGATGCTGGTCAACGAGAACCGCCTGAACCTCGCCGATGCGCGGGCGCGCCAGTACCTGGCCCGGCAGATGGAGCAGTTCTTCTTCGGCGAAGGGGCCGAGCGGCCGGCCGGCTACGTGCCGCCCGCGCGCTGAGAGCAGCACCCCCCGGCGCGCGGCGCACGGCCCCGGCCGCCGCACGCGCCGGCCCGGTCACGTCGCAGCGGGCAGTACCGCCCGGCCGGCCTTGAGGCCGCCACCCGCGACCAGTCTGCGAGGACGCCTGCTGGCCACCGTGGCCGGCACGCTGACCCCGCTGCGCTGGGCCACCGTGGCCCTGGCTTCGGTGGCCTTCGCCTACGCCGGTGCCCTGGCCTGGCCGACGGCGGAGCCGTGGACCTGGGTGGCGCTGCCTGCCGGCCTGGCGCTGGCGGCGGTGTTGCGATTCGGCTGGGCGATGCTCACCGCGGCGCTGGCCGGCCTGGCCGCGGCCATGGCAGGCAGCGTGCAGAGCCTGTCGTTCGGTCTCTATGCGTTGCTGGCGGTGCTGGCCACCGTCGTGTTCGCGGTGCGGCTGCTGCTGATGCTCGGCTTCGATGCCCGGCTGGAACGGGCCCGCGACGTCGGCGCCCTGGTGCTGGTGGTGCCGCTGGCCGCGGCCGCGCCGACCCTCGTGCTCAGCGCGTGGGTGGCGGCGGTGCAGGCCGAGCTCTGGTGGCCGGGTGGCGTGGCCGGCTGGACGATCCTCGTGCTCGGCATGCTGCTGGCCGCCGCCGCCGGTCTCGCCACCGATCGCCGCGTTCTGCACGCCCTGCAGCCGCAGGCCGACTGGCGCGAGACGCTGCTCGCGGCGCTGGCGGTGGTGGCCACGCTTGCCGCGCTCTGGGCGCTGCCGCAGATGGGCCCGGCGCTGCAACTGCTCACCGCGCTCGTTCTGCCCTTGCTGGCCGCATCGCTCGCGTTGCGCGGGCACTTCACGCTGGCCGCCGGCGGCACCCTGCTGTCGATGCTGGTGGCCGCCGTGGCGCTGCGCGACCAGCCGCTCAGCGAGACCTCGCGCACGGAGTTCGGCGCGGCGTTGCTCGTCTGGGGCGTGGCGAGCGCCGCGGCGCTGTTCGGTGCACACGCCGCCGCGGTGGCCTGGGCCGGCCGCGCGCAGCGCTGGGAGTGGGCGCTGGACGGCTCTCGCCTGGGCGTCGCCGACTGGGACCTCACCAGCGGCAGCGGCTTCGCCTCGGCCGCCTGGCGCGCCCTGACGCACTTCCGCGGCCGCCGCTGGGAGCCGTCGGCCTGGATGGCGCAGCTGCACCGCGACGACCAGCCGCGACTTGCCGCCGCCGTCGAGGCCGTGCAGGCAGGCGCCAGCGGCCGCCGCCAGGTGGAGCTGCGCCTGCCCGAGGCGGGCGGCTGGCGCTGGTTCGAGGCGACGCTGCTGGTCACCGAGCGCGATGCCGCCGACCGGCCGACGCGCGTGCTCGTGACGCTGGCCGACATCCACGAGCGCCGCGAGGCCCAGGAACGCCAGCGCATGTCGGTGGCCCTTTTCCAGCACCTGCACGAGGGCCTGCTCGTCACCGACGCCGAGATGCGCACGCTGGACGTCAACCCGGCCTACGGCGAGATCCTCGGCACGACGCGCGAAGCGATGGTCGGCCGCGTGCCTTCGCTGCTGCGGCCCGACCCGGCCGACCCGCTGGCGCGCGAACAGCGTGCGGCGATGTGGGCCGCGCTGCGCGACCAGGGGCGCTGGCGGGGCGAACTGCTGGAAAAGCGCGCCGACGGCCAGCCGCTGACGCTGCAGACCACGATCTCGGCCGTGCCGGGAGCGGGCGGCACGCACGACCGGCCCGACTACCACGTCGTCGTCATCGCCGACATCACCGAGCAACGCGCCCAGCGCGAACGGCTGGAGCGCCAGGCCCACTTCGACGAGCTGACGCGGTTGCCGAACCGCGCCCGCCTGTCGCAGCTGCTGATCGACGCGATGGCGAGCACCGACCGCGACGGCTACCTGCTCGTCGTGTGCTACCTCGACATCGACCACTTCAAGCCGGTGAACGACCGCCACGGCCACGCCGCCGGCGACCGGCTGCTGGTGGAGCTGGCCGGGCGCCTGCGCAGTGCCTTGCGCAGCCGGGAGAACTGGGCCGACGCCGCGGCGCGCCTGGGCGGCGACGAGTTCGTGCTGCTGCTGCGTGCCGGCACGATCGAGGAAGCGCGGCTGGCCGTCGAACGCGTGCTGCGCGTCGTCGCGCAGCCCTACGTCATCGACAAGGAAGCCGAAGCGGTGCACGTCAGCGCCAGCATGGGCGCCACGATCTACCCGATCGACCGCAGCGACGCCGACACCTTGCTGCGCCACGCCGACCACGCGATGTACGGCGCCAAGCAGGCCGGACGCAACGGCTACCTCTTCTTCGACCCCGAGAACCGCCGGCGCACCGAGGAGCGCGTGATGGCCATCGGCCGCGTGCAGGAGGCGCTGGACCTGCACGAGTTCGTGCTGCACTACCAGCCGAAGGTGGACATGCGCACCGGCCGCGTGCTGGGCCTGGAGGCACTGCTGCGCTGGGACCACCCGCAGCAGGGGCTGATCGCGCCACTGCAGTTCCTGCCGCTGATCGAGAACACGGGCCTGTCCGCCCGCGTCGGCGACTGGGTGCTCTCTCAGGCGCTCGACCACCTCGTGCAGTGGGTCCGCGCCGGGCTGGACATCTCGGTCAGCGTCAACATCTCGGCGCGCCACCTCCAGGAGCCGGACTTCGCACTGCGCCTGGAGGCGCTGCTGGCGCGCCGCAGCGAGCCGCTGGCGGCGCGCCTGGAGCTCGAGATGCTGGAGAGCGCCGCGCACGCGGACATCGAGGCCACGTCGTCGCTGATGGCGCGCTGCCGGGGGCTGGGCGTGCGCTTCGCGCTCGACGACTTCGGCACCGGCTACTCCACGCTCACCTACCTGAAGCGCCTGCCGGTCGACGTGCTGAAGATCGACCGCAGCTTTGTGCACCACATGCTCGACGACACGCACGACCGCGCCATCGTCGAGGGCGTCATCGGCCTGGCGCGCACCTTCAACTGCAGTGTCGTCGCCGAAGGCGTGGAGTCGCCGGCGCAGGCGCGTGCGCTGCTGGAGCTCGGCTGCGACATCGGCCAGGGCAACGGCATCGCGCCGCCGATGCGCGCCGACCGCGTCGCCAACTGGGTGCGCGACTACCGCGGCATGTTCGCCCTGGCGTCGGCGGCGGGCGGCCACGCCGGCGCCTGACCCGGCGAGGCCTAAACTGCCGCGGTGATCCCGCAAGGCTTCATCGACGAACTGCTGGCGCGCACCGACATCGGCGCCGTCGTCGGCCGCCACGTCGAGCTGAAGAAGAGCGGCGGCAACCTGATGGGGCTGTGCCCCTTCCATGCCGAGCGCAGCCCCAGCTTCTCGGTCACGCCGGCCAAGGGCTTCTACTACTGCTTCGGCTGTGGTGCCGGCGGCGACGCCATCCGCTTCCTCGTCGAGCACCTGGGGCTGTCGTTCGTCGAGGCGGTGCGCGAGCTGGCGCAGGCGGCCAGCCTGACCGTGCCCGAGGAGCAGGTCAGCGCCGAGGAACGCCAGCGCCAGACGACGCTGCGCGAGCGCCGCGCGAGCCTCGGCGAGCTGCTGGCCAAGGCAGCCGCCTTCTACCGCGCGCAGCTGAAGGCCAGCCCGCGGGCCATCGAGTACCTCAAGGGCCGCGGCCTCACCGGCAGCATCGCGGCGCGCTTCGGCCTGGGCTTCGCGCCGCCGGGGTCGCGCACGCTGGCGGGAGTGTTCGGCCAGTACGACGACCCTCGGCTGGAGGAGGCGGGCCTCGTGCGCGTGCGCGACGAGCGCGACGCCGGCGAGGCCGCCCACGCCGAAGGCGATGAACGCGGCCGCTACGACTGGTTCCGCAACCGCGTGATGTTTCCGATCCGCAATGTCGCCGGCGAAGTGATCGGCTTCGGCGGCCGCGTGCTCGACGACAGCAAGCCGAAGTACATGAACTCGCCGGAAACGCCGCTGTTCAGCAAGGGGCGCGAGCTGTACGGCCTGTTCGAGGCGCGGCAGGCGCTGCGCGAGGCCGGCTGCGCGCTCGTCGTCGAGGGCTACATGGACGTCGTGGCCCTGGCCCAGCACGGCTTCGCCAATGCCGTGGCCACGCTCGGCACGGCCTGCACGGCCGAGCACGTGCAGAAGCTCTTCCGCTTCACCGACACGGTGATCTTCAGCTTCGATGGCGACGCCGCCGGGCGCCGCGCCGCGGCGCGGGCGCTCGAGGCAGCGCTGCCGCACGCCACCGACCTGCGCACCGTGAAGTTCCTCTTCCTGCCGCCCGAGCACGACCCCGACAGCTTCGTGCGCGAGCTGGGCGCCGAAGCCTTCCGCGCCGCCGTGGCGGCGGCCGTGCCGCTGTCACGGCAGCTGGTGGAACAGGCCTCGCACGACTGCGACCTCGGCACGGCCGAGGGTCGTTCGCGCATGCTGGCGCAGGCCCGGCCGCTCTGGCACGGCCTGCCCGAGGGCGTGCTCAAGCGCCAGCTCCTTGCCGAGCTGGCGGACACCACGCGGCTCGACACGGCCGACCTGGCGCGGCTGTGGGGTGCATCGTCGGGAAAGCTCACGGCGCGGGACCGCTCGGGGCCGTTGCGGCTGCTGCGGTCGGGGTCCATCCGCGTGGCCCCCGCCGGCCCGGCGGAGGTGGCACTGCGGCTGCTGCTCCAGCACAGCGACTGGTGGGACCGGTTGCTGCCGGACGACCATCAGCTGCTGCACGAGCTGGCCGCGCCTCACGGCGACGTCGTTCGCTGGCTCGAGACGCAGCTCGTCGAACACGGTCCGCTGCCCTGGTCGCAGCTTCACGACGCGATGGCCGGCGAGCCCTGGGGCGAGAGCGCCCGCGCATGGGTCCGGGCCGGGCTGGGCGACGAGGCGCACAGCTTCGACGAGCTGCGGCGCATCCTGTCGGTGCTCTGGCAGACCGTGCTCCGCGACGAGGCCGAAGACATCGTGGCGGGCACGCCGGGGCCCGAGGATCTCGGCCGCTATCGCGAGATCATGTCGCAGATCGCGGCCATCAAGGCGGCGCAGGCCGGCGGCGCGACAGCTCGGACCGCCGGCCCGGCGCCCTGAGAAGCTGTGAACGAACCCTCCACGCCCGCTCGTCACGCCAAACGACGCCCGCTCGTCGTTGCAAATGCTCGCCATAGCCCGAGCTATGGCTGCGCTTTGCGCCTAGATCGGGCGCCGTTTGGCGTGCCGCTCGGGCGCGGCCGGTTCATTCACAGCTTCTGAGCACACACCGAGGGCGCCGCAGCCGTTCGGTATAATCCGTCGTTTCCTGCAGCGGCAAGAGTGACGGCAGCACCTCCGGCCCCGACCTCCCTCGACAAGGGCTTCGTCAGGTCAACCCTCCCCGCAAGGGCTGCCTTCTCCGGACGTCACGCGAGCTTGCCCGCTCCGGCCCCTCACGCCATGGCGTGCGCTGGTTGCCATTCGCACGTCGCCACCGGCGCGCTGCGGGAGGCAGCGCAGTCGCGCCTGCCCTGATCGCCTGCTGCCGACGCGCCGCCCGACCGTTCGCGCCGAACCGCCTGCTCGACGCTCCTTTGCCCGAAGGATCCGCATGACCACCGCCAAGAAGCCTGCCACCCCGCCCGCCAAGCCTGCCGCGAAATCCAAGGACGGCAAGGACCACGCGAAGGACCACAAGGACGGCAAGGTCAAGCCGGGCGCCGCGCCGGCCAAGCCACCGGCGAAGGCCGAGGCCAAGGTTCACCCGGCCAGGGCAGCCGCACCCGCGCCCGCCAAGCCGGCCAAGGCCGAGAAGGCGGCTGCGGCCAAGCCGGCGAAGGCCGCGGCGCCGCCGGCACCCGGCAAGCCTGCCAAGGGCGCGGCGACCAAGGCCGAGTCGAAGGGCGGCAAGGCAGCCGCCGGCCGCAAAGGCCCCGACCCGAAGGCCGAGAAGGGCCAGTCCGACGACGAGGACCTGGGCGACATCGAGTCCGACTTCGAAGGCGAAGGCGACGCCGAGGTCGAAGCCGCCGAACCGGCCGCGGAGGCCGAGAAGGCCAAGCCGCTGCGCATGAAGGTCAGCCGCGCCAAGGAGCGCGCGCTGATGCGCGAGTTCGGCCTCGAGGAGACCACGCTCACCGAGGAGGAGGCGAGCAAGCGCCGCCAGGAGCTGAAGACGCTCATCAAGATGGGCAAGACGCGGGGTTTCCTGACGCACCAGGAGATCAACGACCACCTGCCCGAGCGCCTCATCAACGAGGAGATCCTCGAAGCGATCGTCTCGATGCTCAATGACATGGGCATCGCGGTCTACGAGCAGGCGCCCGACGCGGCGACGCTGCTGGTGGCCGGGGGCAACACCTCGACCGCCACCGACGAAGAGGCCGAGGAAGCCGCCGAGGCCGCGCTGTCCACG
>JAHCKS010000062.1 GCA_026125665.1 Rubrivivax sp.
GGGTCGGCCAGGCACAGCGCCGCGGCGGCCAGGCCGGCCCAGCCGAGCCAGTTGCCGGCCATCGCCACCGCCACGACCTGGCCGGCCTGGGCCGCCGGTACGCCGGCGCGTGCATACAGGCGCAGGCGCACCGCGACCCCACCGACGAGCGCGCCGAGGTTGAGGTTCAAGGCGTAGCTGACGGCGGCAATGCCCCAGGTGCGGGCGCGGGTGGCACGGTGCGCCACGACGCGCCGGCCGACGAGGTCGTAGCAGGCGAACACCGCATGCCCGGCCAGCCCGGCCGCGGCGGCGGCCAGCAAGGCCGCCGCGGGCAGCTCGCGCAGCGCCGCGCCGACCTCGCGCCAGTCGATGCCGGCCGCCTGCCGGCCCACGAGCACCAGCACCACGCCGGCGAGCAGCCACGGCGCGGCGCGGCGGATCATGCGCTCGCCCGCCGCGGCGCGCTCACCCGCCGCACCACCGGCTGCTGCGGCGGCAGCGCGCGCGTCCAGCGCGGCCACCAGCGCAGCAGGTGGTAGACGACGGTCGTGCGCAGCTGCGACCACGCCAGGCCGAGCGGCCCCGGCACCGGCACCTGCACCGGCCGGCAGTCGCGCTCGATCAGGTCGCGCAGCCGCGCGTGCAGCGTGCGCGCGAACTCGCGGTCGTGGATGAGTACGTTGGCCTCGAGGTTCAGGCCGAGGCTCGTCGGGTCGAGGTTGCTCGAGCCGACCGTGGCCCACTCGTCGTCGACGACGGCGACCTTGCCGTGCAGCGGCCGCCGGCCGTACTCGAGCACGCGCACGCCGCTGCGCAGCAGCTGGCCGTGCAGCAGCGAGGCGGCGTGGCGCACGATCGGCATGTCCGGCTGCCCCTGCAGGACGAGCTCGACGAGCACGCCGCGCCGGGCGGCACGGCGCATCTCGCGCAGCAGGCGCCAACCGGGGAAGAAGTAGGCGTTGGCGACGAGCACGTGGCGGCGCGCGTGGCGCAGCGCCAGGCGGTACTGGCGCTCGATGTCGTGCCGGTGCAGCAGGTTGTCGCGGGCGACGAGGGCGCCGCGCCCCGCGGCGTCCGCCGGCGGCGGACGCCCTGCGCGCGGGCGCGCCAGGCGGCGCCACCACGGCAGGCGCGGTGGCTTGTCGCCGGCGAGGTTGTCGCGGCAGAAGGCCTGGATCTGCTGCACCAGCGGGCCGGCCACTTCCACGGCGTAGTCCTGCTTCGCCTCGGGGCCCGAGACGGCGAGGTGGTCGAGCGAGTAGTTGATGCCGCCGACGAAGGCCACCTCGCCGTCGACGACAACGACCTTGCGGTGCATGCGCCGCAGCGGGTTCAGGCGCAGGCCGAGCCAGCGCACGGCGGGCTCGAAGACGTGCCAGTGCACGCCGGCGTCGAGCAGCGGCTGCAGGAACGGCGTGTCGAGCTCGGCCGAGCCCCAGCCGTCGACGAGCACGTGCACCTGCGCGCCGTTGGCGGCGGCGGCCAGCAGCGCCTCGCGCAGCTCGCGCCCGACCGCGTCGTCGAACAGGATGAAGGTCTCCAGCAGCACCTCGCGGCGCGCGCCGCGGATGGCGTCGAACACGCGCGGGTAGTAGGCCTCGCCGTTCTCCAGCAGCGTGAAGCGGTTGCCGGTGGTCCAGGCGGGTTTCATGGCTCGCCTCCGGGCAGCTCCAGCTCGGCGGCCAGCGGCGCGTGGTCGGACAGCGAGCGCCACGGCCGGCGCGGCAGCGGCACGGGCCGCGCCGCGACGACGCCGCGCACGTAGATGCGGTCCAGCGGCAGCAGCGGCCACTGCACCGGGAAGCTGCGCGCATGGCGGCCGTGCCCGGCCAGGAACACCTCGGTGAGCCCGGTGCCGGCCAGCAGGCCGTCGGCGCGCCGGCGCCAGTCGTTGAAGTCGCCGGCCACCACCAGGGGCGCGTCGGCCGGCAGCGTGTGGACGAGGGCGGCCAGCCGCGCGAGCTGGTGCCGGCGGTGCGACTCGCGCAGGCCCAGGTGCACGCACACGACATGCGGTGCGGCACGTCCGGCGGGCAGGGCCAGCTGGCAGTGCAGCAGGCCGCGTGGTTCGTCGCCGGGCAGCGAGACGTCGTGGTTGCGCACGGCGGCGATGGGCAGCCGCGAGAGCACGGCGTTGCCATGCTCGCCGGTGGGCCCGGCGGCGTTGCGGCCGTACGCGTGCTGCGGCCACAGGCCATCGGCCATCGCCTCGTGCTGCGGCGGGCTGCCGGCGGTGGCGCCGCGCACTTCCTGCAGGCAGGCGAGGTCGGCGCCGCTGGCGTGCAGCGCATGCCGCAGGCCGGTCAGCGTCGGGCGGCGCAGCCAGGGGCCGACGCCCTTGTGCATGTTCACGGTCAGCACCTTCAGGCGCATGGCCGTCACGACGCGGCCACCGGTGCGGGGCCGGGCTCGGGGGGCGCGCGCGTCCCTCGAGGCAAGGCCGGCGCGGGAGCCGCGTCCGCGGCCGCCAGCGGCAGCTGCCGCGCGTGCCGCACGAGCACGCGCAGTGCCACCACGAGCAGCGGCCCGAGCACCAGCCCCCACGCGCCCCACAGCACCGAGAAGAAGACGGTGCCGGTGAAGACGACGGCGCTGTCCACGCGCGACGCGCGCCCCTGCAGCCAAGCCGCCATGCCGGTGCCGATGACGAAGCCGATGGCGGCGATGGCCCCCACCGCCGTCGCCGCCGCCGCCCACGACGCATGCAGCACGTACACCTCCGCGCCGGCCAGCAGCATCAGCACCGCCAGGCCCGCGTACGGCACGAAGTGCAGCGCGCCGGCGAGCGCTCCCCACCAACCGGGCTGCGCGACGCCGAACGGCCACAGCACCAGGGCCACGGTCACGGCGATGGCGGCGTTGGTGGCCAGCGTCACCCAGCCGTAGTGGCGCATCTGCTGCGCCAGGTCGGCCAGCAGCGGCGCGACGCGCCCGCGCGCCCGGGGCCGGTCGTCGCACCAGGCCGACAGGCGCGCCGCGAGGCGTTCGCCGCTGCAAAGCAGGAAGAACGTGAGCATGGCGATAACGCCCGCCTGCAGCAGCAGGCCCGCGGCGAAGCGCGCCCCGCTGGCAAGCCAGCGCGTCAGCACCTCGACCGCCTCGGCCACCAGCGAGCGCTTCTTGTCGACGGCGTCGCCGGCGCCGGCCGGCGTGCCGGTCACGCGCGCGACCGAGCGGTCGAGCTCGCGCAGCGCGTGGCGCGTGCGCTGCACGGTGGCCGCGCCGGCGCTGCCGAGGGTCGCGACGTCGCGCGCGGCCAGGCGCAGGACATCGGGCGTGCGCTGCGCCGCCGTGCTCACCTGCGTGGCGACGACGAAGCTCAGGCCGAGCGCCGCGGCCGCGGCGATGGCGACGACGGTCATCGCCGCCAGCGCGCGCCAGCGCAGCACCCGCTCGACGCGCCGCACCACCGGCCACAGCAGCACGGCCAGCGTGACCGACACCACCACGGTGACGGCGAAGGTGCGCCCGGCCCACATCGCGGCAAGCAGCGCGACGAGCGCGACGGTCCACTGCGCGGTGGCCGGCCGGCGCAAGGTGGCGCGCCAGCCGCGTTCGCGTGCGGGCCTTTCGTCGTTCGTCGTGTCCTGCGTCATCGTGTGCGTCGTCCGGAGCCGAATCTGATGGGAGGCAGCGTAGGCTGCGGCGGTTCCGGCCGGCATCGGCCGGCGCAGCGGCGCCGGGTCGGACGCCGTCGCGCGGCCGCGTAGGACAGCGCCTACGTGCCTGCGTGCGGCCGGTGTAGGCCCTGTCCGACACGCCGCCGAGGCCATCGCCGATGGCCGCGGCGCTGCACCACGGCGAAGCTTCGCGACAACGGTCTTCGACCTTCCCGAGGAGCAAGCATGTCCATCGTTTCCCGACCCCGCCTTGCCGTCGTCGCCAGCGCCGCCGCCCTCGTGCTGGCGACCGGATGCAGCACGATGAGCGAACGCGAGCGCGGCACCGCCACCGGCGCGGCCGTCGGCACGGCCGCCGGCGCCGTCATCGGCTCGGCCACCGGCGGCTCGGCGGGCCGCAGTGCGGTCATCGGTGGCGTCGTCGGCGCCGTCGCCGGCAACCTGTGGTCCAAGCACATGGAAGACAAGCGCCGCGCCGTCGAGCGCGCCAGCGCCGGCACCGGCATCGGTGTCGAGCGCACCGCCGACAACCAGCTGCGCGTCAACGTGCCCGCGGACTTCTCGTTCGACGTCGGCCGCGCCGACATCAAGCCGCAGATGCGGCCCGTGCTCGACGAGGTGGCGCGCAACTACGACCCGAAGGTGCGGCTCTCGGTCATCGGCCACACCGACAGCACCGGCACCGACGCGGTGAACGACCCGCTCTCGCTGCAGCGCGCACAGGCCGTGCGCGACTACCTCGTGACGCGCGGCGTGCCCGCGGCGAACGTGACGATCGACGGCCGCGGCGAGCACCAGCCCGTGGCGAGCAACGACACGGCCTCGGGTCGTGCGGCGAACCGGCGCGTCGAGATGTACCTGGCCGAGCGCGCCTGAGGGCCCGCGGCCGCGGTACGCCAAGCCGGCGGCGGGGCCGCGCGGCCAGTGATATCCACTAGCGGCGCGCCCGCGGCGTTTCACTAGAGTCGGGTCTCCGAGTGGCGCGGCCAGCGGGCGCGCCGGCCGTGGTTCACACCTCCGAGGAGATGCCGATGATTCGCCGACCCCTGGTACGGGCCCTGTCGGGCCTGCTCGTCGCGGCCGCGCCGCTCGTCCCCGCCGTCGCGCAGACGGTGCTCAAGGCCTCGCACCAGTTCCCCGGCGGCAAGGGCGACGTGCGCGACGAGATGGTGCAGATCATCGCGCGCGAGGTTGCGGCGGCCAACGTCGGGCTCGAGATCAAGGTGTTCCCGGGCTCCAGCCTCGTGAAGGCGCAGGAGCAGTGGAAGGCCATGCTCTCCGGGCAGATCGACATGAGTGCGTTCCCCCTCGACTACGCCTCGGGTTTCCACCCGCAGTTCGGGGCCACGCTGATGCCCGGGCTCGTCAAGGGGCACGAGCACGCCCGGCGCATCAACGCCAGCCCGTTCATGGCCGAGATCAGGAAGATCATCGAGGACGGCGGCGTCAAGGTGCTGGCCGACGCGTGGCTGGCCGGCGCCTTCGGCGCGAAGGACAAGTGCATCCGCAAGCCCGAAGATGCCGCCGGCCTGAAGGTGCGCTCGGCCGGCTCCACGTTCGCCGAGATGTGGGCCGGCGCCGGCGCGTCGATCGTCTCGATCCCGTCCAACGAGGTCTACAACGCGTTGCAGCAGGGCGTGGCGCAGGCCACCGACACGTCGTCGGGCAGCTTCGTCTCGTTCCGCCTGTACGAGCAGGTGAAGTGCCTGACGGCGCCGGGCGACAACGCGCTGTGGTTCATGTACGAGCCGGTGCTCATCGGCAAGAAGAGCTGGGACAAGCTGAACGCCGCGCAGCAGAAGGCGCTGATGGATGCTTCCAAGAAGGCCGAGGACTACTTCGCGAAGGAGTCCAAGGGCCTGGACGACAAGCTCGTGGACGCGTTCAAGAAGGCCGGCGTGCAGGTGGTGGAGCTCACCGACGCCGAGGCATCGGCCTGGCGCGCCGTGGCCGCGAAGACCTCGTACAAGAGCTTCGCCGCCAAGGTGCCCGGCGGCAAGGAGCTGATCGACAAGGCGCTGGCCGTCAAGTGACCGGTGGATGACGGCGGGATGAGCGCCGACGCGTCCCGCGACGCCGGGCTCCCGGCCTGGGTGGCGGCCATCCACGCCGCGTCACGCGCGCTAGGCGTGTTCTCGGCGGCGCTGATCGCGCTGTCCGTCGGCGTGATCTGCCACATGGTGTTCGTGCGCGCCGTGCTGAACCAGTCGTCGATCTGGCAGACGGAGTTCGTCACCTTCTGCCTCATCGCCGCCACGTTCCTCGGCGCGCCGTACATCCTGCTGACGCGTGGCCACGTCAACGTCGACGTGGTGCCGCTGATGGCGCGCCCGGGGCTGCGCCGCGCGCTGCACCTCGGGGGCGGCACGATCGCGCTCGTCTTCTGCGGCGCGCTGCTCTATGCGGCCGTGCCGTGGTGGCACGAGGCCTATGCGAGCGGGCTGACGACGCCTTCGATCTGGCGCGTGCGACTGTGGATCCCGTACCTCGCCGTGCCGGTGGGCACGGCGCTGCTGTGCCTGCAGCTCCTGGCCGAGCTGTGGCTCGTCGCGACGCGGCGCGCGCACCCGTTCGGCCTCGCGCCGGACGAGCGGCTGTAGCGCGGGGCCGCGGCCATGTCTCCGCTGGCCATCGGGCTCCTGATCTTCGCCGTCACGCTGGCGCTGCTGGCCACCGGCATGCCGATCGCCTTCGCGCTCGGCGCGACGGCGCTTGCCTTCATGCTGGTGTTCGACGGGTGGGGCAGCATCCACTTCGTGCCCGAGACGGTGTTCGCGGGCCTGAACGACTTCACGCTGGTGTCGCTGCCGATGTTCATCATCATGGGCGCGGCGATCGCCAGCTCGCGCGCCGGCAGCGACCTCTACGAGGCGCTGGCGCGCTGGCTGCACCGCGTGCCGGGCTCTCTCGTCATCAGCAACATCGGCGCGTGTGCGCTGTTCTCGGCGCTCACGGGCTCGTCGCCGGCCACCTGCGCGGCGATCGGCAAGATGGGCATCCCCGAGATGCGCCGCCGCGGCTACGACGCCGACCTGGCCACCGGCGCCATCGCCGCCGGCGGCACGCTGGGCATCCTGATCCCGCCGTCGATCACGATGATCCTCTACGGCATCGCCTCGGAGACGTCGATCGGGCGGCTGTTCATCGCCGGCGTCATCCCCGGCCTGCTGCTCACCGGCCTGTTCATGGCCTGGGCGCTGTTCCTGAGCTGGAAGCGCGGCACGGTGCTCGCCGATGCCGGGCGCATCTACTCGCTGCGCGAGAAGCTGGAGCTGATGCCGAAGCTGCTGCCGTTCATCGCGGTGGTCGTGGGCGTCGTCTACGCGCTGTACGGCGGCATCGCCACGCCGTCGGAGGCGGCCGGCGTCGGCGCCATGCTGTGCCTGCTGATGGTGGTCGTCATCTACCGCGTCTGGACGCCCGAGGCGCTGTGGCACATCCTGCGCGACGGCCTGCGCGAGTCGGGCATGCTGATGCTGATCATCGGCGCGTCGATCCTGTTCGGCTACATGATGTCGTCGCTGCAGGTGACGCAGTCGGTGGCCGAGGCGATCGGCGAGATGCAGGTGAACAGGTGGGTCGTGCTGGCCGCCATCAACCTGCTGCTGCTGGTGGCCGGCATGTTCCTGCCGCCGGCAGCGATCATCCTGATGACGACGCCGATCCTGATGCCGGTGATCACCGCGGCCGGCTTCGACCCGATCTGGTTCGGCGTCATCCTGACGATCAACATGGAGCTG
Organism: Rubrivivax sp.; assembly: GCA_026125665.1. GTDB lineage: Bacteria > Pseudomonadota > Gammaproteobacteria > Burkholderiales > Burkholderiaceae_C > Rubrivivax. The sequence continues at coordinate 7,343 of JAHCKS010000062.1, forward strand.
GGGCTCATCACGCCGCCGGTGGGGCTGAACCTGTTCGTCATCAACGGCATCACGCCGGACGTCAGGCTGCCCACCATCCTGAAGGGTGCGCTGCCGTTCATGGGCTGCATGGTGGTGGCCATCCTCATCCTGTGCGTGTTCCCCGGGCTGGCCACCTGGCTGCCGGCGAGGTTGATGGGCTGAGCGGCAAGAAGGCCGAGGGCGCGTGACGCCGCGAGCGGCGCCGCGTGCCTTTGCGGGCGCCGGCGGCGTGCTCGTATGATGCCCGGCGTCGGGGCCCACGCAGACCCCCGGCCTGCCCAAGACGAGCCTTCGTCCAAGTCTGCTTCACCGGCGCTCGCCCACTCGTGGGTGAGCGACACGAGGAAGCGACGTCATGACGAACTCGTCCCCGAACGATCCGCACGCGCACCAACGCCGGCACGACGCCGACGCGACGCTCGTGCTCACCGGTGCCGACATCGCGCAGCTGATGCGGCCGGCCGACGATCTGGCCTGCGCGCGGGAAGCATTCGCGGCCCTGGCCGAGGGACGCGCCGTCGCGCCCGCGCCGCTGCACCTGGCGGGCGAAGGGGGCGGCCTGCACGCCAAGGGCGCTTCGCTGCACCTGGCGGACGGCACGCTCGTGCTGGCCGTCAAGGTGAACGCCAATTTCCCGGGCAACCCGCGCCTGGGCCTGCCGACGATCCAGGGCGCCGTGCTGCTGTTCGACGGCGGCAACGGGCGGCTGCTCGCGATCCTCGACTCGATCGAGGTGACGCGCCGGCGAACCGCTGCCGCCACCGCGCTGGCGGCGCGGCATCTGGCGCGACGCGACGCCCGCACCCTCGCCATCGTCGGCTGCGGCGACCAAGCCCGGCCGCACCTGCAGGGGCTGCTGGCGGTGACGCCGGCGCGCCGTGTTCGCGTCTTCGATCTGCACGCGGGGCTCGCCGCCGCGCTGGCCCGTGAGGCCGGCCGGGTCGAAGGCGTCGAGGCGAGCGCGGAGCGCGACCTGGCCGCCGCCGTGCGCGATGCCGATCTCGTCGTCTGCTGCACCACGGCGCGCCGCGCCTTCCTCGACGTGCCGCATGTCGCGCCCGGCGCCTTCGTCGCCGCCGTCGGCGCCGACGCGCCGGACAAGAGCGAGCTGTCGCCGGCGCTGATGGCCCGCGCGAAGGTCGTGGTCGACGTGCGTGCGCAGTGCGCCGCGATGGGCGACCTGCACCACGCCATCGCCGCCGGCGCGATGGCCGAGCACGACGTGTTCGCTTCCCTCGGCGAGGTCGTCGCCGGCCATCGCCCCGGGCGCGAGAACGCCGACGACATCATCGTCTTCGATTCGACCGGCACCGGCGTGCAGGACGTCGCAGCGTGCGCCGCCGTTCACCGGCGCGCAACAGCGGCCGGGCTCGGCTCGTCGTTGCGCCTGCAAGCCGGGCCGGGGAGCGAACGATGAGCCGGGCGATCGACATCGGCCTGGCCGACCACGCCGCCGGTGCGCTGCCGCTGCACGTGGTGCACAAGGCCGGCCTGCCGGCGTGGCTGGCCGGCCTGCCGGCGCCGCAGCGCCGCTGGCTGCAGGGCGTGGGTTTTGCCGCCGAACCGGGCAAGGCGCAGATCGTGCCGGGCCGCGACGGCGAGCCGGCCGCCGTGGCCGTGGGCGGGATGCCCGGCCACGAGGCTCTGTGGACCCTCGGCGACCTGCCCGCCACGCTGCCCCCGGGCACGTACCGCGTCGAGGGCGCGGCGCGCGGGGCGGCCACGGCGCTCGCCCTGGGCTGGGCGCTCGGCGCGTACGCCTTCACCCGCTACAAGGCGCCGAAGCGGGCGCCGGCCCGGCTCGCCTGGCCGCGCGGGGCCGACCGTGCCGAGGTGGAGAACGTGGCCGCCGCGACGTGGCTGGCGCGCGACCTCGTCAACACGCCGGCCGAGGACCTGGGCCCGCGCGAGCTGCTGCAGGCGGCGCGCGACCTGGCTTCGACCCATCGCGCGAGAGTCCGGGCCGTCGCGGGGGCCGGGCTGCTGCGCGAGAACTACCCGGCCATCCACGCCGTCGGGCGGGCCGCGGCACGACCACCGTGCCTGATCGATCTCACCTGGGGAGATCGCGACGCCCCCAGGGTGACGCTCGTCGGCAAGGGCGTGTGCTTCGACACCGGCGGCCTCAACCTCAAGGCCGGGCCGCAGATGGCGCTGATGAAGAAGGACATGGGCGGTGCCGCCGTGGCGCTGGGCATCGCGCGTGCCGTCATGGGGGCGCGCCTGCCGGTGCGGCTGCGCGTGCTGGTCCCTGCGGTGGAGAACTCGGTCTCGGGCAGCGCGCTGCGCCCGCGCGACGTCATCGGCACGCGCGCGGGCAAGACGGTGGAGATCACGAACACCGACGCGGAGGGCCGGCTGATCCTGGCCGACGCGCTGTCCGAGGCGTGCCGCGACAAGCCGGCGCTGCTGTTCGACTTCGCGACGCTGACCGGCGCGGCGCGCGTGGCGCTCGGGCCGCAGGTGCAGTCGCTGTTCACGCCCGACGACGAGCTCGCGGCGCGCCTCGGCCGTGCCGCGGCCGAGACGGCCGACCCGCTGTGGCGCATGCCGCTTTGGCGCGGCTACCGCCGCAACCTCGACAGCAAGGTGGCCGACCTCGTGAACATGGCCGACGGCGCCTTCGGCGACGCCATCCACGCCGCGCTGTTCCTGTCGGAGTTCGTCGATCCGGCCGTGCCCTGGGCGCACCTGGACGTGATGGCGTGGAATTCGCGCGCCGCGCCCGGCCGGCCCGAGGGCGGCGAGGCGACGGGGCTGCGCGCCGTGTTCGCGCTGCTGAAGCAGGCCTTCGCGTGATCGGTGGCAAGGGGTGCGGGTGGAGCATGCGTGCCGGGATCGTCGCAGAGCATGGTCGTGGCGCGCCAAGGCCGCCGGGGCACCGCGCCGGCCCGATCCCGCCACCGCCTCCGGAATGCGGCCTCGTCGAAACGAGCAGATCGACCCCGAAGCGTCTCAGCGGTCGCGCCGACGCAACCGCACGCCCACCGCGTGCACCAGCGGCTCGATCGCCGACGGCGGGAACGGCGCCACGCTGCTGACGTTCACCTCGCACAGCACGTAGCGCTCGCGCTCCAGCAGCGTCGGTTCACCGAACAGGAAGTCGGCGTCCCACAGCAGCGGCAGCTGCTCGCGGGGCAGGCCCACGCGTTCGTGCAGCAGCGTGATCCACTGCGTCTCGAGGCGCCGCCGCAGCCCCTGGAACTGCGGCAGCTCGTCGGGCCCGTGGTACAGGCGCGGCCCGGGCTGCGGATCGCTCGGGTGCAGCGCGTTCACCGCCTGGTGGCCGAAGCCGGCGACGCGGTCGCCGACGAGGTAGGCGCGCACCATGCCCTCGGCCAGGCGCGGCTGCCAGGCCTGGTCGACGAGGTGGCCTCCCGCCTCGGGCTCGAAGTACGGCGCGAGCCGCGTGGCGAGCGCGGCGAGGTCGAGTTCCTCCTCCGGGCTTCCACGCTGCGCGTGTCGCACGCACAGGCGTGGACCCCTGCCGCCGGCCCCCCCGGCCAGCTCGACGCGCCATACGCCGATGCCGCTGTGCCCGCGGTGCTGCTTGAGCACGCGCGGCCCCGCGGCCAACCGCACCGGCAGCTCGCTCTCGAGCTGCGCGAGGCTGGCGATGCGGTGCACGTCGCTGCCGAAAGGCAGGTCGCGCGTCTCGAACAGCACGTCCTTCGTGCCCAGGCGCAGCACCGCCTCCGGGTGCGCGCTGACGAGCACGCCGGAGCCGGCCACGTCGCGCAGCAGCGCGTCGAGCCGGTCGCGCCGTCGGCCGCCCTCGATCGGGTTGCACCACACGAGCACGGCCTGCACGCGCGCCAGCTGCGTGCGCACCTCGTCGGCGAAGTCGTCGTGCCACACGGCGGGCTCGGCCGTGATGCCGGCGGCGGCGAAGGCGGCGAAGAGCGGGGCGAAGCGACTCTCGGCCGGGTCGGCGCGCTCGCGCATCGCGCGGTCGCCGGGGTAGAGCAGCGCCACGGCAGCGGCGGGGCGGGTGGGCATCGTGGTCTCCAACGAAAGCTCAGCCGACCGAGCGTGTCTTGCCGCCGATGGCACGCCAGGCCGCATGGCCGCCGGCCATGTAGCGGGCGTCGAAACCCTGCTCGCGCAACGCCAGCGCCGTGCGGCAGCCGACGTGGAAGCCGTAGACGCAGAAGACGACCACGGGCTCGGACTTGGTCAGCTCGCCGGCCCACTCGTGCACCCGTTCGGGGTCGCGCCAGGTGGCGCCTTCCATGATGTCCTGCGTGCGCGAGACGTAGTGGCGCGGCCGCGCATCGACGACCTGCACCGGCTCGCCGCGCGCCAGCATCGCGTGCACTTCTTCCGCCGAGACGCTGGGCAGGTCAGCGAACTCCGGCTGCACCAGCGGCCGCGGCGGCGCGACCTGCGTCGCGTCTTCGTAACGCGCCTGCACGGCCTTCCAGTCGATGTTGCGCATGAAGGTGTCGATGTAGGCGCGGGCGTTGGCGCCGAAGTCGATGTGGTAGGCGTGTTCATACATGTCCAGCGCCAGGATCGGCACGCCGCCGGCGATGCCCTGGTTGTGCTCGGCGGCCAACTGGTTGACGAGGCGCCGGTCGCGCGGCACCCAGGTGAGCAGCACCCAGCCCGAGCCGCCGGCCAGCGCGCCGGCCATCGCCACGAACTCGGCGCGCCAGCGGTCGACGGAGCCGAAGTCGCGCGCCAGCGCCTGCGCCATCACTTCGGTGGGTCGGCCCTCGCCGAACGCCAGGCAGGCGAAGTACAACTCGTGCAGCAGCGTCGAGTTCAGCGCGATCAGCTCGTCGCGCTTCAGGCCGTTGACGACGTAGGCCGGAGCCGTCGCGAAGTCCAGCGCGTCGAGGCTGGCGCTGATCGCGTTCAGCCGCCGCAGCGCGCCGCCGTAGTTGTTCTCGTAGTGGCTCTCGATCAGCTTCATCGACAGGCCGTTCAGCGTCCACGGCCGGCAGTGGATGGGCGTGAGGGGGTAGTGCATCGTGCACCTCCAGTGAGGATCGCCGGAAGGAAGGCCTGTAGGCCTGAAGGCGTGCAGGCGTGCAGGCGTGCAGGCGTGCAGCCTCGGGGTGGCCCGCGCCGGGCGCCGGCGGCGCTCAGCGTGGGCCGTCGGCAGTCGGAACGACCGGCTGCAGCGGCCGCTCGGCGTCGCGCCAGGCGGCGATGCCGCCTTCGAGGTGGCGGGCATCGACACCCAGGGCGCGCAGCGCGGCGGTGAGCCCCTGGCTGATCTCGTGGCCGAAGGCGCAGTAGACGACCGCCGGCTGCGTGCTGGGGATCGTGTCCTTCCAGTCGAGCCAGCGCGCCGGGTCGCGCCACTGGCCGCCGCCGATCTCGTCGCCTTCGGCGGCGCGTTTCTCGGCGCGGCGCACGTCCAGCAGCGTGAACGGCAGCTCGCCGCGCTGCCACAGCGCGAGCTCGGCGACGGTGATGTGACTCATAGCAGGCCTCCGAAGGAGTGGGCGCGTATCCAGTGCACGGCGAGGCCGATCAGCGCGCACGCGGCGATGACCTCGATGACGCCGCGCTTGAAGCGAAAGAGCGCGATGGCCGCGGCGAGCGCGATCACCGCCGCCGGCCACTCGAACGGCCCGCTCTCGCCCGCCGGCCACAACACGTGCCAGCCGAAGAAGAGCGCGAGGTTGACGATGACGCCGACGACGGCGGCCGTGATCGCCGTCAGCGGCGCGGTGAACTTGAGGTCGTCGTGCGTCGCTTCGACGAGCGGCGCGCCGGCCAGGATGAAGACGAACGACGGCAGGAAGGTGAACCAGGTCACCAGCGCCGCGGCGATGGCGCCGGCGAGGAAACGCTGGTCGGGGCCGAGGAGCGCGGCCAGGTCGCTCGCCTGCCAGCCGCCGACGAAGCCGACGAAGGCCACGACCATGATCAGCGGGCCCGGAGTCGTCTCGCCGAGCGCCAGGCCGTCGATCATCTGCGTGCCGCTCAACCAGCCCTGCTGCACGACGGCGCCCTGGTAGACGTACGGCAGCACCGCGTACGCGCCGCCGAAGGTCAGCAGCGCCGCCTTCGTGAAGAACCAGGCCATCTGCGGCAGCGTGCCCTGCCAGCCCTGCAGCGCTGCGACGAACGCCAGCGGCGCGGCGGCGAGCACGAGCCCCGCGGTGACGACGAGCGCGAGCCGCGCCGCACTGAAGCGGGCGTGCGGCGCGACCGGCGTGTCGTCGTCGATCAAGGCGGGGACATGTGCCCCCTGCTTGGCGGCGTGGCCGCCCCCGCCGGCGCGGAAGCGATCGGGCGCGACGCGCCCGCCGACGAAGCCGACCACCGCCGCGCCGAGCACGATGAGCGGGAACGGTGCCTTCAGCGCGAAGATCGCGACGAAGGCCGCAGCGGCGATCGCCCACAGCCAGCCGTTTTTCAGCGCGCGCGAGCCGATGCGGTGCGCGGCGTGGACGACGATCGCCGTGACCGCGGGCTTGATGCCGTAGAAGAGGCCTACTACCAGCGGCTGCTCGCCCCAGGCCATGTAGATCCACGCCAGCGCGATGAGGATCACGAGCGACGGCAGCACGAACAGCGCACCGGCGACGATGCCGCCCCACGTGCGGTGCAGCAGCCAGCCGATGTAGGTGGCGAGCTGCTGCGCCTCGGGGCCGGGCAGCAGCATGCAGTAGTTGAGCGCGTGCAGGAACCGCCGCTCGCTGATCCAGCGCCGGCGCTCGACGAGCTCGGCATGCATGATGGCGATCTGCCCCGCCGGCCCGCCGAAGCTGACGAAGCCGAGCTTGAGCCAGAAGCGGAAGGCCTCGGCGAAGCTCACCGCGGCCGGGCGTTCGGGCGCCGCAGGCTGGGAGGCCGGGGTCGGGTCGCGCTGCACGGTGGTGGATGGGGTCATGCACGTGCTCCCTGTGGCTGCTTCGGCTCCAGCGGCGCCGGCACCGCGGCGCCGCGCACGCCGGCCGCCGCGTAGAAGGCGTCGAACACCTGCGCGGCGGCAGCGGCGAGTGCATCGTCGTCGCCGTGCAGCGCCTGCAGGCCGGCGAGCACGGCTTCGAGCCCCGGGGCCTCGGGCACCGGGATGCCGCCCGCGTCGAGGAAGTGCACGACGGCGGCCACGCGCGCCAGCGCCGCGTCGCCCTCCAGGCCGAAGCTGAGCATCAGCACCTCGAAGCTGACCTTCTGCCCCACGTGCGTGAAACGCGCGCCGTCGAAGTCGAAGCCGAGCGCACCCCTGGGCGCGCGCGCCGGATCGGCGAGCCAGAGGAAACGCGGCTCGTCGTCGATGAAGCGGCGGATCAGCCAGGCGCAGGCGAGACGGTCGACCCACGGCCGCGCGCGCGTGCACCAGCGCCGGCCCTGGAAGCAGCGGCGGTCGAGCCGCTCGATGGCGTGCTCGCGCGCGAAGCGCGGCTCGCCGCGCGAGAAGCGCGCGTCGAAGGCGGTGCGCAGCGCGGCGAGCTCGGCCTCGGCCTGCCTTGCGGCGGCTCCGGGCAGGTAGTCGATGCGCTGCACTTCGGCCAGCGCGTCGGCCAGCGTGCGCAGGCTGCGCCGCGCTTCGGGCTCGGGCAACGTGGCCCACCGTGCCGGCGCGGCGGCAGCCTCGCGCTGCCAGGCGGCGTAGGCCTCGCCGCGGTCGAACAGGGCCGCGAACTCGCGCTGCTGCGCCTCGTCGCGCGCCGCGGTGGTGAGCAGCGTCGCGGTGCCGCCATGTGCACGCACCTCGTCGGCCACCGACACGAACAGTGCCTCGTGGGCGGCGGGCAGCAGGTAGGCACCGTCGCGCAGTGCGCCGCAGCCGAGCGCCTTCAGCGTGCGCCACACGCGCAGCCGCACGGCGTTGGGCTGCGTGGGCAGCGTGAGGAGGAGCAGGCACCACATGATCTGTAGCAGATGCTACTGCATATGAAGCGAACATGTCAACTTAACCCGGTTGGGGGTGCCGTGCCCGCGAAGCCCGCCGTCGTGCCGGCGCATCGCCGCCTGGCGCACGCCGGCGCCCGGCGCCGGCGGCGCCTCGTCCTACAGCGACCGGCGGGCGTGTCCGACAGGGAAGGCCCGCGTGCGGGCCTAACGTGGGTTCCGGCAGCGATGCCGGGCGCAACTCGCGACGGCAGCACGAGCCCGCAACCCGTGCCCATGGGCTGTGCCTTGCCCCTGCCGGGGCGCTGAGAGCAAAGGAGTGAGAGTGATGACGAAGATGCCCAAGTGGATCGCCACGGCCGCGGCGGCCAGCGCGCTGGTCGGCGGCATCGTGCTCGCCTACGCGCAGACGACGCAGAGCGAGCCGACAAGGCCCCAGGAAACCACGCCGGCGGCGCCGAGCAGCGACAGCGCGGCGCAGCCCTCGCCGGGCACGATGGCGCCGGCCGCCCGGAGCGGCAGCGGCACGGGCAGCGACGCCGCGCCCGCGTCGGGCAGCAGCGCCGTGCCTTCGGGCACCAGCGGCGCCGCCCCGGCAGGCGGCATGACGACCGAGCGCGAGCAGGGCGACACGCTGGCGCCGAAGCCGGACCGCAACTGACGCAGCCGGCCGGCCCAGGGCGGCGCCGCGGCCCGGCGGGCGCACATCAAGTGCCCCGTCGGCGTGGCGCCGCCGCGTGACCCCGGCCGCTCGCCTGTCTTCCACCGAGCCGATGAACGAACGGGACGCGGGGGCAGGACGCGCCGCGCCTGCCGTCGCGCGGCGGGCCGGGCGCCTGTGGCGCGCCATGAAGGTGGCGGCCCGCCGCCAGTGGCGCCGGCGCGACGGCGGCGAGACGTGGCAGGGCCTGCGCCACGGCGTGCTGCTCGGCCTGGCGGTGCTGGTGCTCGTGCTGCCGGCGCAGCGGCCGGGCGTGCCGGCGATGCTGCCCGGCGCGCCTCGCCAGGTCGACCTCGGCGCCGAACCAGCGTCGGCCGATGTGCAGGCGCTTGCGCAATGGGTCGTCGACTCGGCCGACAACGGCGGGCGCCTGTTCGCCGTGCTCGACAAGGTCGCCGCGCGCCTGTACCTCTTCGAGACCGACGGCCGGCTCTTCGCGGCGAGCCCCGTGCTGCTCGGCTACGCGCGCGGCGACGACACGGTGCCCGGCGTCGGCGACCGCCCGATCGAGGCCGTGCGACCGTTCGAGCGCACGACGCCGGCCGGCCGCTTCGTGTCGCGGCCCGGGCGCAACGCCGCCGGCGAGGATGTGCTGTGGGTGGACCACGCGGCCGCGGTATCGATGCACCGGCTGCGCCTGACCGACCCGACCGAACGGCGCGCCGAGCGGCTGGCTTCGGCGAGCGCGTCCGACAGGCGCATCAGCTACGGCTGCATCAACCTGCCGCCGGACTTCTTCGACACGGTGTTCTGGCCGCGCTTCGGCCGCGCGCCGAGCGTCGTCTACGTCCTGCCCGAGGTGGTCCCGCTGGAACGCGTCTTCCCGCCGCTGGCCGGGAGGTCGCGCCCGCTGACCTGAGCCCCGGAGCCCGCTCCGGGCGGACGGATGCGAGCGGCACCCACCGGTGCCGTGAACGATTCGCGCCGCCGCGCTCGGGTCGAGCGCCCTGCCGCAACCGGCCGCCCGCACACTCCGCGGGCAGGCTGCGGCCGGCCCGTCCAAGCCGGTGGGAAGCGGTGCCTGCCGTCTCGGGGAACGGTGGCGACGATGGGTTCGGGTGCAGGTGGGTGGCGGTGGCGCGCGCAGCGCGCGCGGGCCGGGGGCGGTGGGCTCCGTCGCATGGCCCTCGGCGCGATGCTCGCCGCCGCCGGCGCGGCCTGCGCCGGCGAAGCACCGTCGCCCTGGGCCGCCGCACCCTGGGCTTCGCCGGAAGCGCGCGCCGCCGCGCAGCGTGCCTTCGAAGGCGGCGACGCACGCGGGCGCCCGTTCGCGATCCTCGACAAGAGGCAGGCGCGGCTGCTCGTGTTTGCCGCCGACGGCCGCCTGGCCGGCGCCGCCGCGGCGCTGATCGGGCTGGCGCGCGGCGACGTTGCGGTGCCGGGCCTCGGCCGGCGCGCGCCGCACGAGATCGCGCCGCACGAGCGCACGACGCCGGCCGGGCGCTTCGACTCGACCCCGGGGTTCAACCACCGCGGCGAGGCGATCGTCTGGTTCGACTACGACGCGGCGCTGGCCATCCACCGCCTGCGCCCGGCGCCGCCGCACGAGCGCCGGCCCCAGCGGCTGGCTTCGGCGTCGGCCGTGGACAAGCGCATCTCGCTCGGCTGCATCGTCGTCGACGGCGGCTTCTTCGACCGCGTCGTCGCGCCGATCCTCGGGCAGCGGCGCGGCGTCGTCTACGTGCTGCCGGAAGAGGCGGCAGCGCGCGTCGGGCCCTAGCGTCGGCATTCGCGGCACGCCCTCACGACGTATCGGCCGTGCGTGACGGCCGCGGTGATGGCCCCGGGCGGCGCCGCGTCACCCGGGCAGCGGCTGCATGACGATCGGCGTGAAAGGCGGCGCGCGGCCCGGCACGACGACGTGTCGCGAGCGGTGCGGGAGGTAGCCCTCGGCTTCGATGACGAGGTGGTACTCGCCTTCGGGCAGGCCGACGAACGAGAAGGCCGCGCCGACCGCGTCGTCTTCGCCGCGTGCGTAGCGTTGCAGCCACTCCTCGGTCCCCTGCGCCCGCGGCTGCAGCACGCGCCGCACGCCGGCGCCGGCGAGCACGACCGAGCGGATGCGGATCGTCTCGTGCGCGCGGCGGAAGCTGCCGGCCGGGGCGTCGTGCGTGCCGGCATCGGCGGCGACGTAGCCGAAGAACGCGCCGCGACCGACCAGCACCGTGGAGGCGCAGAACGCGTCGGCCTCGCTGCCGAGCTGCACGAGCGTGCAGCCGCCCAGCACGGGCAGCAGCAGCCCGAGCAGTGCGGGCAGCGGCCGCACGGTGCGCGCCATGGCGGACCGGCTAACGCTCCTTCTTCACGGGCGTCACGCGCCGCACGCGCAGCGGTGCGCGCGGCGCCGGCGCGGCGGCGGGCCCGGCGCCCTCCTGCGCGGCTGCGACGAAGGCGGCCGTCGCGTCGGCGGCTTGCGGCGCGTCGGCCGTGCCGGACGCGGGGCGCGCCGCCGCGCCGCCATCGCCTTCGGGGATGACGCGCGTGAAGGGCCTCAGCATCTGCACGAGCTGGCCGTAGATCTTCGGGCAGCCGGCCACCACCTCGCGCTGGTGCAGGTAGTCGGCGTCGCCGGTGAAGTTGCCGATCAGGCCGCCGGCCTCGGTGACCATCAGCGAGCCGGCGGCGATGTCCCAGGGGCTGAGGCCCGTCTCGAAGAAGCCGTCGTACCAGCCGGCGGCCACGTAGCACAGGTCGAGCGCCGCCGCGCCGGGGCGGCGCACGCCGGCGCAGTGCTGCATCACCTCCTCGAACATCTTCAGGTAGCGCTTGAAGTTGTCGCCCTTGCGGAACGGGAAGCCGGTGCCGACGAGTGCCTCGGTCAGCCGCGTGCGCTTGCTGACGCGCAGCCGCCGGTCGTTGAGGAAGGCGCCGCGTCCGCGGCTGGCGTAGAAGAGATCGTTGCGCGCCGGGTCGTAGACGACCGCCTGCTGCACCACGCCGCGGTGCTCGAGCGCGATGCTGACGGCGTAGATCGGCAGGCCGTGCACGAAGTTCGTCGTGCCGTCCAGCGGGTCGATGATCCAGACGAACTCGCTGCGCTTGTTGCCGCGCGCGCGCCCCGACTCCTCGGCCAGGATGCCGTGCTCCGGGTAGGCCTCGAGCAGGATGTCGATGATGGCCGTCTCGGCGGCGCGGTCGACCTCGGTGACGAAGTCGTTCGGGCCCTTGCTGCCCACCTGCAGCAGGTCGAGGTCGAGCGCCGCGCGGTTGATGATGGCGCCGGCCGCGCGCGCCGCCTTGACGGCGATGTTGAGCATCGGGTGCAGGGTCTGCGACATGGGTGCAAGCGCGGCCTGCGCGAGAGGCCAATCGGCAACGGGGACGGCAACGTGGACAAAGAGCCGGCTGCGCGGCGCGAGGACAATGCCTGCGGCCTTGCAGCGGGAGAACGAGGGCCGTGAGTTTACGGGACGACGCCACGCGCTTCGTGCTCGTCGAGCCGAGCCACGCCGGCAACGTCGGCGCGGCGGCGCGGGCGCTGAAGGTGATGGGCTTCGCTCGGCTGGTGCTGGTGCGGCCGCGGCAGGCCGACATGCACCGCGCCCCAGAAGCGGTGGCGATGGCGAGCGGGGCCACCGACGTGCTGGCCGGCGTCGAGGTGGTGGCCACGCTCGCCGAGGCGCTGGGCGGGGCCACGTTCGCCTGCGCCACGGCGATGACGCCGCGCGACTTCGGCCCACCGACGGCGGCGCCGCGCGGGGCGCTGCCTTCCGTGGCGGCGGCCGGGCACACCGCGGCGTTCGTCTTCGGCACCGAGCGCACGGGGCTGGCCAACGAGGACGTGTACCGCTGCCACCTCTGCCTTTCGATTCCCACCCACCCCGGCTACGGCTCGCTGAACCTGGCGCAGGCGGTGCAGATCGTCGCCTACGAGTGGCGGCAGGCGCTCGGCGGTTTCGCCGTGCAGGAGCGCACCCCCGCGGCGCGCTTCGCCGACGCGGCGGCGGTGCAGGGGCTGCTGGAGCATTGGCGCGAGACCCTGGTGCGCATCGGCTTCCTTGACCCGGCAGCGCCGAAGAAGCTGCTGCCGCGCCTGAACCAGCTCGCCAACCGGGCCCGGCTGACCGAGGAGGAGGTGCACATCCTGCGCGGCATCGCGCGCGCCGCCGCCGGCGCGGCCGCCTCGCCGCGCGGGGCCGGCGGGGTGGGCGAGGCCTTCGCCGCCGACACGCCACGACATCCGACGTCGGAAGAGGGCTGATCGACGCCCCGCTACACTGGCCGACACCATGCTGTTCGAACGCCTGCGAGAAGACATCGCCTGCATCCGCGAGCGCGACCCGGCCGCGCGCTCGACCTTCGAGGTGCTGACGTGTTATCCGGGCCTGCATGCGCTGGTGCTGCACCGCTGGGCGCATGCCTGCTGGACGAGCGGCCTGCGCTGGCCCGGGCGCTTCATCTCCAACCTCGGCCGCTGGGCCACCGGCATCGAGATCCACCCGGGGGCGACGATCGGCCGGCGCGTCTTCATCGACCACGGCATGGGCGTGGTCATCGGCGAGACGGCCGAGGTCGGCGACGAGTGCACGATCTACCAGGGCGTGACGCTCGGCGGCACCTCGCTCACCAAGGGCGCCAAGCGCCATCCGACGCTCGGCAGGGGCGTCATCGTCAGTGCCGGTGCCAAGGTGCTGGGCGGCTTCACGGTGGGCGACGGCGCGCGCGTCGGCAGCAACGCCGTGCTGCTGCAGGCCGTGCCGCCCGGCGCCACGGCGGTGGGCATCCCCGCGCGCATCGTGCAGAAGTCGGCCGATGCGCAGCGTGGTGTCCAGGGCCCCCAGGCGGCTGCGCCGCCGCCCGAGGGGGAAGGGTCGCCCGGCGATGCCGGCCCGACGCTGGCCGCCGCGAAGACGGGCTTCTCGGCCTACGGCGTGACGCAGGGCGACGATCCGGTGGCGCTGGCGATGAAGGGGCTCATCGACAACGCCTCCAGCCACGAGCACCAGATCGCGCTGTTGTGGCAGGCGATCGAGAAGCTGTCGGCGCGCTCGCGCGAGCTGCCTGCCGGCGACTGCGTGCCGCAGGATGCGGCCACGCACGAGAGCTTTGACGCCGAGCAGCTGAGCCGGCTGGTGAAGTGAGCTGAGCGGGGCCACGGCGTGCCGGCGTTGCCGTTCGTGCCGACGCCGCTCGAGCAGTTCCTGCTGCACGTGGTGGCGCCCGCCGTGCTGGCGGGCGCGCTCGTCGAGGCGCTGGTGCTGACGTGGACCGAGCGCCGCCGCGGCGGCTACGACTGGGGCGGCTTCGGCGTCTCGCTGTTCGACTACGTGCTGCGCATCGTCGTCACGATCGCCGTGCCGTTCACGATCGCCGCGCCGCTGGTGCAATGGGTGCAGGCGCATCGCCTGGCGACGATCGTCGTGGACGGCTGGGGGCCGGCGCTCGCGCTTTTCGTCGGCCTGGAGTTCTGCTACTACTGGCTGCACCGCGCCGCGCACCGCGTGCGCTGGTTCTGGTGCAACCACGCCGTGCACCACTCGCCGAACCGGCTGAACCTGATGGCCTCGCTGCGCATCGGCGCGTTCGGCAAGCTCACCGGCAACGTCGTCTTCCTGCTGCCGCTGGTGTGGGTGGGGTTCGAGCTGCGGCTGGTGGTGACGGCGCTGACACTGAACCTGCTGTACCAGTTCTGGCTGCACGCGACGTGGATCCCGAAGCTCCCGCCGCTCGAAGGCTGGCTGAACACGCCTTCGGCGCACCGCGTGCACCATGCCGCCAACGTCGAGTACCTCGACGCCAACTACGGCGGCGTGCTCGTCGTCTTCGACCGTCTGTTCGGCACCTACATCGCCGAGCGCGACGACCTGCCCTGCCGCTACGGCTGGGTGCACCCGATCGCCAGCGCCAACCCGCTGAAGGTGGAGTTCGCGCAGTGGTTCATGCTGCTGCGCGACCTGGTGCGCGTGCGCAGCTGGCGCTCGCTGGCCGGCACGCTGGCCGGGCCGCCGGGCTGGCGCGCCGAAGGCGGCGGCGACACGACCGAGGAGCTGCGCGCGCGGGCGTCGCGACCGGGCGTGGCCGCGGCGCGCTGACTTCCGAGGCGCGCGTCAGCCCGCGGTTGTGCGGGGAGGGCGCACGGCCGACTTCGGCCGGAAGGCCTTGCAGACCTCGTCGTTCGTCTCGAGGTACGGGCCGCCGATCAGGTCGACGCAGTACGGGATGGCGGCGAAGACGCCGTGCACCGGCGGCGAGCGCGAAGGCAGCCCTTCCAGCGTCTCGGCGATCGACTTCGGCTGCCCCGGCAGGTTGACGATCAGCGCCTTGCCGCGGATGACGGCCACCTGGCGCGACAGGATAGCCGTGGGCACGAAGGCCAGGCTCACCTGCCGCATCTGCTCGCCGAAGCCGGGCATCACCTTGTGCGCGACGGCCAGCGTCGCTTCGGGCGTGACGTCGCGCGGCGCCGGGCCGGTGCCGCCGGTGGTGAAGACGAGGTCGCAGTGCCGCTCGTCGACGAGCTCGATCAGCGCCTCGCTGATGCGCGGCTGCTCGTCGGGGATCAGCCGTTCCTCCCAGTGGACCGGGTTCTTCAGCGCGCGCGCCAGCCAGGCCTTCAGTGACGGGATGCCCTTGTCCTCGTAGACGCCGCCGGAGGCGCGGTCGCTGACGGAGACGACGCCGATGCGCACGGCGTCAGGGTCGGGGGGTGCGGGGCTCATGGTGCGGGCGGGGCGGCGGGGTCAGGGTCGGATCCACGGCTTGATGAACTGGAACAGCTCGCGCGCGCTCCTCGGCTGCCGTACCTCGGGCGACAGGCCGGCGGCGTCGCGGCGCGCCGCGCGCACCAGGCTGCGCAGTTGCTGCAGGTCGGTGTCGGGGAACGCGGCGACCCACTGTGCGAGCGCCGCATCGTCGGAGATCAGGTCTGCGCGCCAGCGCTCGGCCTCGTGCAGCGCCAGCGTCTCGCGCGCCGAGCCGAGCTTGCTGGCCGCCACCGCCTCGCGCAGCGCCTGGGCCTCGTCGTCGCCGAGCTGGCGCATGCACTTGCCCACGTACTGCATCTGCCGCCGCCGCCCCTCGTGCGAGCGGGTGCGGCGCAGCTCGGCGATCGCGTCGCGCAGCGGCTCGGGCAGCGGCAGCGCGGCCAGGTGATCGTTGCCGAGCTCGGCCAGCTCCGCGCCCAGCGCCTGCAGCGACTGCGACTCGCGCTTGCGCTGCGTCTTGCTCGGGCGCGCGGCGTGCGCCTCGCCGCCGATGGCGTCGGCAGCGGCATCGTGGCCGTAGTGCACATCGAGGCCGCGGTGCGGCGCGGCGCGGCGGCTCGTCATCGGTGGTCCGTCAGGGGCTGCGGGGCGGGGCGTCGGTATCATTGTTGCGCACGATCTGCCCGCCCTCGAAGCCCCGCCTGATGAGCCCTGCCCACGACGCATCCCACGGTTTTGCCTTCACGCAGGAGCAGTTCCGCCAGATCGTCGAGGACACGTTGGCCGAGGCCAGGCGGCTCGGTGCCAGCGACGCCGGTGCCGAGGTGAGCGAGGGCATGGGCCTGTCGGTCTCGGTGCGCAAGGGCGAGCTCGAGAACGTCGAGCGCAACCGCGACAAGTCGCTCGGCGTCAGCGTGTACCTCGGCCAGCGGCGCGGCAACGCGAGCACCTCGGACTTCTCCGCGATGGCGATCCGCCAGACCGTGCAGGCGGCGTACGACATCGCGCGCTTCACCGCCGAAGATCCGGCGGCCGGGCTGCCCGAGCCGGAAGATCTGGCCACGGCCGAAGAGGCGGCGCTCGACCTCGACCTGTTCCACCCGTGGGACATCGACGCCGAGGCCGCGGCGGCGCTGGCCCACCGCTGCGAGGACGCGGCGCTCGCCGTGAGCCCGGCCATCACCAACAGCGAAGGCGCCGGCGTGTCGGCGCAGCAGGCGCACTTCTGGGCCGGCAACACGCGCGGCTTCCGCGGCGGCTACGCGAGCTCGCGGCACTACCTGTCGGTGGCGCCGATCGCCTCGCGGGCGCTGCGGCCGGGCAGCCGCAGGGTCGACATGCAGCGCGATGCCTGGTACTCGAGCATGCGCGACGCGCGCGAGCTCGCCGCGCCCGAGGAAGTGGGCCGCTACGCGGCACACCGCGCGCTGGCACGCCTGGGGGCGAAGCGCGTGCCCACCGGCGAGGTGCCGGTGCTGTTCGAGGCGCCGGTGGCCGCGGGGCTGCTGGGCAGCTTCTGCGGCGCGGTGTCGGGCGGCGCGCTGTACCGCAAGGCGAGCTTCCTCGTCGGCTCGCTCGGCACGCAGGTGCTCGCCGAGCACCTCGACCTCGACGAGAACCCGCACGAGCGCAAGGGCAAGGGCAGCGCGCCGTTCGACGACGAGGGCGTGCGCACGCGCGCGCGGCGGGTCGTCGAGGCCGGCGTGGTGCAGGGCTACTTCCTCAGCAGCTACTCGGCGCGCAAGCTGGGCATGCGCACCACGGGCCACGCCGGCGGCTCGCAGAACCTCACGCTGACGAGCCGCCTGACGCGACCCGGAGACGACCTCGAGGCGATGCTGCGCAAGCTGCACCGCGGCCTCTTCGTCACCGAGCTGATGGGCCAGGGCGTGAACATGGTCACCGGCGACTACTCGCGCGGCGCCGCGGGCTATTGGGTCGAGGGCGGGCGCATCGCGCACCCGGTGCACGAGGTGACGATCGCCGGCAACCTGAAGGACATGCTGCGTGACATCGTCGCGGTCGGCGCCGACCGCTACACCCAAGGCAGCCGCACGCTCGGCTCGGTGCTGGTGGCTCGCATGAAGCTCGCCGGCGCCTGATCGCGTCGACAGGGCGCGCACCCCGCATGGCGCGCGAAAGACGGCACGGCATCGGTCGCAACAGGCTGTGCGCACCGCTTCGGCTACGGGGGATTCCGAGCGGGAAAACCCGCCCGGGCCGGCCGAGGGGTGACTCCTAGAATTTCCCGCGTCGTGGCCAGGGCGACGCCTGCGCCGCGCCGTCGTCAACCGGGTTCGATACAGGAGAAGTCCATGGAACGTCGTTCCTTCGTCCAGGGCGCAGGCATCGCCGGCGTGCTGGCCGCCGGCCTCGCGCCGGCCGTGCACGCGCAGGCCACCATCCGATGGAGGCTCTCGTCGAGCTTTCCCAAGTCGCTGGACACGCTCTACGGCCAGAGCGAGATCTTCGCCAAGCATGTGCGCGACATGTCCGGCGGCCGTTTCCAGATCAGCGTGCACGGCCCGGGCGAGCTGGTGCCGGCCTTCGGCAAGGTCGAGGCGATCCAGAACGGCACGGTCGAGATGGCCTGCACGGCGCCGTACTACTTCTTCGGCAAGGACGAGACCTTCGCGCTCGCCTGCGCCATTCCGTTCGGCCTCAACTACCGCCAGATGACGGCGTGGATGCACGAGGGCAACGGCCTGAAGCTGCTGCGCGACTTCTACCGCGGCTACAACATCGTCAACTTCCCTGCCGGCAACACCGGCGCGCAGATGGGCGGCTGGTTCCGCAAGGAGATCAAGTCGCTGGCTGATGTGAAGGGCCTGAAGTTCCGCACCGGCGGCTTCAGCGGCCGCGTTTTCGAGCGGCTGGGCGGCGTGCCGCAGAACATCCCCGGCGGCGAGATCTACCAGGCGCTGGAGAAGGGCACGATCGATGCGGCCGAGTGGGTGGGCCCGTACGACGACCAGAAGCTCGGCTTCAACAAGGTGGCACCGTTCTATGCCTACCCGGGCTGGTGGGAGGGTGGCCCGCAGCTGGAGAACTGGATCAACGCGCGCGCCTGGGACGGGCTGCCGGCCGAGTTCAAGAGCATGATCGAGGTCGCCTGCGGCCACTCGATGGTGGACATGATGGCGCGCTACGACGGCAGGAACGCGGCGGCGCTGAAGCAGCTCGTCGCCGGCGGCGCCAAGCTGTTCCCGTTCCCGAAGGACCTCATGGACGCCGCGTTCAAGGAGTCGATGGCGCTGTACAGCGACATCAGCGCCAAGAACGCGAACTGGAAGAAGGTCTACGACGACTTCGCCGTCTTCCGCCGCGACGCCAACCTGTGGTTCCGCTACACCGAGGCGACGTTCGACGACTTCATGCAGCGCCAACGCCTGTAGTCGGTGCCGGGCGCGCGGCCCGGTGCAGCAAGGCCCCGCCGCGAGGCGGGGCCTTCTTCCTTTCTGGAGGGACTGCGCCGCGACGCGGGACCCTCAGCCTTCTCGGCTGCTACTTCTTCGCCGCCGACGCCGCGGCGGCGGCTTCGCGATCGCGCTTCAGCGCGTCGAGAATGGCCTGGTTCGGGTCCTCGGCCGGGGCGCGCGACGGCGCCGGCAGGTCGGTGCCCGCGGCACCCGGCGCCCCGGGCAGCGGCGGCGGCTCGGAGCGCGGCTCGCGCCCGGGCATCTGCCGCAACTGCTCCAGCACGCGGTCGGCATCCATCACCGGCCCGCTGTCGAGCCCGCCGATGACGAGCTTGGGCCAGACGATCACCGCCGCCACCATCGTCAGCTGCAGCGCGATGAAGGCGATCGAGCCCTTGTAGATCTGCCCCGTGCTCACCGCCGGGATGGCCGCGCCGGTGACGCGGTCCTTGTAGTCGCTCTTCGCCGCGACGCTGCGCAGGTAGAACAGCGCGAACCCGAACGGCGGCGTCAGGAAGCTCGTCTGCAGGTTCATGGCGATGATGACGCCGAACCAGATCATCACCGCGTCGACCGGCACGCCGGGCAGCAGCTCGGGCAGGATCTTTGCCGCCACCGGCGCCAGCATCGGAATGACGATGAAGGCGATCTCGAAGAAGTCGAGGAACATGCCGAGCACGAAGACGAGGAAGTTCACGACGAGCAGGAAACCCAGCGCCCCGCCCGGGATGGCGTCGAACAGGTGCTCGACCCAGATGTGACCGTCGGCGGCGTTGAAGGTGAAGCTGAACACCGTCGAGCCGACGAGAATGAACATGACGAAGGTGGCCAGCTTGGCGGTGCTGTCCAGCGCCTGCGTCATCACCTTCATCGACAGGCGCCGGCGCGCGAAGGCCATGACCAGCGCGCCCACCGCGCCCATCGCGCCGCCCTCGGTGGGCGTGGCCACGCCGAGGAAGATGGTGCCGAGGACCAGGAAGATCAGGATCAGCGGCGGGATCAGCACGAACGTCACCTGCTCGGCCAGGCGCGACAGCAGGCCGAGCCTGAGGAAGCGATTGACGAGCGCCAGCGCCAGCGCCAGCAGCGAGGCGACGGTCATGGCCATGATGAAGACCTCGTCGCCGGGCGAGGGCAGCGCACGGCCGATGGCCTTGACCATGAAGGCGTGGTGCACGCGGCTCCAGGCGAAGCCGGCGGCGGCGCAGACGGCCAGCAGCACGAGCAGCGAGCGGTGGCCGCTGGCGCCGCTCGGTTCGCGGTAGATGCGTGCCTCGGCCGGCAGCGCCGGCACCCACGCCGGCCGCACGAGGGCGACGATGGCCACGAACCCGATGTACAGCGCCACCAGCAGCAGGCCCGGCACGAGCGCGCCGGCGTACATGTCGCCCACCGAACGGCCCATCTGGTCGGCGAGCACGATCAGCACCAGCGAAGGCGGGATCGCCTGGGCCAGCGTACCGCTGGCGGTGATGGTGCCGGTGGCGATGGTGCGGTTGTAGCCGTAGCGCAGCATGATGGGCAGCGAGATCAGGCCCATCGAGATGACCGCCGCGGCGACGACGCCGGTGGTGGCCGCGAGCAGCGCGCCGACCAGGACGACGGCGATCGCCAGGCCGCCGCGCACCGGCCCGAACACCTGGCCCACGGTCTCGAGCAGGTCCTCGGCCATGCCGCTGCGCTCGAGGATGATGCCCATGAAGGTGAAGAACGGGATCGCCAGCAGCGTCTCGTTGCTCATGATGTTGAACACGCGCAGCGGCAGCGCCTGGAACAGCGTCGGCGCGAAGAGACCGGCCTCGATGCCGATGAAGCCGAAGAACAGCCCGGTGGCGGCCAGTCCGAACGCCACCGGGATGCCGGTGAGCAGGAAGAAGAGCAGGCCGCAGAACAGCAGCGGCACGAAGTTCTGGGCGACGAAGGCGGCCATGTCAGCTCGCTGCGCGGGGTTGCTCTTCGCGCGCCGCCCGCGCCAGCTCCTCGGCGAGCTCCTCCTCGGCCGACTTGTCGTGTTCCACCGTGAACGGCTCGCTGCGATGCCCGGTGAGGAAAGCGATGCGCTTGACGAGCTCGGACAGCGCCTGTGCGCACAGCACCGCGAAGCCGAGCGGCAGCAGCGCCAGCACCGGCCAGCGGATCAGCCCGCCGGCGTTCTGGCTCAGCTCGCCGGTGCGCCAGGCGGCTTCGAACATCGGCCAGCTCAGATTGACCATGATGAGGGCCAGCGGGACCGTGAAGACGACGATGCCGATGGCGTCGATGACGGCGTTGGTGCGGCGGCTCAAGCGCGAGGAGATGAAGTCGATGCGTACGTGGCCGTTCAACAGCATCACGTAGCCCACGCCGAGCATGAACACGCCGGCGAACAGGTACCACTGGATCTCGAGCCAGGCATTCGAGCCGATGTCGAAGGCCTTGCGCAACACGGCGTTGACGGCGGAGATCACCACCGCGGCCAGCACCAGCCACATGATGGACTTGCCGAGCCAGAGGTTGAGCCGGTCGATCAGGCCCGAGAGTTTGAGCAGTGCTTGCACGAGGTGGCTCCGAGGCCGGCGGCCATGCGGGTCAGAAGCACGGGATTGTGATGGCGACCCTGCCGCGACCGACGCCCGCGCCGATCAGGGAATGCCCCGATCGCCACCTGGGCGCGGGCGCGTCCTTCAGGGGGTGGTGGCGCGTCGGCGGACGGCTTCGAGGTAGGCGGCGCCATCGGGAGGCAGGCCGCTTCTCTGCGAGGCCCAGATCATCTCGCCCAGGCACTCCATCACCTCGTGGTGCGCCTCGTGCAGCGAGCCGCGGCGCGCGGCGAGCAGCTGCACGGCCTGGCGGATCCCGGTGGGCTGGTCGATGCTGCACTGCTCGTCGATCGTCAGGTGCATCGCGAGGTGCAGGAACGGATTGGCGCGGCCGGCCTTGACGCTGAAGATGGCCTGCAGCGCCACGGCCTCGTCGGCGAGCTCGGCGTGGTACTCGGGGTGAGCGTCGATCCAGTGCGCCGCGAGCGCCTCCATGCGCTCGAGAGGCAGGCCGTCGCGCCGCTTGGCATAGGTGCGGCAGAAGAATCTGCGCACGTCGGACTGGGAGGGCTGGAACACGCGCAGAATTCTGGCCCCTGCGCCGGGCCGCCCGCGCCCGCACGCGCGCGAACCCCCTTGCTGATCACCGACCCCGCGTTCTATGCCCTCGCCGTGCCGGCCGCCCTGATGATGGGGTTGGCCAAGAGCGGCTTTGCCGCCGGGCTGGGGGCGATGTCGGTGCCCCTGATGGCCCTGGCGGTGCCGGTGCCGCAGGCCGCGGCGATCATGCTGCCGCTGCTGATGGCCGCCGACGTGATGGGCCTCGCGCAGCTCGTGCGGCACTGCGACTGGCGGCTGATCCGGCTGCTGCTTCCCCCCGGGCTGGCCGGCATCGGCCTCGGCTGGGTGCTGTTCGGCTGGTTGTCGGCGCCGGCGGTGGCCGGCATGGTCGGAGTGTTGACGCTGGCTTTCGTCGCCATCCGCCTGCGACCGGCGCGCGCCGACGCCCCGCCGCCGTCTCGCGCCCTGGGGCGCGTGATGGCGGTGCTGTCGGGCTTCACGAGCTTCGTCGCGCATGCCGGCGGCCCGCCGATCGGCTTCTACGTGCTGCCGCTGCGGCTCGCCCCGCTCGCCTTCAGCGCCACGCTGGCCGTCTTCTTCGCGGCGCTGAACCTGAGCAAGTGGCTGCCGTACGCGCTGCTCGGCCTCGTCGACGCGACGAACATGGCCACCTCGCTCGTGCTGCTGCCGCTGCCCGTGGCCGGAGTGTGGCTGGGAGTGCGCCTGGTGCAGCGGGTGTCGGCGAAGCTGTTCAACCGGCTCTTCCTGGCCGGGATGCTGCTCACCGGGCTGAAGCTGCTGTGGGACGGCCTGCGCGGCGTGCCGGTGCTGGCGTCGATGCTCGGCCTGGCGCCCTGACCGCCCCGGGGTGACGCGGCCAGCGTTGCGCGGGCGCCGCAACGGGGCCGGCCGAGAGCGTGCACGACCGCACGGCGTCCCCTCTTCGGCGGATGCGCGGTCCCGTGGCCACGTCGCCTGCCACGGCGGCCTCCGCCTCGGCACCCGGGCTCCAGCTGCGCCGGGGCGACGCCCGGGGCTCGACCCCCTACCCCCCTCAAATCGGGAGTCGGCGCCGCGGGGTGCGCCGCGAAGAATCCGCCCACGTACAGACGGTTGCAGTTTCCCGCCGACACACCCCCGCCTCATGGACCTGACCCGCGCCCCCACGACGACCGCGCGCATCGACGGCCAGCGGGGCATCACCGACGGGACCTCACGGGCACCCGGCGCCGGGCCGGCACCGGTTGGCGCCGCCGGGCCCGGCCCGGCGATCTCCGAGGCCCCGCCACCGGTTCTCACGGTCGTGGCCGCGCTGCTCGAGCCGATCCTCACCGTGGCGGTGTTCCTCGTCACGACGGTGCTCTTCACCGGCGAGTTGCGCCGGCCCGACATGATCCTGAGCGTGCTGCTGTTCGCGCTCACCTTCCCGGGCCGCAACCGCTTCGGCAAGTCCGGCTCGGCGATCGCCGCCGACATTGCCCGCTCGTGGCTGTTCCTGCTGGCGGTGCTGCTGATCTGCGAGTGGGCCACCAGCAGCCTGCAGTACTTCGAGCCGCGCGTGCTGGTCGTCTGGGCGCTGTTCACGCCGCTGCTGCAATGGCAGGCGGTGGCGCTGGGCTCGGCCGTCTACCGCCACAGCGCCCAGGCGCCGCAGTCGCGCCGCACGGCGGTGATCGTCGGCGCCGGCTCGCCCGGCATGGCTGCGGCACGGGCGCTGGCCGGCGGGCGCAGCTCGGGCACGCAGATCGTCGGCTGGTTCGACGACCGCTCGGCCGATCGCCTGCACACCGAGGCCAACGGCAAGCTGCTGGGCGGTCTCGGCGACCTCGTGCCCTACATCCGCGAGCACGGCGTGAAGGACGTCTACATCACGCTGCCGCTGAACGCGCAGCCGCGCATGCGCACGCTGCTCGAGGGCGTGCAGAGCACGACCGCGTCGATCTTCTTCGTGCCCGACGTCTCCGCGGTGGGCATCATCCAGGGCCGCCTGCGCGCCGTGAACGGCGTGCCCGTCGTCGGCATCTGCGAGACGCCCTTCACCGGCATCAACGGCCTCGTCAAGCGGGCCAGCGACATCGTGCTCGCCACGCTGATCCTCGTGCTGGTCTCGCCGCTGATGCTGGCGCTGGCCATCGGCGTGAAGCTCAGCTCCCCCGGGCCGATCATCTTCCGCCAGCGCCGCAACGGCCTGGACGGCAAGGAGATCCTCGTCTACAAGTTCCGCTCGATGACGACGCAGGACAACGGCGCCGTCGTGAAGCAGGCGACGCGCGACGACCCGCGCATCACGCCACTCGGGCGCTTCATCCGCCGCACTTCGCTGGACGAGCTGCCGCAGTTCATCAACGTGCTGCAGGGGCGCATGAGCATCGTCGGCCCCCGTCCGCACGCCGTCGCGCACAACGAGCTGTACAACCAGTCCATCAAGGCGTACATGGTGCGCCACAAGGTCCGCCCGGGCATCACCGGCTGGGCCCAGGTGAACGGCTTTCGCGGCGAGACGGACACGGTCGAGAAGATGCGCGGGCGCGTCGAGTACGACCTCGAGTACCTGCGCACCTGGTCGCTCTGGCTCGACATCAAGATCATCCTGCGCACGATAAGAGTCGCATTCTTCGACCGCCAGGCCTACTGATGCCGCTGGCGCATTCAGTAGACTGCGGCATGGACTCGCAGAATCCCCGCCTCGGGCGCGTGGCCCGCGCCGCGCTGTCATGCCTGCTCAGTGGTGCCTGCGCCGGCACCTTTGCGCAGGAACCCAACCCCTACTACGTGGGCGCGAGCCAGTCGCTCGCCCACGAGTCCAACCTGTTCCGCAGCGCCGCCGGGGTGACGGTGAGCGACACCGTGTCGGTGACCTCGCTGCTGGCCGGGCTCGACCAGCCGATCGGCCGCCAGCGCCTGTTCGCCGACGCCGTGCTGCGCGCCGGCCGCTTCTCCGACAACAGCCAGCTGAACCACACCGGCGGCAGCCTCGCGGCAGGCGTCGACTGGGAGGCGGCCGAGTCGCTGTCCGGGCGCCTGGGCTACACGCTGGACCGCAGCCTGGCGCCCACGGGCCTGGACCTGGGC
The DNA here is from genome assembly GCA_026125665.1 of Rubrivivax sp. Taxonomy (GTDB): domain Bacteria; phylum Pseudomonadota; class Gammaproteobacteria; order Burkholderiales; family Burkholderiaceae_C; genus Rubrivivax. The sequence goes on from JAHCKS010000062.1 coordinate 32,118, forward strand.
ATCGCCCCGACGCTGCGCAACATGCAGACGACGCAGGAGTTCGTGCTGCGCGGCGAGAGCAGCAAGGTGGCGCTGCTGTCCGTCGAGGCCGGCTACGTGCACCGCGAGCTCGACTACTCGGAGGACGCCGCGAACGACCTCGAGTTCCGGCAGGACACCGGCAGCATCGGCCTGCGCTTCCGGCCGCGTGGCGCGCTGACGCTCGGTGTGACGCTTCGGCGCACCGACGGGCGCTACCCATCGGCTGCGCCGGGTGACCTGCCCGACGACTTCACGCGCGACGACGTCGACCTCTCCGCGGTGTGGATCCCCACCGGTGCCAGCACGGTGACGGCGCGCCTGAGCCGCACGCGCGAGAAGCACTCGGCGCTGCCCACGCGCGACGTCTCGGGCAACACCGGTGCGCTGTCGTGGAACTTCAAGCCGACAGGCAAGCTGAACCTCTTCGCCGACTACATCCGCGACACGGGTGCGGAGTCCACCTTCATCGCCGGCACCCCCGGGGCCACGGCGGCCGTGGTCAACAGCAGCCCGCTGGCGACGACGTGGCAGCTGCGTGGCGACTACGAGGTGACCGGCAAGATCCAGGCGGTGGCCTCGGTGCGACGGCTCAAGCGGGAGCTCGTCAACAACGCCACGCCGCCCGGGACCGGCGACGACACCCTCGTCGAGGCTCGCGTGGGCCTGAACTGGACGCCGCTGCGCAGCGTGCTCGTCGGTTGTTCCGTGGGCCGCGAGGAGCGCGACGCGTCCGACGGCGCGGTCGCGAACGTGCTCTCCAGCGCCTACACGGCGAACACCGTGCGCTGCCTGGCGCAGTTCCGCACGCAGTAGTTCATCGACATCGAGCCGGCCACGCGATCAGGTCGTGAGCCGGCCGCACAGGGCAGGCTGGAA
>JAHCKS010000063.1 GCA_026125665.1 Rubrivivax sp.
GCAGATGGAGCACAAGTACGGCCTGCGCTGCTGCAACGTGTTCCACGCCGGCGACGGCAACCTGCACCCGCTGATCCTCTTCGACGCCAACGATCCCGACCAGCTGCACCGCGCCGAGCTGTTCGGCGCCGACATCCTGGAGACCAGCGTCGCGCTCGGCGGCACCGTCACCGGCGAACACGGCGTGGGCGTCGAGAAGCTCGCCAGCATGTGCGTGCAATTCAGCCCGGCCGAGCGGGCGCAGATGCTGGCGCTCAAGCGTGCCTTCGATCCGGCGGGCACCTTGAACCCGGGCAAGGTCATTCCGACGCTGGCGCGCTGCGCGGAGTACGGCAAGATGCACGTGCGGCGCGGCCTGCTGCCGTTCGCGCATCTGGAGAGGTTCTGAGGATGGCGGCGCCGGGGCTGGCGGCAGAGGTTGGCGCGGGCGCGCGGGCCGACGCGGCGCTCGATCCGGCGCTCGCCCGCCTCGTCGAGCAGGTGCGCGAGGCGCGCGCGTGCAAGGCGCCGCTGGAGATCCGCGGCGGCGGCAGCAAGGCCTTCTACGGCGAGCCGATGCCGGAGGGGCTCGCGGTGCTCGGCACGCGCGAGCTGGCCGGCATCAGCAGCTACGAGCCGAGCGAGCTCGTCGTCACGGCACGTGCCGGCACGCCGCTCGTCGAGCTCGAAGCCACGCTTGCCGAGCGCGGGCAGTGCCTGGCCTTCGAGCCGCCGCGCTTCTGCGACGGCCTCGCAACGACGGTGGGCGGCATGGTCGCCGCGGGCCTGGCCGGCCCGGCGCGCGCCGCGGTCGGGGGCGTGCGCGACTTCGTGCTCGGCGCCACGCTGCTCAACGGCCGCGCCGAGGTGCTGACGTTCGGTGGCCAGGTGATGAAGAACGTCGCCGGCTACGACGTCTCGCGGCTGCTCGCCGGCTCGCTCGGCGTGCTCGGCGTCCTCTGCGAAGTCTCGCTGAAGGTGCTGCCGCAGCCGCCGGCGACGACGACGCTGCGCTTCGAGCTCGACGAGGCACAGGCGCTGCTGCGCCTGAACGCCTGGGGCAGTGAGCCGCTGCCGATCACCGGCAGCGCGTGGTGGGAGCGCACGCTGGTCGTGCGGCTTGCCGGCGCCACAGCGGCGGTGCAGGCGGCCGCCCGGAAGCTCGGCGGCGAGGTCATCGCACCGCCGCTGGCCGAGGCGTTCTGGCGCGGGCTGCGCGACCACCGCGACGAGTTCTTCACCAGCGCCGAGGCGGCCGTGCGCGGAAGTGCGAGCCTGTGGCGCCTCTCGGTGCCTTCCACCGCGCCGCCGCTCGGCCTGCCCGGCGAGCAGCTCGTCGAATGGGGCGGCGCGCAGCGCTGGCTTTGCACCGGCGCGCCGGCGCAGGCCGTGCGCGACTCGGCCGCGGCGGTGGGCGGGCACGCCACGCTCTTCCGGGCGGCGCGCGAGAAGGGCGCGGACAAGGGGGTGGCGGTCTTCGCGCCGCTGGCGCCGCCGCTGTTGCGCATCCACCGCGAGCTGAAGCGGGCCTTCGATCCCGAGGGTGTGTTCAACCCGGGCCGCATGTACGCGGACCTCTGAGGCCGCGTCTGCAGCGCGCATGACGATCGAAGCGCAGCAGGCCGAATCGGCCGAGGCGATGCGTGTGTACTACGCGCGCCGGGCGGCCACCTACGAGCAGGTGTACCTGAAGCCCGAGCGTCAGGCCGATCTGCGCGCGATGGAGGCCTGGGTCGCCGAGGCCTTCGCCGGCCGCGCGGTGCTCGAGCTTGCCTGCGGCACCGGCTGGTGGACGCCGCACGGCGCACGCGCCGCCGCCTCGTGGCTGGCCACCGACGTCAACCCGGAGACGCTGGCCATCGCGCGCATGAAGCCGCTGCCGCCCGGCGCGCAGGTGCGCTTCGCGCAAGCCGATGCGTACACCCTCGCCGGCCCGCAGCTGGACCTGGCAGGCCAGCGCTTCGACGCCGCCTTCGCCGGCTTCTGGTGGAGCCACGTGCCGTTGCCGCGGCTGGCGCCGTGGCTGGCACGGCTGCATGCGCTGCTGCCCGCCGGTGCGCGTGTCGTCTTCCTGGACAACCGCTACGTCGAAGGCAGCAGCACGCCGCTGGCGCGAACGGACGCCGAAGGCAACACCTGGCAGCGGCGCCTGCTTCCCGACGGCAGCGTGCACGAGGTGCTGAAGAACTTTCCGACACGCGACGAGGCGTTCGCGCAGCTCGGGCCACGGGCGGTGCGGCCGCGCTGGATCGAGCACGTGCACTACTGGATCCTCGAGTACGAGCTCGGATGAGCGCGCGTGAGGCAGAACACCTGGGCGAGGTCGTGGCGCGCCAAGGCCGCCGGGTGGTCGGCTCCGCGAATGTCCTCTTCGAGCGGCCCAGCTTCGCTGGGCCCCTCGATGCCCCCTTGACTTCGCTGCACCGACCACCCGGCGTCCTTGGCGTGGCACCGTGGGTTGTCTTCGATGGGATGCCACGGCGGGTGCCGGATCGGGCCGGCGGGGTGCCCTGCGCCGTGAAATCAAGGGGGCATTGGGGGGACCAGCGAAGCTGGGCCGCCCAAAGAGGACGTTCGCGGAGCAGGGCACCCCGCCGGCCCGATCCCGCCACCGCCCGGCAAAGTGAGGTTCGGTCGCTGCCGGCGTGCATGAGAAGGCCCGCGCCGCAGTGCGCGACACTTCGCCCCCATGCAGACCCACCTCGCCGCCGAGTTCCAGGGCACGCGCGAAGGCGCGGAGGCCGAAGCCATCCTGCGCAAGTGCGTGCACTGCGGCTTCTGCACCGCCACCTGCCCGACGTACCAGCTGCTGGGCGACGAGCTCGACGGCCCACGGGGGCGCATCTACCTGATGAAGCAGGTGCTCGAGGGCGCCGCACCGACGCGCGCGACGCAGCAGCACCTGGACCGCTGCCTCACCTGCCGCAACTGCGAGAGCACCTGCCCGAGCGGCGTGCAGTACGGCCACCTCGTGGACATCGGCCGGCGTGTCGTCGAGGCACGTGTCGAACGGCCGGCCGGCGAACGCGCCGTGCGCTGGCTCCTGAAGGAGGGGCTGACCTCGCCGTTCTTCGGCCCGGCGATGGCGCTCGGGCGCCTGGTGCGCCCGCTGCTGCCGGCCACTCTCAGGGACAAGGTGCCGCAGCGCGTGCCGGCGCGCGCGAGCCTGTGGCCGACCAGCACGCACAAGCGCAAGGTGCTGATGCTGCTGGGCTGCGTGCAGCGCTCGATGCTGCCCAACGTCAACAGCGCCACCGCGCGCGTGCTCGACGCGGCCGGCATCCAGACGCTCGTGGCCGATGGCGCCGGCTGCTGCGGCGCCATCCGCACGCACCTGAACGACCACGAGGGCGGCCTGGCGGACATGCGGCGCAACATCGACGCCTGGTGGCCGCTGGTCGAAGGCCTCACCGGCAGCGGCACGGTGGAGGCGATCATCATGAACGCGTCGGGCTGCGGCGTCACGGTCAAGGAGTACGGCCACGCGCTCGCCCACGACGCGGCCTACGCGCAGAAGGCGGCGCGCATCGGGGCGCTGACGAAGGACGTGAGCGAGCTGCTGCCCGAGCTCGTGCCGATGCTGGCGAAGAAGCTGCACGGCGCACGCGGCCGCAAGCTCGCGTGGCACCCGCCGTGCACGCTGCAGCACGGGCAGCAGCTGCGCGGCGGCGTCGAACGCGCACTCGGCGAGTGGGGCTTCGATGTCTCGATGGCGGCGAGCGAGCCGCACCTGTGCTGCGGCTCGGCCGGCACCTACAGCGTGCTGCAGCCCGAGCTGGCGCATGCCCTTCGCGACCGCAAGATCGCCCAGCTCGAACCCGCCGGCCCGGGCGTCGTGGACGCCATCGTCACGGCCAACATCGGCTGCATCCAGCATCTGCAGACCGGTACCGACACGCCGGTGCGGCACTGGGTGGAGGTGGTGGACGAGGCGCTGGCCTGAAGAAGGCGTGAGTGAACCGCTGCGCGCCCCGATCTCACGCCTGCGCTCCTCGCCGTACGCCAGGTCGACTGCGGTGCTCGACGTGACCTCGGGGCGCTCGCGACGGCTCCTGCACACCTTCTGAGCAGGTTGCCCGGCAAAGCCGGATCAACTTGAGCGGGCGCGCCGGGTTGTCGGCCGGGCCGTCAGGCCGCGGCGCCGACGTAGATGTCGGTGTCGCTCAGCAGGCGCCTGAGCGTCGCGAATGCCGCCTCGGCCACGTGCTGTCCCTGCTGCCGCAGCCCCGGTGCCAGCGCGACGACACACTCATCGTCGTCCAGGCGCAACTCGCGCAGCCAAGCCGCCGCGGGCACACGCTCGCCGAGCTCACGGTCCACGGCACGCTGCAACTCGCGCAGCAGCGGCTGCACGCGCCCCGGATCGCCGTCCAGCCGCGGCGGGCCGTTCTCGGCCGCGGGCGCCACCGCGGGCTGCCGCGCGGGCCGGATCGGGATCACCTTGACGCTCATGCAGCCATGCTGCACGAGCCCGGTCGCGGCGGCTTGACGAGCGTCAAGTCGTGGGTCGAGCCGGAGGTCGGGCTGCAGGCTCGAGCGGCGCGCGGGATTGGGGGCTCCGTGGCGCGGCCGCTAGGCGCCAGCCGCCGAAGTGCCGGTCAGTGCGGCGCCTCGACGGCCGCCGCGGCGGTTCCGGCGGCCGGCCTTGGCGCGCCGAGCGCCCAGGCCACGCCCACTACCAGCAGCGCGATGCCGGCCACCGCCAGCGGCCCGGGCGGCTCGCCGCGCAGCGCGAAGGCGTAGGCCAGCGCCGCGAGCGTCTCGAAGACGATCAGCTGGCCGGACAGCGTCGTCGGCAGGCGCTGGCTCGCCTCGTTCCAGCACAAGGTACCGAGCCACGAGGCGAACAGGCCGATCGCGAACATCAGGCCCACGAAGCGAAGGGGATCGGGCCCGAGCGGCATCCTGAAGTCGCCGGCCTCGCCCGCGGCCACCAGCGTGTACGCCCAGAAGCCGGCGAAGCCGAGCACGGCCAGCGGCAGCGTCGCCACGCCCTGTGCCGTGGCCCAGGTGCGCGGGCTGCGCGAGGCGTGCGCGCGCAGCCAGTCGGCGTTGCGCAGCGGGTACCAGGTCCAGCACACGACGGCACCCACGGCCAGCAGCGCGCCGAGCGCGTGGCGGCCGAGGTCGACGCCGGTGTGCGTGCCCGTGCCGGCGTCGCGCGCCAGCTCGGCGTGGTTCACTGCCGCGATCCCCAGTGCGATCAGCACCAGCGAAGGCGCCAGCCGCGCCCACGGCAGCCTGCCGTCGCGCGCATGGTCGCGCAGGTTCGAGCTGATGGCGATGACCACCGGCAGCGTGCCGATGATCATCGTCGGCAACGGTGCGCCCGCCCGCTGGATCGCCGCGGCGAGGAACAGGTAGTACAGCAGGTTGCCCACCGCCGCGAGCTTCAGCGCCTCGATCCAGTCGGCGCGCGTCAGCTCGCGCAGCGCGGCGCGGTCCAGCCACGCCAGCGGCAGCGCGATCAGGCCGAAGGCAAGGTAGCGCGCGAACGACAGCAGCGCGGCCGGGTACTGCGGCAGCATCACCGGCGCGACGAACACGAGCCCCCACATCAGCCCCGCCGCGAGAGCGAAGAGCGTGCCGGTGGTCAAGGCGTGGCGGTGCGTCATGGCCGTGCAGCGGGCGAGCCGGCGAGCATAGCGGCGCGCAGGTCCGCGCTGCGTCCGCGCTGCGTCCGCGCTGCGTCCGCGCCGTGTCCGCGCCGTGTCCGCGCCGCGTCCGGGCAAGCGCACCGGTGCCGCCGCCTGCCGCTGGGGGCCAGAATGCGCGGGCCCGCCGCCCGAGGAGACCCGCCCATGCCCAGCCCCCGCAAGGAACACCTGCTCGCGCTCGACCAGGGCACATCGAGCTCGCGCGCCATCGTCTTCCATGCCAGCGGCCGCATCGTCGCGATGGCGCAGCGCGAGTTCCGCCAGATCTACCCGCAGCCCGGCTGGGTCGAGCACGACCCCGAGGAGATCTGGGCCACGCAGCTGGCGGTGGCCAAGGAGGCGCTGGCCCACGCCGGGCTCGAGCCGATCGACATCGCCGGCATCGGCATCACCAACCAGCGCGAGACGACGCTGCTGTGGAACCGCCGCACCGGCAAGCCCGTGCACCACGCCATCGTCTGGCAGGACCGGCGCACCGAGCCGCTGTGCGCGCAGCTGCGCGCGCAGGAGGGCTACGCCGAGCAGCTGCGCGAGGCCACCGGCCTCGTCATCGACCCCTACTTCAGCGGCACCAAGCTGCGCTGGCTGCTCGACCACGTGAATGGCGCGCACATCGCCGCCGCCAAGGGCGAGCTCGCCTTCGGCACGGTGGACAGCTGGCTGCTGTGGAAGCTGACCGAAGGCCGCGTGCACGCCACCGACGTGAGCAACGCGTCGCGCACGATGCTGTTCGACATCCGCCACAACCGCTGGGACCACGGTCTGCTGAAGGCGTTGCACATCCCCGACAGCGTGCTGCCGCAGGTGGTGCCTTCGGCGCACGTGGTGGGCGAGACGTCGCTCTTCGGCGCGCCGATCCTGCTGGCGGGCGTCGCCGGCGACCAGCAGGCTGCGCTCTTCGGCCAGGCGTGCTTCAAGGCGGGGCTGGCGAAGAACACTTACGGCACCGGCTGCTTCCTGCTGATGCACACCGGCGAGCGCTTCGAGAAGAGCGCCAACGGCCTCATCACCACCGCCGCGGCACAGACGCGGCGCCGCCCCGAGTACGCGCTCGAAGGCAGCGTCTTCATCGCCGGTGCCGTGGTGCAGTGGCTGCGCGACGGCCTGCACGCCATCCGCGGCAGCCACGAAGTGCAGCCGCTCGCCGAGAGCGTGCCCGACAGCGGCGGCGTCATCGTCGTGCCCGCCTTTGCCGGGCTCGGCGCGCCGTACTGGGACGCCGAGGCGCGCGGCGCCATCGTCGGCCTGACGCGCGGCAGCACCGTGGCGCACGTGGCGCGCGCCGCGCTGGAGAGCATCGCCTTCCAGAGCGCGGCGCTGCTGCAGGCAATGGCCAAGGACGCGGTGGCCGCCGGCGGCGCCGCGCCGACCGAACTGCGCGTCGACGGCGGCGCGACGGTGAACGACCTGCTGATGCAGTTCCAGGCCGACCTGCTCGGCATCCCGGTCGTGCGGCCGAAGGTCACCGAGACGACCGCGCTCGGCGCGGCCTACCTGGCGGGGATTGCCACCGGCGTCTACGCGAACCTGGACGAGCTGGCTGCGCAGTGGGGCGAGGAGCGCCGCTTCGTGCCGACGCTGGCGCGCGACAAGGCCGCGGAGAAGATGGCGGCGTGGGAACGCGCGGTGCGCCAGGCACGGGCGCGCTGAGCACGCGGGCCGCGCGCTCAGGCCCGCGCGACGAGACGCCGGAACTCGGCCAGCCGGGCCTTCAGCCGTCGCCGGTTCTCCGGCCCCATGCGCAGCATCAGCTGCACGCCGGCCGGCGCGGCCTGTTGCGCCGGGTCGGCGAACTCGTACAGCAGCCACGGCCGCAGCGGCTGGATCGGCCCCTGGATCACCGGTGGGCGCACCGCCACCGGTTCGCCCGGCTCGGGCACGGCGAGCAGCAGGTCGATCACCTCGACGACGCGATCGTTGAAGTGCCGGCCCGGGTAGCCGAGATCCTCGTAGGCCTGCTGGAACTGCGGGTAGAAGCGCCGGTACAGCGCCGCCACGCGCTTCGGGTCGACGCCCTCGATGAAGCCGATGTGCCGCGCGTAGCGGACGAAGTTCTCGGCGCCGATCTCTTCGCGATCACCCTGGTTGCGCGTGGTGAAGCGGCCGGCCGGGGTCGACAACGGCCACAGCCGCGCCGGCGCCTTCTCGCGCCCGAGGTTGTCCACCGTCGCGACGACGCGGCGCGCGAAGTCCTCGCTCACCAGCATCGTGGCCAGGGCTTCGGTGCCGAAGAGCTGCGCGAGCGCCGACTCGAGCGTCGGCGGCGGCGTCGGCGGCGCGGGGCTCTCGACGGCGCTCGCGGCCTCGATCGGGTGACGAATCGGCGCCGGGGCCGGGGGTGGCAGCGCGGGTGCCGCCGCCACGGAGGCCGGCACGGCGGGGGCCGCCGGCACGGGGCCACCGGTCGTCGGTGTGGTTCCCCCGGACGCGGGCCACCAGGCGTCGCGCCAATGCCAGCCGGCGAGGCCGAGCAGCGCGAGCACGAGGGCGACGGCGAGGACGAGGGCGGGGTGCTTCATGGGCTGGTGGGGTGGTGTGGCCGCTGGAAGAGGCGGTCGAAGCCGTGTTGTTCCGTGGCGTGAGTACTTCTTCCGCGATCACTGGAGTAGCTTCGTGCTGCGCGCTTCGGGATGAGCGCTTGGGAGCGGCCCGGCGCGCTCACTGGAGTACCTTCGCGCTGCGCGCTCCGGTATGAGCCCTTCGGGCGGCCGGGCGGTGTCATGCGGCCCATCCCACCCAGGCCAGCACCGCGAGCCACAGCGACGCCGTGACGACGAACGCGAGCGTGGAGGCGACGATGCCGGCTGCCGCCTCGCCTTCGAGCACGCGGTAGCGCTGCGCGAAGATGAGCGCGTTGCTGCCTACCGGCAGCGCGGCCATCATCACGACGACCGCCAGCGGCAGGCCGGCGAGCCCGAAGCCCCAGTGCGCGACGGCGAGGATCACCGCCGGCATCACCACCAGCTTGACCACGCACACCGGCACGAGCGCGCGCCAGGGCGTGGCCAGGCCGTGCGCCTTCAGCGAGATGCCGATGAGCACCAGGCACACCGGCACGACGGCGCTGCCGAGCAGCTGCAGCGCCTCGTCGAGCACCGGGTGCAGGCCGAAGCCGGTGAGGTTCCACGCGAGCCCGGCGACGATGGGCAGCACCACCGGGTGCAGCAACGTGTTCTTCGCCGTCGTCGCGACCACTTCCATCAGCGGCGCGGCGCCGTAGGTGCGCGCGTGCGCACGCGCCAGCGCCAGCTCGGCCAGCACCGTGGGCAGCGTCAGCAGGATGACGCCGTGCACGCCGACCATCGTGATGTGGATCGCCAGCCCCGTCTCGCCGAACAGTGCGGCAGCCATCGGGATGCCCAGCTGCACGGCGTTGCCGTACGTCGCGGCGATGGCGCGTGCGGCCGGCGCCGCGGCGCCGTCGCGCGCCGCGTGGCGCGTCTGCCAGGCCGCGACGGCGAGCACCAGCGCCAGTGCGGGCGCGAAGTACGCCATCAGCACCGGCCAGGGCAGGTGGGCGAAGTCCAGCCGCGCCGCGGTGCGGAACAGCAGCGCCGAGACGAAGACGTTCATCGCCAGGTTGCCGAGCAGCCGGGCCTCGGCGGGCGTGGCGTCGCCGAACCAGCGCAGGCGCGCGGCCACCCATCCGAGCGCCACGGTGAGGAAGATGGCGAGCAGCTTGTAGAAGATGGCGAGCGTCATCGGCGCGCCCCTGGCCGCTCCCGGCTCAGCCGCTCTTCTTCTCGGCGGCCTTCCTTGCCGGCACCTTCTTCGCCGCCTTCTTTGCCACCTTCTTCGCCGCCACCTTCTTCGCCGGTGCCGGCGTGGCCGTCGCGGCCGCCGGGCTGGCCGCGGCCGCCTTCGCGACCGCCTTCGTTCCCTTCTTCGCCGGGGGCGCGCCGGCGCCGGCGTCACCCTGCGCCGCTGCGCCGCGAGCGGCGGCGCCCTTCGCCGCGCCGCCCTTCTCGCCGCGCGGCTCGAACTCGAAGCCGACCTTGCCTTCCTTCTCGTCGTAGCGCAGGTAGGCCTTGAAGGCGCGCCGCGTGCGGTTGGAGACGAAGCCTTCGAGCAGGCTCGTGCGGCCGGTGGCCAGCAGCTTGTGCACCTCGTCGTGCGAGACCGGCTGCTGCAGGATGATGCGGCCGGTCTTGAAGTCGCAGGTCTGGTGCGCGCCGACGCTGTGCTCGCACACGTAGTTCTGACCGAACTCGTAGACGTGCCCCTGGCACTTCGGGCAGGGCCCCAGCGACTTCTGGCCGGTGAAGTCGACCGGCTCGCCGTCCGATGCGCCGGCGCGCTCGTCGTCGCCGAAGTCGAACTCGAGCCGCCAGTTGTCGATCTCGTCGTCGAACACGAGCTTCAGGTCGGCGCTGAACGGAAAGCCCTTCTTCGAGCGGAAGCCCTCGAGCGGGCCGATGCGCTTGTCGCGCAGGAAGGCTTCGGCCTCGGCCAGCTCGAAGGCGCGGCCGGACGGGATCTTCGTGATCGAGAAGCCGCAGCCGTCCTCGACGCCGCCACCGGCCGCGCCCGTGCAGGCGAAGCGGCGGTAGTTCTCCTTCACGATGCCGCCGCACTTGGGGCACGGCGTGGCGAGCGTCATGTAGTCGCCCGGGATCGTGTCGCGGTCGTACTCCTTGGCCTTGCGCACGATGCGTTCGGCCATCTTGGCGATCTCGGCCATGAAGCTCTCGCGCTTGAGCCGCCCGTGCTCCATCTCGGCGAGCTTGAACTCCCAGTCGCCGGTGAGCTCGGGCTTGGTCAGGTCCTCGACCTGCAAGCCGCGCAGCAGCGTCATCAGCTGGAAGGCCTTCGCGGTGGGCACGAGCTCGCGGCCCTCGCGCAGCATGTACTTCTCGTTCAGCAGCCCTTCGATGATGGCGGCGCGCGTGGCCGGCGTGCCCAGGCCCTTCTCGCGCATCGCCTCGCGCAGCTCGTCGTCCTCGATCAGCTTGCCGGCGCCTTCCATCGCCGACAGCAGCGTCGCCTCGGTGTAGCGGGCCGGCGGCCGCGTCTTCAGCGCGATCGCCTCGGCGTCGGCGGCCTTCACCTTCTCGCCTTCCGCGACCGGCACGAGGTTGGCATCCTCGTCCTGCGCTTCCTTGCCGTACACCGCCAGCCAGCCCGGGTTGACGAGCACCTTGCCGTTGGTCTGGAAGTGGTGCTCGCCGACCTTGCTCGTGCGCGTCGTCACCAGGTATTCGGCGCTCGGGAAGAAGATGGCGATGAAGCGCTTGACGATGAGGTCGTACAGCTTGGCCTCGAGCTCGCCGAGCGTGCCCGGTGCCTGCAGCGTCGGGATGATCGCGAAGTGGTCCGAGACCTTGCTGTTGTCGAACACGCGTTTGGCCGGCTTGACGTAGCCCTCGTCGATGGCCTTCTTCGCGTGCGCCGACAGCGCCCGCATCGGCCCGGGCAGGGGCTCGTCGGCGAGCATCTGCATCGTCTTCTTCACCGTGCCGAGGTAGTCCTCGGGCAGCGCGCGGCTGTCGGTGCGCGGGTAGGTGATGAGCTTGTGTCTCTCGTACAGCGTCTGCGCCAGCGACAGCGTCGTCTTGGCGCTGAAGCCGAAGCGGCCGTTGGCCTCGCGCTGCAGCGTCGTCAGGTCGTAGAGCAGCGGGCTCGCCTGCGTGCTCGGCCTGGACTCGTCGGTGACGATGGCGGTGCCGCCACGCACCGCGTCGGCGATGGCCTGCGCGTCGGCGGCGCTCCACAGGCGGTCCGCGCGCAGCTCGGCGTCAGGGGTGGCGTCAGCCGGGGCCCCTTCCCCGGCTCGGGGGTTCTTCTTCCACTTCGGGTCGAACCACTTGCCTTCGTAGCTGCCGGCGGCGGCGACGAACTGCGCCTTCACCTCCCAGTACTCGCGTGGCACGTGGCGGCGGATGCGTTCCTCGCGCTCGACGACGATGGACAGCGTCGGCGTCTGCACGCGCCCCACCGTCGTGAGGAAGAACCCGCCGTCGCGCGAGTTGAACGCCGTCATCGCGCGCGTGCCGTTGATGCCCACCAGCCAGTCGGCCTCGCTGCGGCTGCGCGCCGCGTCCGCGAGCCCGAGCATCTCGTCGTTGCTGCGCAGCTGCTCGAAGCCCTCGCGGATGGCCTGCGGGGTCATGCTCTGCAGCCACAGGCGCTGCACCGGCTTCGCCAGGCCCTTGCCTTGTGTTCCGCCGCCGGCGTACTGCTCGATCAGGCGGAAGATCAGCTCGCCTTCGCGCCCGGCGTCGCAGGCGTTGATGAGGTGGGAGACGTCCTTGCGCCTGGCCAGCTTGACGACGGCGTTCAGCCGCGACTTCGCCTTGTCGATCGGCGCCAGGTCGAAGTGCGGCGGCACCACGGGCAGGTGGGCGAAGCTCCACTTGCCGCGCTTCACCTCGTACTCGTCGGGCGCCTTGATCTCCACCAGGTGGCCCACGGCGGAGGTGACGACGTAGCGCTCGCTCTCGAAGTGGTCGGCGTGTTTCTCGAACTTGCCGGCCACGGGCGTGAGCGCGCGCACGATGTCCTGCGCGACGCTCGGCTTCTCGGCAATGATGAGGGTCTTGCTCATGACGGATGGGTCGGCGGGTGGGTCGGTCCGGACGGGATCCTCGAAGGGGACGGCACGAAAGGGGCACGCCTACAATGCCGCCTCTCGCGCGCACGCACGCGCACGCGCGCGCACACATTCAATGTATCCAATGAGCAAGAAGGTCCAGTCGCATCGCCCTGCCCGGGCTCCCGTCAACGGCAAGGCGCACCCGGCCGCCGCGCCGAAGCGCCCGGCGGCCGCCGGCGGCCGGCGCATCCAGGTGCGGCGCAGCGGCGTGCACGGCAAGGGCGTGTACGCGCTGGTGCCCATCCGCAAGGGCACGCGCATCATCGAGTACGTCGGCGAGATCGTCACCTGGCCCGAGGCGCAGCGCCGGCACCCGCGCGACCCCTCCGACCCGAACCACACCTTCTACTTCCACATCGACGACAAGCACGTCATCGATGCCGGCGTGGGCGGCAACGCGGCGCGCTGGATCAACCACGCCTGCGAGCCCAACTGCAAGGCCGAGGAAGAGGACGGGCGCATCTTCATCGACGCCAAGCGCCACATCGCGCCCGGCGAGGAGCTCTTCTACGACTACGGGCTCATCATCGACGAGCGCTACACGCCGAAGCTGAAGAAGCAGTACGAATGCCGCTGCGGCAGTCCGCGCTGCCGCGGCACGATGCTGGCACCCAAGCGCTGAGGCGAACCCCGGCGATGGCCCACGACCCGCCCACCCACCTGCGCTGGGAAGCGGAGTCGCTGTGGCAGCAGCTCGTGCCGGTGCTGCCGCACCTCTCCGTCGAGGTGCTGGCGCGCTGCGAGTCGACCAACAGCGTGCTGATCGAGCGCGCGCGCCGCGCCGGCGGCGACCCCGACGCGCCCGTCTCGCAACCCGGCGCCCTCGATGCCGGCGCGGCCGGCAACGCACCCACGCCGCACGGGCGGCGCGGCGGCGACGTGGAGCCGTGCCTGCTGGTGGCCGAGCAGCAGACGCGTGGCCGCGGCCGCCTGGGCCGCGGCTGGCTCGCCGCACCCGGCACGTCGCTGACGTTCTCGATGTCGCTGCCGCTGGCGCCGCGTGACTGGTCGGGCCTCTCGCTGGCCGCGGGGCTGGCCATCGCCGAGGCGCTGGACCCGGCCACCGAAGGCGCGCCGCCGCGCGTGCTGCTGAAGTGGCCCAACGACCTCTGGCTCGATGGTGGCGAGGCGGGCAAGCTCGGCGGCCTGCTCATCGAAACGGTGACCGTCGGCCGCCGCCGCATGTGCGTGGTCGGCGTCGGCCTCAACGTGCAGCCCTTGCCGGCCACGCTGGCCGCCGAGCTGGGCGGCCACGCCAGCGTCAGCGCGCTCGACCCCGCGGCCACGCCGCCGGGCGTGCTGGCGCGCATCGCCGGGCCGCTGGTGAACGCGCTGCGGGCCTTCGAACGCGAAGGCTTCGCGCCACGCGTGGCCGCCTACGCGCGGCGCGACCTCCTGCGTGGCCGGGCGGTGATCACGTCGGCAGCGCCGCCGTCATCCGGCCAGTGCGAGGGCGTGGACGAGCTTGGCGCGCTGCTCGTGCGCGCCGATGGACAACTGCACCGCATCGTCAGCGGCGAGGTCAGCGTGCGGCCCGTGGTGCAGGGGCCTGCGGCGGCCACGCGGCCCGGCGTCCGCTGATGCGCACGCTGCTGCTCCTGCTGCTGCTGGCCAATGCGGCGGTGTACGCCTGGTCGCACGGCTGGCTCGAACCGATGTTCGTGAGCCCCGCCTCGGCCGAGCGCGAGCCTGCGCGGCTGGCGGCGCAGGTCAACCCCGACTCGGTGAAGGTGCTGCCACCCGGGCCCGCGAGCGAGGTGGCCGAGGCAGCGCAGCGCGCGGCGGCGGCGGCGCGGGCCTGCCTCGAGGTCGGGCCGTTCGGCCTGGTCGATGCGGCAGCGGCCGAGGCGCAGCTCGAATCGGCGGGCGTGCCTGCCGGCGCCTGGGAGCGCGAGATGCGCGGCCCGGCGCAGGTGTGGCTGCGCGTGCCGCGCGCCGACGCGGCGATGCGCGAGCGGCTTCAGGCGGCCGCGGCGACGAACGCGCTGCTGTCGGCGGGCTTCAGGCCCTGCGGCGGCGCGGGTTAGCGCGGGCGCTCGCGCTGCGCGCCCGGCCGGCGCACCCGGGCCAACGCCAGCACGGCGAGCACCAGCAGCGCCGTCCAGAGCGGCGAGGTGGCGCCGCTGCCGCTGCCGCTGCTGGAGGTGGGCGCGGGCTCAGCGACGGTCACCGACACCGTGGCCGTCTTGCTGGCACCCGCGCTGTCGGTCACCGTGAGGCCGACGACGAAGGTGCCGGTGGCCGTCGGCGTGAGTGCGGCGGTGGACGCGTCGACGGCGCCGGTGAAGGCGCTGACGGCGCCGCCGCCGTTGACGAGCGACCAGCTCCACGACGCGATGCTGCGGCCGGGTGCGACGATGCTGCGCGTGGCCGACAGCGTGACCGCCTGCCCGCGCACCGCCGCGCCCGACGTCACGTCGATGACCGCCAGGCCGGTAGCCGCCGCCGTGACGGCGCTCGCCGCGTCCAGCATGCCGGCGCCGCACAACGGGTAACCGGCGGCGCCCGGGTTCGGACAATAACACTCCAGCTGGTCGACACCGGCCGAAGGCGCCGCGCACACGGGCGTGCCCGCCGTGCCGCCGGTGGTGGGGAACGGACGCACCGTGCCTTGCAGCAGTGTGCGCACCTGCGCTGCCGTGAGCGACGGGCTCTGCGAGAACAGCAGCCCCACGACACCGGCCACCTGCGGCGCGGCGAAGCTCGTGCCGACGGTGAAGTCGAAGCTGTCGCTCCAGATCGAGGCCTGCGGCCCCGTCAGGCCGGCGTCGAGCGCGGCCAGCACGGGATACAGGCACGGCTCGTTCGGGCCGATGTTGACGCAGTTGCCGCCCGGCGCCGACAGCGCGATCTGCGGCCCGAGGTCGCTGAAGCCGACCTTCGTGCCGACATGGCGCAGGCCGCCGACGGCGACGACGCCGTTGCAGTTGGCCGGCACGCCCACCGGCTTGCCGGTGTCGTTGCCGGCCGCCGCGACGATGACGACGCCGCGCGCGACGATCTCGTCGACGGCGGCCTGGTAGGCGGCCGAGCAGGCGTTGCTGCTGCCCAGGCTGAGGTTCAGGACCTTGGCCGGGTTCTGGTTGTCGGGCACGCCGGCCACCGAGATGCCGGCCGCCCAGCGCATCGCCGCCTGGATGTCCGAATCGCGGCCGAAGCACTTGCCGAGCACGCGCACCGGCAGCACGCGCACGCCGGGCGCCGCGCCGGCCATGCCGATCGCGTTGCCGGCCATCGCGCCCACGAGGCTGGCAGTGGCCGTGCCGTGCCAGCTGCTCGGGGACTCGAAGCAGTCGTCGAACACACCGACGCCGGCCTCGCCGGCCGACACCCAGTCGCCGGGGTCGCTCGGGTCGGCGTCGCGCGCGTCGCCGTCGTTGGCGACGGCGACGTCTGTGACGAAATCGTAGCCCGGCAGCAGCTTGCCGCCCGTGGCCACGCGCCCGAGGTCGGGGTGCTCGAAGCGCACGCCGGTGTCGAGCACGGCCACCACCACCGAGGCGCTGCCGAAGCCGCGCGCCCACGCCCCCTGCACGTTGGCCGCGGAGACGAAGGTGCCGTCCGGCGGGCGCAGGTACCACTGTCCGGCGTCGGGGCCGTTCGGCTGGCGCGACCCGAAGGCATACAGCGGGTCGTTCGGCGGCACCGTCTGCAGCCGCCGCTGGCGGCCGTTCGGCTCGGCAAACTCGACCTCGGGGTCGGCGGCCAGGCGGCGCGCCAGCTCGGCGGCGTCGGCGCCGCCCAGCCGGACGACCTGCATGCGATCGCCGACCGCCTCGCCCGCCTCGAGCGGCCGGCCGACGCGCGCGCCCAGCGTCGCGGCGCGCCTGGCGAGCACCGCCGACACGTCCTGCGGCTTCGCCGCCGCCGCAAGCGCGTGTGTCTTCAACGTCGCCGCGTCGGCCTTGAACCGGACGATGACCTCGCCCGGCACGGGTGGCAGCGGCTTGCGCGCGGCGACCGCGCTTGCCGCCTTGCGCGCGGCGGGGGTGGCCGCCTTCGCTTCGGGGGCGGCGGCCGGGGCGACCACGCCGGCGAGGGCGGCAGCGAGCAGCGCCGGAATCAGCCCGCCACGAAGGCGACGATGGAGGGAAGCCATGCGCCGAGTTTAGGAGGGCGCTTCCGGGCGTATTGCGCGCGAATTGCCGGCCGTTGCGCCGGCGTTGTCAGCAGGTGTTTCGCCTGTGCCCAGGCATGCGGCCAGGCCAGGCTGCGCGCGAACCACGGGGCGGCGAGGGCGGCTCTCGCGGCCTGGTGGCGGCGCCGCGTGCCCCCTGGCGGCGGGGGCGCGCCACGGCCGCAGCCGGCTATCGCGCCACGGCCGCAGCCGGCTATCGCGCCACGGCCGCAGCCGGCTATCGCGCCATCACGCGCACCATCTCCAGCACCTTGTTCGAGTAGCCCCACTCGTTGTCGTACCAGGCGATGACCTTGACGAAGGTCTTGTCCAGCGCGATGCCGGCCTCGGCGTCGAAGACGCTGGTGCACGGCTCGCCGCGGAAGTCGGTGGCCACCACCTTGTCCTCGGTGTAGGCGAGAACGCCCTTCATCGGCCCGGCGGCGGCGGCCTTCATGGCGTTGCAGATGTCGTCCCAGCTCGCGTCCTTCACGAGCTCGGCGGTGAGGTCGATGACGCTCACGTCCGAGGTCGGCACGCGGAAGCTCATGCCGGTGAGCTTCTTGTTCAGCTCGGGGATCACGACGCCCACCGCCTTGGCCGCGCCGGTGCTGCTGGGGATGATGTTCTCGAGGATGCCGCGGCCGCCGCGCCAGTCCTTGTTGCTCGGTCCGTCGACCGTCTTCTGCGTCGCCGTGGTGGCGTGCACGGTGGTCATCAGGCCGCGCCTGATGCCGAAGCTGTCGTGCAGCACCTTGGCCACCGGGGCCAGGCAGTTCGTCGTGCAGCTGGCGTTGCTGATGATCGCTTCGCCCTTGTAGCTCCTGTCGTTGACGCCGTAGACGAACATCGGCGTGTCGTCCTTGCTCGGCGCGCTCATGATGACCTTCTTCGCGCCGGCGTCGATGTGCTTCTGCGCCGTCTCCTTCGTCAGGAAGATGCCGGTGGACTCGACGACGACGCTCGCGCCGACGTCACCCCACTTCAGCGCCGCCGGGTCCTTCTCGGCGGTGAGGCGGATGCGCTGGCCGTTGACGACGAGCGTGTGGCCGTCGACGACGATGTCGCCCTTGAAGCGGCCGTGCACGCTGTCGTACTTCAGCATGTAGGCGAGGTAGTCGGGCTCGAGCAGGTCGTTGATGGCGACGACCTGGATGTCCTTGCCGAAGTTCTGCAGCGCGGCGCGGAAAACCATGCGCCCGATGCGGCCGAAGCCGTTGATGCCGACCTTGATGGTCATGGGTGATCTCCTGGGGTGACGAGGAAGGGACGAGGAAGGGACGAGGAAGCGGTCGATGCGAAGTGTGGCTCAGGCGGCGGCCCGCGGGGCCTGCAGCCGGCGGCGCCAGGCGATACCCACGGTGCCGATGACGCCCAGCGCCGCTCCGGCGGCCCACAGCGTGGCCGGCGGCCGTGCCGCGGCCTGCGTCTGCTCGCGTTCCTGCCGCAGGCGCCGGGCGATGTCGGCGTGCGAGACGATCTCGGCGTCGTCCGCCGTGAGCACGTACAGCCGGTTGCCGTCGGCGGGGTCGTAGCGCACGGTGGCGCGGCGGTTCAGCGCCGCGGTCACGCGCTCGGTGGCGATGGCGGCATCGATGCGCAGCTTCATCGGCGTGCCGCCGGCTTCGGTCTGCAGGTCGAGCTCGATCGCCTTGCGTGCCGGCGCACCCGGGTCCGCTGCCGGCACGGCCACCTCGCGCACGCCGGTGACGAGGCCGCCGACGACCGGCAGCTCACGCTCGCCCGGCACCCCGGGGCCCGCCGCGCCGCTGCGCAGCGTGAGCCACAGTGCCATGGCCAGCAGCACCAACCCCACCGGCAGGGCGAACCGCGCGAGGCCGAGGGCGGTGGCGAGCAGGTTCATGGCGAAGGGGGCGGCAAGCCGTGTGGCAGCTCGAACGGCAGGGCGGGGCAGCAGTGTCGCGGCCCCCGTCAGCGCCCGAGCACCGTGCGCACCACGGCCGTGACGTTCTCCGCGGTGAGGTGGAAGAACTTGAACAGCGCCCCGCCCGGCGCGCTCTCGCCATAGCGGTCGATGCCCACCACCGCGGCGCAGCCGTACTTCCACCACAGATCCGTGACGCCGGCCTCCACGGCGATGCGCGGCACGCCTTCGGGCAACACGCGCCGCTTGTAGTCCTCCCGCTGGCGGTCGAAGGTGGTGCTGCTGGGCATGCTCACCACGCGCACGGCGACGCCGTGCTGCTGCGCCAGCGCCGCCTGCGCGTGCAGCGCGAGCTGCACTTCGCTGCCGCTGGCGACGATCACCGCGTCGGGCCGCGAGGCCTCCAGGCCCACTTCCGACGGCTCGGCCAGCACGTAGGCGCCCTTGCCGATCTCGTGCAGCGCCGGCTTCGGCAGGTGCGGCACGCCCTGGCGCGTGAGCAGCAGCGCCGTCGGGCGCGTCGCGTTGCCGAGCGCGGTGGTCCACGCCACCATCGTCTCGGTGCCGTCGGCGGGGCGCCAGACGTCGAGGTTCGGGATGAGGCGCAGGCTGGCCGCGTGCTCGACGCTCTGGTGCGTCGGGCCGTCCTCCCCGAGGCCGATCGAGTCGTGCGTGAAGACGTGCACGACGCGCCGCTTCATCAGCGCGGCCATGCGGATGGCGTTGCGGCTGTAGTCGCTGAAGGTGAGGAAGGTGCCGCCGTAGGGGATGAAGCCGCCGTGCAGCGCGATGCCGTTCATCACCGCGGCCATGCCGAACTCGCGCACGCCGTAGTTGATGTGCCGCCCGCCGTTGCCGCGCCCGGCGAGGTCGAAGCGCAGCGGCGGCGTCGAGCTCGTGTTGGTGAGGTTGCTGCCGGTCAGGTCGGCGCTGCCGCCGAGCAGCTCGGGGGCGAGCTTGGTCAGCACCTCGAGCGCGTTCTGGCTCGCCTTGCGCGTGGCCACGGCTTCACTCCTGGCCTGGATGGCCTGGATCGCCTCGGCCGTGGTGCGCACGAACTCGGCCGGCAGCTCGCCGGCCATGCGGCGCTGAAACTCGGCGGCGGGCGCGGGGAACGCCGCCCGGTAGGCCTCGAAGCGCTCGGCCCAGCGCGCCTGGCGCTCGGCGCCGCGCGCGCGGGCGTCCCAGGCCTCGTAGGCCGCCTCGGGCACGACGAAGGGCTCGTGCGGCCAGCCGAGCGCGGCGCGCGTGAGCTTCACCTCGTCGGCGCCGAGCGGCTCGCCGTGCGCCTTGGCGGTGCCGGCGCGGTTGGGTGCGCCGTGGCCGATGCGCGTCTTGCAGATGACCAGGCTCGGGCGCAGCGGCTCCAGCCGCGCCTGCGCCAGTGCCGCATCCACCGCGTCGGCATCGTGGCCGTCGACCGGGCCGACGACGTGCCAGCCGTAGCCGGCGAAGCGCTGCGCCACGTCGTCCACGTACCAGGGGCCGACGGCGCCGTCGATGCTGATGCCGTTGTCGTCGTACAGCGCGACGAGCTTGTTCAGCTTCCACGCCGCGGCCAGCGCCGCCGCCTCGTGGCTGACGCCTTCCATGAGGCAGCCGTCGCCGACGCACACCCAGGTGTGATGGTCGACGATCGCGTGGCCGTCGCGGTTGAACTCGGCGGCGAGCAGCTTCTCGGCCAGCGCCATGCCCACGGCGTTGGCGAAGCCCTGCCCGAGCGGGCCGGTGGTCGTCTCGACGCCGGGGGTCACATCGACCTCGGGGTGGCCGGGCGTCTTGCTGTGCAGCTGGCGGAAGTTGCGCAGCTCGCTCATCGCCAGGTCGTAGCCGGTGAGGTGCAGCAGCGCGTACAGCAGCATCGAGCCGTGCCCGTTGCTGAGCACGAAGCGGTCGCGGTCGGCCCAGTGCGGATCGACCGGGTTGTGCTTCAGGTGCCGGCCCCACAGCGCCACGGCCATCTCGGCCATGCCCATCGGCGCGCCGGGGTGCCCGGAGTTGGCCTGCTGCACGGCGTCCATCGCCAGCGCGCGGATGGTGTTGGCCATCAGGCGCACGTCTTGTCCGGCGGCCGGGCGGGAGGTTGCTGCTGGGGCGATGGCCATGGCTTGGGATCGGTGAAGGGCGTGGCGTGGGGGGGGGAGTGAACGCGTGGTTCGAGGCAGCGCGCCGCTGCGGCGGCGCCTGCCCGCGCACCAGGGCGCCGCGGCGTCCGGTCGCGACGGCCGGCATGTGCGAGCCAAGGGAGCGGAAGGCCGGAAATTCTAGGCGGGCAGGCCCCGAGCACCCGCGCCGGCCGGTGCCGCGGGCCGCCACCGCTGGGGCGGCTCCGTATGATCGGCCGATGCACGGCGTGCACCTCACGGCCGAACTGCACGACTGCGCTGCCGGACCGCTGCTGGCCGATCCGCAAGCGCTGCGTGTGCTGTGCCTGCGCGTGGTGGCCGAAGCCGGCCTCACGCCGGTGGGCGACCTGTTCCATCCCTTCGGGCCGGCGCAGGGTGTCACCGGCGTCGTGCTGCTCGCCGAGTCGCATCTGGCGCTGCACACCTGGCCCGAGCTTGCCGCGGTGACGCTCGACGTCTACGTGTGCAACCTGCACGCCGACAACAGCCGCCGCGCCGAATGCGTGGTCGACGCCCTCGAGGCGGCCTTCGCACCGCGCCGGCGGCAGCGGCAGCGGCTGCAGCGCGGGCAGCTCGAGGCGGCCGCCCGGGCCTGACCGGCCGTGCCGCGGCGCACGCGGACCGCGGCCGTGAAAGGCCACGCGGAGGGCCCGCGCCGGCCGGCCGCCGCGCCATGGGCGTTGACCTGCGACAAGCCCGCTGCCGGCCCGGCCTGCGAAGCTTCGAGACCATGCGTCGGCGACCCGCCGGCCGAACCGGAGCAGCGCCCATGCGCAACGCCGCCCTCGACGTCATCCGCGACGAACACCAGGCCCTCGCGGCGATGCTGCGTTCGCTGAAGCTGCTGCTGGCCCAGGCGCGGCGCGAGAACACCTTGCCCGACTTCGCCGTGCTGCGCGCGATGCTCCTCTACGTCGACGAGTTCCCGGAGCGGCTGCACCACACGAAGGAGAGCGAGCTGCTGTTCCCGCGCCTGCTGTCCCGCGCGCCGGAGCTGGCGACGACGCTGGCGCGCCTGGACAACGACCACGCACGCGGCGAGGCGGCGATCCGCGACGTCGAGCATGCGCTGCTGGCCTTCGAGGTGATGGGCGAGCCGCGCCGCGCCGCCTTCGAGCAGGCGGTCGACCGCTATGTCGCGGCGTACCTGGAGCACATGGCCGTCGAGGAGAGCGAGATCCTGCCGGCGGCGCAGCGCCTGCTCACGGCGCAGGACTGGATGGAGCTCGACGCCGCCTTCGCCGCCAATCGCGACCCGCTGACCGGGCACGAGCCGGCCGACGAGTACCGCGAGCTGTTCCACACCATCGTGCACGACGCGCCGACGCCGATCGGCCTGGGGGGCGGCGCGGGCGCGAGCGCCGGGCGCGCCAGGCGCTGACTGCCGCTGCGGCGCGTCCCGGCGCGCCGTGATCGTGGGACGCCCACCGGTTCTTCGCCAACGCCAGGCGCGGTCACGGGCCTGGGATGCCCTTGAGAAGCTGAACCTTGCTTCATGCGCAATCGCGGCGCGCAAGTCCGAGGCCGCGGGGGGCCGCTCAGGGCTTGGCACCCGAACACACGACGCACCGCCGGTGGCGCTCCAAGGTCGGCGGCCGCGCCTCGGGTGCCAAGCCCTGAGCGGCCCCACGGCATCGGCCCGGCGCGCCGTGATCGTGGGGTACGCGCAGCCTCTTCGCGAACGCGGGCGCGGTCACGGGCCTGGGATGCTGTCAAGTTGATCCGGCTTTGCCGGGCAACTTGAACCCCCGCTCGGGCGGGCGGGCCGGGGTTGGCCCGGCCCGACCCTGAGGGCGCTCAGAAGGGCTTGGCCACCATCAGCCAGAACACGACGACCAGGCTGGTGAAGGCGGGGATGCCGAGCAGGACCCACGCGCGCTCGTAGCGCCAGTACAGGCCGGGGATCTCCGGGTCGTCGGGGTCGAGCGCCGCCAGCCGGTGCATGCGCCACTGCAGCCACAACACCGGCAGCCAGCAGGCGCCGGCCAGCGCGAACAGCAGCACCGAGAGGCCGAGCCAGTTCGGCGGCGCGAAACGCCACTCTGCGCCGGCCATCCACATGAGGCCGAGGCCCGACAACGGCTGCACGACGACCGACGGCGTGGTGAAGTACAGATCGGCCTTGATCACGTGCCGCGTCACGACGGCCATCGCCCGCCGGTCGCCGCTGCGGTTCACCATCCACATGAAGAACGCGGTGCCGATGCCGGTGCCGAACAGGATACTCGACGAGACGACGTGCAGCGTCTTCAGCGCGAGGTAGCTCATCCCCGCCCCCTGCGTCCCTCGTGCATGGCCAGGAACAGCAGCGTGGCGAGCACGGCGAGGTTCTTGGTCAACGGTCCGAGCGGGTGGCTCCATGTCCAAGGCAAGGCCAGCGCCAGGCCGGCCGAGTAGGCCACCGTCAGCCAGAACTGCGCCAGCCACAGGCGCCGCCGTGGCCAGGCGAGCGCGGCGACGCCCATCGCCACGTCGAGCAGGCACGATGCACCCAGCCAGAACGGCGTGCCAAGCGCCGGCCAGAGGCTGGCGAGCCACTGCAACGTCTCGCCGTGCGGCCAGGCGAACCAGGTGACCAGGGCCGTCCACAGCCACAGGAACGCGATGCCCGCACGTGCGAACGCATAGAGCTGCATCTCGCGCACCGCGTGCCGCTCGGCCGGCGTGGCGAAGCGTTCGTACGGCAGTGCGGCGGGGTTCGCGTGCTCGCTGCGGGTCCCCGATTGCAGCAGCACCCAGGTCTGCCGATTGACGAAGCGCGCGCCGACGAGCTCGCCGGCGCCGAACAGCACGCGGGCCCACGCCGGCGGCAGGTGCAGTTTCAGCGGCGGCCCGAGGCCCATTCCCGCACGCAGGGCTTCGAGGTACTCGGCGACGGTCACGGCGTGGGCGCCCGCACATTCCACGCTGCGCGGCGGGTCGGCCGCGCGCAGCGCCGCCAGCACCGCAGTCGCCACCTCGCGCACGTGCACCGGCTGCAGGTTGCGCGCAAAACCGAAGTCCACGTGCACCGGCAGCGCCGCCAGAGCCAGGAAGAAGCGCGTGCTGGCGCCCTCGGGGCCGAACACCAGCGAAGGCTGGACGACGACCCCCGACGGGGCCTGCCCGAGCAGGTGCTGCTCCGCCCGTGCCTTCGTGGCCACGTAGGGCAGCGGCGAGTCGGTCCGGAAACCCAGCGCCGACACGTGCACGATGCGCAGCCCGAGCCGGCCGCAGGCGCCGAACAGGGCCACGGGCACGGTGGTGTGCACGCGCTCGAAGTCCTCGGCAGAGCCGGACCAGATGCCCACGCAGTTGACCACCGCGTCGACACGGTGCTCGCGCAGGACGGCGACCCAGGCTTCCGCGGTGGTCAGCGCCTCGTAGTCGACCCGCAGGTGGCCGGGCCGATCCCGGTGCGACGCCGCGAGCATGTCGAGCGAGCCGGCGTCGTGTGCGGCGCGCAGGATCTCGCGGCCGATCATTCCGCTGGCACCGAGCAGCAGGACCCGTCTTCTCTCAGCCATGCGTGCTTCCAGGGCCGAACGCGGGCGCAGTGTATGCAGCCTCGGCGGGGCAGAAGGCCGAACGCCCGGGCGGCCCGGGCGTTCTGGCGGAAGAGGAGGCAAGTGAGACGGCGGCGGCCTGCGCCTTGCCAGCCTCAGGCCCAGGCCGAGCCGCTGGCGCCGGCGCGCTCGGAGTAGCCTGCGGCCGAGTAGGTGCCGGCAGCCGGCACCGGCGCGGGCAGCAGCACCTCGATGGCCCGGTCCACCGAGGCGGTGGCGCGGGCCAGCGCTTCGCGATGGGCGGCCACGCGGCCCACGGCGTAGGCGAGCTGGCGGCGCAGGGCCGGCGTCAGCACGCCAGGCTGGCGAAGTGTCGGGCCGGCGGATTCCAGCGCGGCCACGAGTTGGTCGGCCGCGGCCTGCAACGCCTGCGCGTCGCGCCCTTGCAGGGCCTGGCCGAGGGCCGTGAGCTGCTCGTCGAGCAGAGAGAGCGTGCGAGCCAGCGGTGCGCCGGCGTCCTGGACCGTCACGGCACCGGAGGTTGCGCTCATGCCTCGGGCCCGCTCAGCTGATCTTGCGGCCGAGCAGTTCCTCGGCGTTGACGATGAGCTTCTCGGCGATGGCCTCGGCGTTGATCTGGTACCTGCCCTCGCGGATGGCGGTGGCGATGCGATCGACCTTGGCGGCGTCGAACGCGGGGTCTTCGGCGACCTTGGCCAGCAGCGACGCGGCGGGCGAGATCGCCACCTGCGCGCTGGGCTCGGCCGCGGGCTCGCCCGTCTTGGCGCTGCCGTTGGCGGCGGGCCCCTTGCGCTCGGCGGGCTGGGCCGCCGTCACGGGCTTGGAATCGAACGAACCGATCTTCATGGTGAACTCCTGTCCGGAGCCGGTCCCTTGGCGGGGCCGACTCCCACTGGCATGTACGCGCTATCGGCAACCCCGGCGCCGGACTTGAGGGCGGTCACGGAAAGAATTCTCCGCCACCCCCCTTGTTCACGGGCCGGCGGGGCCACCCCGCAGACAGGGGAATCGGCAACTTTCCCGCCGGCGCGAGAGCGGAACGGTTGCCAGGCGTTGCGCGCCGGCCTCGGAGGCTGTTGCCGCGTCATGGCCGCACCTCCACCAGCGACTCGCCCACCGGCAGCCCGGTGACGATGCGCCCGGCCTCGGTGCGCACGCGCACCGGCTGCCCTTCGATGCCATGGCCGAGCGCCTGGCCGTCGGCGCTGATGCTGAAGCCCTCGCCGGTGGCGACGATGCGCACGGCCTGGCCGGTGGAGAACCAGCGCCGGGCCTGCAAGTCGGCTTCGCGCAGCGCCTGCCCGGGCGCGACCGGGCGTGCCAGCGTGCGCCCGGCGATGGGCGTGTCGGGCTCGACGGGCGGGGAAGGCGACGCGGCCCAGTCGGCCTGCGCCAGCTGCCACTGTTCGGCGACGACCAGCGCACCGGCAGGTAGCACGGACTTGCTTGTCCACGCCGGGGCCAGCACCTGCACCGTCACCGGCAGGTAGGCGCGCCAGGCCACGGCGCCGGAAGCGCAGCGCAGCGCCACCCGCGTGGCGCCCCACACCGGCAGGCCGGCCACGAGATGCGGCTCGACGCGCGCACAGGGCGCGAGGCGCAGGCGTGCGTCCATCGTGCCGGCCGTCGCGACGATGCGGGCTCCCTCCGGTGCCAGCGCCGCCGCCGCCTGGCGCACGAGCGCCAGTGCCGCGTCACGCGCGTCGTCGCGCAGCTCGTAGCCCGCTCCGGCCGCCGGCACCGCCACCGTGGCCTGGGCGAGCAGCAGGCTGACCTTGAGAACCATGCCACGCGGGCCGTCGGCTGCGCGCGGCGGACGCCCGCGCCGCGCCAGGAGGCGATCGAGGCTCGTGTGCGTCGGGCGGCACTTCTTCACGCCGAGCACTCTAGTGCGCGAGGCCCGCCGGCATGGGCGCGAAATGCGCATGGAAGCGGGCCCTTATCGGCCTCATGCCCGGCAAGGTGCTCACCAGAATGCGACGGCACATCCCGGGGTGGATGGGGCACCACATGATTCCCAAGCTCACCGCCAGTCTCGACTTCCACGGCCAGGCCCTGCTGCTGCGCGCCGAGCGCCAGCGCCTGATCGCGGGCAACATCGCCAATGCCGACACGCCGGGCTTCAAGGCGCGCGACTTCGACTTCGCGAGCGCACTGCGCGCGGCCACGGCCGGCATGGCCGGCGAAGGCGGCCCGCTCGGTGCGGGCGCGGGTGAAGGCATCGCCGCCGGCGTGATGCAGCCGGGCGGCCGGCCGGCGCCGGTCCTGCGCTACGCGATGCCGGCCCAGACCAACCTCGACAGCAACTCGGTGGACATGGACCGCGAGCGCGCCGCGTTCGCGCACAACGCCACCCAGTACGAAGCGACGCTGCGCTTCATCAACGGCAGCGTGCGCACGATGCTCGACGCGATGAAGGGCCACCACCAGGTGTGACGGCGCGAGCCCGCGCATCACCTGAACGCCCGGACAAGGAAGCCCCCCGATGAGCCTCACCCGCATCTTCGACGTCGCCGGCAGCGCCGTCAGCGCGCAGAGCCAGCGCCTGAACGTCGTGGCCTCCAACCTGGCCAACGCCGACGCGGTGGCCGGGCCCGACGGCGCCGCCTACAAGGCGCGCCAGGTCGTGTTCCAGACGCTCTTGCTCGGCGCGCCGGGTGCGCGCGAAGCCAACGCCGGCGTGCGCGTGTCCACCATCACCGAAAGCGACGCCGCCGCGCGCCGCGTGCACGACCCCAAGCACCCGGCCGCCGACGCCGAGGGCTACGTCACCTACAGCAACGTCAGCCCGGTGGAGGAGATGGTCAACATGATCTCCGCGTCGCGCTCGTACCAGAACAACGTCGAGGTCATGAACACCGCCCGCCAGCTGCTGCTGAAGACGCTGCAGATGGGCCAGTCGTGACCATCGCCTGAGTCACTCTCCCATGGCCATCGACGCCTTCTCCGCGCTGAACGGCGCCGCCAGCGGCGGCGGCACCGCGACGACCAGCAACGCCGCCGGCAGCGCCGACCGCTTCCTGAAGCTGCTCGTCACGCAGATGCAGAACCAGGACCCGCTGAACCCGCTGGACAACGCCCAGGTCACGAGCCAGATGGCGCAGATCAACACCGTGGCCGGCGTCGAGAAGCTCAACGACACCGTCGCCGGGCTGAACCGGCAGTTCCTGCAGATGCAGGCGCTGCAGGGCGCCTCGCTCGTCGGACGCGACGTCACGCTGGCAGGCAACCGGCTGCACCTGGACGCCGAAGGCAGCGCCGTCGGCGGCTTCGCCCTCGGCGGCCCGGCCGACCGCGTGCGCGTGGAGGTGCTCAACGGCGCCGGGCGCGTCGTCGACACGCTCGACCTCGGTGCGCAGACCTCCGGCCGGCATGCCTTCGAATGGCAGGCCCCGGCCGGTGCGGCGGCCGAAGGCAGCGAGTACAGCTTCCGCGTCACCGCCACGTCGGGCACGACGGCGGTGTCCAGCGTGGCCCTGATGCGCGACTCGGTGCGCTCGGTCAGCCTGACCGGCGACATGCTGGTCCTCGAGACCCGCTGGTCCGGCCTCGTCGACTACGCCGAGGTCCTCGCCGTCAGCTGACCTTCGCGCCTTCCAGATTCCTCCCCGACCCCCCGCAGGACCCCCCAAGGACCCCCATGAGCTTCCAGCAAGGCCTTTCCGGACTGAACGCCACCAGCAAGAACCTGCAGGTGATCGGCAACAACATCGCCAACGCCAACACCTTCGGGGCCAAGGTGGCACGCGCCGAGTTCAGCGACATGTACGCGATGGCGCTCAGCGGCGCCGGCAGCAACGGCATCGGCATCGGCACCAACCTCGCCGCGGTGGCGCAGCAGTTCACGCAAGGCAACATCCGCACCACCGAGAACCCGATGGACATCGCGATCAACGGCGCGGGCTTCTTCCAGCTCACCGACGGCGTCAGCCCCGTCACCTACTCGCGCAACGGCCAGTTCAAGGTCGACCGCGACGGCTACATCGTCAACAACAACGGCCTGCGCCTGATGGGCTATGCCGCCGACGTGCTGGGCAACATCCAGCCCGGCCAGGGCGTGCCGCTGCAGCTGCCCACGGCCGGCGTGGCGCCGCAGGGCACGAGCGAGATCGACCTCGAGATGAACCTCGATGCGCGCCAGGGCATCACGCAGCCCGCCGCGGCGCCGTTCATCGACTTCAACGACGCCGACACCTACAACAGCGCCACTTCGCTGGCGGTGTACGACGTGCTCGGCAACCCGGTGTCGCTGACCTACTTCTTCCAGAAGACGGCCGACGGCGTGTGGGACGTCTACGCCACGGCCAACGGCACCACCGTGGCCGGCACGCCCGGTGCGCCGGCGCCGATCACGACCATCACCTTCCCCGCCGACGGCAGCGCGCCCACCGCGCCCGCCGGTCCGATCACCTTCGACGTGCCGAGCACGACCAACGCCAGCGGCGCCATCACGCAGCCGATCATCGGCGTCGCACTCGACGTCACGCAGTCCACGCAGTTCGGCTCGCCGTTCGGCGTCACCGACCTGCAGCAGAACGGCTTTGCCGCCGGCCAGCTGACGGCCATCGCGGTGGAGAACAACGGCATCATCATGGCGCGCTACTCGAACGGCCAGTCGCGGCCGGCCGGGCAGATCGAGCTGGCGAACTTCCGCAACGCGCAGGGGCTGCAGCCGATCGGCGACAACGGCTGGGCGCGCACCTTCGCCTCCGGCGACCCGGTGGGCGGCGTGCCAGGCGACGGCAACATCGGCGTGCTGCAGGCCGGCGCGCTGGAAGAGCCGAACATCGACCTGACGGCCGAGCTCGTGAACATGATCACCGCGCAGCGCATCTACCAGGCCAACGCGCAGACGATCAAGACGCAGGACCAGGTGCTGCAGACGCTGGTCAACCTGCGCTGACCGCCGGCCCGACCTGACCGACCCGGACGCGCCCAGCGATGGACAGGCTCATCTACCTCGCGATGGCGGGAGCGAAGGCGACGATGCAGCGCCAGGACGTGCTCGCGCACAACCTGGCCAACGCGTCGACGACCGGCTTCCGCGCCGAGATGCAGGCCTTCCGCGCCGTGCCGGTGCAGGGCAGCGGCGCCAGCACGCGCGTCTATGCGCTCGAGTCCACCGTCGGCTACGACGACCGGGCCGGCCCGGTGCAGAGCACCGGCCGTGCGCTCGATGTGGCGCCGCAGGGCCGCGCCTGGCTGGCGGTGCAGGCGCTGGACGGCACCGAGGCCTACACGCGCGCCGGTTCACTGCAGGTGAGCGCCGAAGGCCAGCTCGTGACGCCGACGGGCCTTCCCGTGCTCGGCGACGGCGGCCCGATCGCCGTGCCGGCCGGTGCCGCGCTCGAGGTCGCCGCCGACGGCACGATCACCGCCAGCACCGGCAACGGCAAGCCGCAGCCGGTGGGCCGGCTGAAGCTCGTCACGCCCGAGGAGCCGATGCAACGCGGCACCGATGGCCTCTTCCGCGCCGGCGGCGACGGCGGCGATCTGCCGGCCGACCCCGCGGCGCGGCTGCAGAGCGGCGCGCTCGAAGGCAGCAACGTCAGCGCCGTCGAGACGATGGTGGCGATGATCGCCGCGGCGCGCCAGTTCGAGCAGCAGATGAAGGTGCTGCAAGGCGCCGAGCAGCGCGAGCAAGGCGCGCAGAAGCTGCTCGCGCCGACCTGAGCACCGCGCGCTCGACGCGGCGCTGCGCGGCGCCACCTCGGCGGCTTCGTCGAAGGGCCGGTAAAGCCCGGTCCAACCCGCTCTATTCCGGCCCTCGCCGGCACCCCCCTCGGGCCAAGATGGGCGCACCTGCCCCGATCACGCCTCGCTTCCCGAAGCGTCGCACTCAAGCCCGAAGGTCACGCCGATGCTCCGCTCGCTCTGGATCGCCAAGACCGGCATGGAAGGACAGCAGACCAAGCTGGATTCCGTGGCGCACAACCTCGCCAACGTCGGCACCAACGGCTTCAAGCGCGGCGGCGTCGTGTTCGAGGACCTGATGTACCAGAACCTGCGCCCGGCCGGTTCGTCGACGAGCGAGGCCAGCCAGCTCCCCACCGGCCTGCAGGTGGGCCTGGGCGTGCGCACGGCGGCCAGCACGCGCAACTTCAGCCAGGGCGCGCTCACCGGCACCGGCAACAACCTCGACCTGGCGATCAAGGGCAGCGGCTTCTTCCAGGTGCAGCTGCCCGACGGCACCACCGGCTACACGCGCGACGGCGCGTTCCAGGTCGACGCCAGCGGCCAGATCGTCACCTCTTCCGGCTACGCGCTGCAGCCCGGGCTGACGGTGCCGAGCAACGCCACCGGCATCACCATCGGCGCCGACGGCACCGTCGCCGCCACGATCCCCGGCCAGGTGCTGCCGCAGCCGATCGGCCAGATCCAGCTCGCCAGCTTCATCAACCCCGCCGGCCTCGACCCGCGCGGCGGCAACCTCTTCGGCGAGACGGCCGCCTCGGGCACGCCGAACACCGGTGCGGCCAACAGCAACGGCCTGGGCGCCATCCAGCAGGGCTTCCTCGAGGGCAGCAACGTCAACGTCGTCGAGGAGCTCGTGACGATGATCGCCACGCAGCGCGCCTACGAGCTGAACTCGAAGGCGATCCAGACGAGCGACCAGATGCTGCAGCGGCTGAGCCAGGTCTGAGCAAGCATCGCCCTCGCGCCCGCACCATGATCCGTTTCCTGCTCACCACCTTCACCGCCTTCGTCGGCGCGCTCGCGCTGCTGACGATGCAGGGCTGCGCCTACTTCGGACCCACCGTCGACGTCGCCGAGACGACGCCGCCGATGCCCGAGCCGCCGCCGCCCGCCGACGCGGCGATGGGCTCGATCTTCAAGGCCACCAACTACCGGCCGCTGTTCGAGGACCACCGCGCACGGCTGGTCGGCGACACACTCGTCGTGCAGATCGTCGAGAAGGTCACGGCGGTGCAGAAGAGCACGAGCAGCATCGACAAGAGCGGCAGCGTCAGCGCCGGCATCTCGGCGCTGCCGGGGATCTCGTCGAACTCCTTCGGCCGCGCCGGGGCCGAGGCCAACGCGGCCAACAGCTTCGCCGGCAAGGGCGCGGTGGAGAACAGCAACGACTTCAGCGGCACCATCACCGTGGTCGTGCGCCAGGTGCTGCCGAACGGCCACCTCGTCATCGCCGGCGAGAAGCAGATCGGCGTGAACCAGAACGTCGACGTGCTGCGCTTCTCGGGCCAGGTCGATCCGCGCGCCATCCGCCCGGGCAACTCGGTGCAGAGCGCGCACATCGCCAACGTGCGGCTCGAGCAGCGCGGCCGCGGCGCGCAGGCCGAGGCGCAGGCGATCGGCTGGCTCGGCCGCGTCTTCCTCTCGGTGCTGCCGTTCTGATGCGCATGGGAGCGACGACCGGCATGGCCGCTGAACTGGACTTCACGCGCGAGCTCGACGCGGCGCGCGACAGCATCCTCGGCTCCGACGACATCGACGAGGTCGGCGGCGACGAACCCTGGACCTGGCAGGAGATGGCCGACCGCTGGCTGCGGGCGCTGGTGCTGCTGGCCTTCTTCGCGGCCACGGCGGCGCTGTGGTGGCCGCTCGAGGCGGGCGCGCAGCCGACCGCGCAGGCCACGGCTGCCGCGTCGAGCCTCGGCAGCGTGCGCCGCATCAAGGAAGTGGCGGCGGTGCAGGGCGTGCGCAGCAACCAGCTGGTCGGCTACGGCCTCGTCGTCGGCCTCGACGGCACCGGCGACCAGACGACGCAGACGCCGTTCACCACGCAGAGCCTGCAGGCGATGCTGCAGCAGCTGGGCATCACCGTGCCGCCGGGCACCAGCATGCAGCTGCGCAACGTCGCTGCGGTGCTCGTGACGGCGCAGCTGCCGCCGTTCGCGCGGCCGGGCCAGACGATCGACATCAACGTCTCGTCGGTGGGCAACGCCAAGAGCCTGCGTGGCGGCACGCTCGTCGCCACGCCGCTGAAGGGCGCCGACGGGCAGGTCTATGCGCTGGCGCAGGGCAACCTCATCGTCGGCGGCGCCGGCGCGGCGGCCGGCGGCAGCAAGGTGCAGATCAACCACCTCTCGGCCGGCCGCGTGCCCGAAGGCGCGACGGTGGAGCGCGCCGTGCCCACGCCGCTGCTCGAAGGCGACACGCTGACGCTCGGCCTCTCGGCAAGCGACTTCGCCACTGCGCGCGCGGTGGCCGACGCGATCAACGCCGCCAAGGGCGCCGGCACCGCGAGCGCGCTCGACGGTCGCACGGTGCGGGTGAAGGCGCCTCCCGCCGGCCCCGGCAGCGACCCCGGCGAGCGGGTGGCGTTCCTTGCCGACATCGAGAACCTGCCGATCACGCTGGCGCGCCCCGCGGCGCGCATCGTGCTGAACGCGCGCACCGGCTCCATCGTCATGAACGAGGCGGTGACGCTCTCGGCCTGCGCCGTGGCGCACGGCAACCTGCAGGTGACGATCACCAGCACGCCGGTGGTCAGCCAGCCGGCGCCGTTCTCCGGCGGCCAGACGGTGGCGCGCGAGCGCGCCGACATCGCCGTGACGCAGCAGCCCGGCTCGATCATCCAGATGGCCGCCGGCGCGAAACTGACCGACGTCGTGAAGGCGCTGTCGGCGCTTGGCGCCACGCCGCTCGACCTGCTGGCGATCCTGCAGGCGATGAAGACGGCCGGCGCGCTGAACGCCGACATCGAGGTGATATGAGCCGACCCGACTTCGGCCGCCTCCCTCGTGGTCCCGAAGGGGCTGCTTCCGCGGCCCCGGGGCATCGCCGGCCCGGCAAAGCCGGATCCGCGGCGATCGCGTGGCCTGCAGGAGCCGAGATGAACCCTGCGCAGGTGGTGGCGGGATCGGC
>JAHCKS010000064.1 GCA_026125665.1 Rubrivivax sp.
GCCGCTGCGCAGGCGCTTGCGCCGCCGACCCTCGAGCAGCGGTTCGAGCGCTGGGCGGCGGCCGCCTGGCGTGATGGCGAAGGCGAGCCGCCGGCGCGCGTGCTGCTCGTCGCCTCCGAGGGCGGCGGCGTGCGCGCGGCCTACTGGACGGCGCGTGTGCTCGCCGAGTTGCGGCGCACGCTGCCGCAGTTCGAGCGGCAGCTGCTCGTGCTCTCGGGCGTTTCGGGCGGCGCGGTCGGCGAGGCCGTCTTCGCCGCCTGCCCGCGCGACGGGCTCGATGCCTGCGTGCAAGGCTTCGGCCAGGCCGACCTGCTGACGCCGCTGGTCGGCGCCTGGATGTTCGAGGACGTGCTGGCCCGCGTGCTGCCCACCTCGCTGCCGCACAACCGCTGGTTCAACCGCTACTGCCTGCAGCCGGGCTGCGGCTTCCTCTCGCGCGGCCTGTGGTTCGAGCAGGCGATGGAGCGGTCCGTGCCCGGGCTGAAGCGCGGCATCACCGCCGCCGGGGCCGAGGGGCCGTGGCTGCTGCTCAACGCCACGTGGGTGGAGACGGGCGACCGCGCCATCGCCTCGGGCGTCGAGGTGGAGTGGCAGGGCGACCGCTTCGCCAACGCACGCGACCAGCTCGCCTTCGTCTCGCGCGAGGGGCGCGCCGGCGTGGACATGCCGTTGTCCGCCGCGGCGCACAACGCGGCGCGCTTTCCGTTCGTCAACGCCATCGGCCGCCTGCGCGACGGGCGCGGCACGCAGGCGCACCTGGCCGACGGCGGCTACTTCGACAACGCCGGTGCGCAAGGCGCGATCGACGTGCTGGCGCGACTGCGCCGCTGGATCGCCGAGCAGCCCGCCTGCGCCGAAGGCGACGCGCGCTGCCAGCGGCAGCAGGCCTGGCTGCGCAGGCTGAAGCCGCTGGTCATCGTGGTGCAGAACGGCGTGCCCGACACCTGCAGCACGGGCACCCCGGGCGAGCAACTCGATTGCCTGCAGCGCATCTGGCAGCGCCGCGCGCAGACCGCACCGGACGCCTACGAACCTGCGGCGCCGGCGCAGGCCGGGCGGTGGACGCTCTTCGTCGACGCGCTCGGGCCGCTGGTCACGCTGGCCAACGTCGCCGGCACGGGCAGCAACGGCCGGCGCGCCGAGGCGCTGCTGAAGCGCGAGTGCCAGCGTTTCGGCGCCGGCAACGACGGCTGCGTGCTGCGCATCGCGCAGCGCAGCGATGGCGGGGTGCTGTATCCGCTGGGGTGGTACCTGTCGCCGACGGCCAGGCGGGCGCTCGACCGGCAGGCGCAGGAGCGGGTGGCGCAGGCGGTGCAGGCGCTGCAGCGCTGAGAAGCTGTGAACGAACCCTCCACGCCCGCTCGTCACGCCAAACGACGCCCGCTCGTCGTTGCAAATGCTCGCCATAGCCCGAGCTATGGCTGCGCTTTGCGCCTAGATCGGGCGCCGTTTGGCGTGCCGCTCGGGCGCGGCCGGTTCATTCACAGCTTCTGAGCGCGCATGGGGCGGGCGCGGCCCGCCGCATGCACGGGCGGAGCGCCGGCCGCTACACGCAGCGCCGGTGCCGCTCGATGCAGGTGTCCAGCACCTCGCCGCCTTCGCGCTGCCACCAGTGGCGGCGCGAGAAGATCTCCACCTCGCTGTAGCCGGCGAAACCTGCGGCCTCGACCCAGCCACGCAGGCGCGGCAGCTCGATGACGCCGTCGCCGGGCATGCCGCGGTCCTCGAGCAGGTCGGTGGTGGGCACGAGCCAGTCGCACACGTGGAAGGCGAGCAGGCGGTTCGCGCCGCGGCCGCGGCCGCTGTCGCCGTCGCTACCGCCGCCGGCGCGCGCGATCTGCGATTCGAGATCGGGGTCCCACCAGACGTGGTAGGCGTCGACGGCGACGCCGAGGGCTGCGGCCTCGCCCGCGGGGGCCGGGTCGAGCGCCTCGCACAGGTCCAGCGCCTGCGCCAGCGTGTTGACGCAGGCGCGGTCGGCCGCGTACATCGGGTGCAGCGGCTCGATGGCCAGCGGCATGCGCCGCGCACGCGCCTGCTCCAGCAGCCAGGCGATGCCTTCGCCGACCTGCGTGCGCGCGAGCGCGATGTCCTTGTGCGCCACCTTGCCGGCCAGCGCGCCGGGCAGCGCGCCGACGACGAGCACGAGGCAGGGTGCGCCGAGCGTGCACGCCTCGTCGAGCGCGCGCAGGTTGTCGTCGCGCACGGCCTGCTTCGACGCGGCGTCGGTGTAGGTGAACAGCCCGCCGCGGCAGTAGCCCGACAGCTCGAGCTCGAGCGCTTTCAGCTGCGCCGCAGTGGCTGCCAGGCCGGCGGCGGCCACCTGGTCGCGCCACGGCGAGACGGCGCGGATGCCGCGCGCCGCGCAGGCGTCGAGGATCTTCGGCAGCGGCCACGGTTCGCCGTGCTGCATGCGCACGGTGGCCGTGTTGATCGAGAGCCAGCGGTGGTCGGTGTGGAAGTCGCGCATGTCGGTCGTCGGCGCCGTCGGGGATGTGGCCCAGGTTCGTGGCGCGGCCGGCCGCGACGCCTTGCTCAGTGCACCCCGTGCAGCGCGAGCAGCGTCCTCATGCGCGCCACCGCGAGATCGGGCTGCTCGATCAGCCCGGCGGCATCGGCCAGCCGGAACAGCTGCGCGAAGTGCGGCAGCGAGCGCGTGCTCTGCTGGCCGCCGACCATCACGAAGTGCTCCTGGTGGCCGTTGAGCCAGGCCATGAAGACGACACCGGTCTTGTAGAAGCGCGTCGGGGCACGGAAGATGTGGCGCGACAACGGCACGGTCGGTGCCAGGATGGCGTGGAAACGCGCCGTGTCGCCGGCGGCGAGCGCGGCCCGCGCCGCGCTCGCCGCCGGCGCGATGGCGTCGAAGATGCCGAGCAGCGCGTCGCTCTGGCGCCGGTTCGGATGTTCGCCGACGCCGTCGCCGGCGATCAGCTCGGCGTAGTTGAAGTCGTCGCCGGTGTACATGCGCACGTTCGGCGGCAGCCGGCGCCGCATCTCGATCTCGCGGTCCTTGTCCAGCAGCGAGATCTTGATGCCGTCCACCTTGCGGGGGTGCGCGGCGATCACCCCGAGCGCGGTGTCCATCGCGCGGCCGACGTCGGCGCTGCCCCAGTAACCAGCCAGCGCCGGGTCGAACATGTCGCCCAGCCAGTGCAGGATCACCGGCTCGCGGGCCTGCGTCAGCACGTGGTCGTAGACACGTTCGTAGTCGGCCGGTCCCCTGGCGACGCGGGCCAGCGCGCGGCTGGCCATCACGATGAGCCGGCCGCCGAGCTTCTCGATGGCTTCCATCTGCTCGCCGTAGGCGCGGATCACGTCGTCGAGCGAGCGCGCGGCTTCCGGCGCGAGGTGATCGGTGCCGCAGCCGCTGGCGATCAGCGCGCCGGGGTGGTCGCGCGCCGCGTCGAGGCTGCGGCGGATGAGCTCGAGCGACGTCGGCCAGTCGAGCCCCATGCCGCGCTGTGCCGTGTCCATCGCCTCGGCGACGCCGAGGCCGAGTTTCCACAGCCGCTGGCGGTAGGCGATCGTGGCGTCCCAGTCCACGGCGCACTGCAGCCAAGGGTCGATGGCGGCGCGCGCGTCGGCCACCACGTGCGCGGCCGAGTAGGCGATGCGGTCGAAGCGCGTGCCCGGCGTCGCCGGGGTGA
The DNA here is from genome assembly GCA_026125665.1 of Rubrivivax sp. GTDB lineage: Bacteria > Pseudomonadota > Gammaproteobacteria > Burkholderiales > Burkholderiaceae_C > Rubrivivax. The sequence goes on from JAHCKS010000064.1 coordinate 3,651, forward strand.
ATGCACCGGGGCCGCGCAGCGTGTACGGGGCGAGCGAGCGGCCGTCGGGCGAGGGCAGGGTGATCTGCATGCGGCTGACCCTGCGCGGCCTCAGAGATCCAGGGCCGGCACGTCCACCCAGCGCCGTTCCTTCCAGCTCTGCAGCGCCGCCTCGACCAGCTGCACGCCCTTGGCGCCTTCGGCCAGCGTCCACTTGTACGGCGCGCCCTCGGCCGTATCGTCGAACACGTGGCGGATGAACGCTTCCCACTGGAGCTTGAAGCCGTTGTCGTAGGTGTCGGTGTCGGGCACCTCCTGCCACTGCTCGAAGAAGTTCATCGCCTGTTTCACGTCGGGGTTCCACACCGGGCGCGGCGTCGTCACGCGCGCCTGCGCGCGGCAGCTCTGCAGGCCGGCCACCGCCGAGCCGTGCGTGCCGTCGACGTGGAAGGTGACGAGGTCGTCGCGGCGCACGCGCGTGGCCCACGACATGCTGAGCTGTGCGACCACCGGCTCGCCTCCATGGCCGACGAGCTGCGCCGTGGCGTAGGCGGCGTCGTCGGCCGTCGCCTGGTACCTGCGGCCGGCTTCGTCCCAGCGCTCGGGGATGTGCGTCGTGCCCAGGCACGAGATCGACTTCACCTCGCCGAACAGGTTGTCGAGCACGTAGCGCCAGTGGCACATCATGTCGAGGATCATGCCGCCGCCGTCCTCGGCACGGTAGTTCCAGCTCGGGCGCTGGATCGGCTGCAGGTCGCCCTCGAAGACCCAGTAGCCGAAGTCGATGCGCACGGCGAGCATGCGGCCGAAGAAGCCGGCGCGGCGCAGCATGTCGAGCTTGCGCAGCCCGGGCAGGAACAGCTTGTCCTGCACGGCGCCGTGCTTGAGGCCGCTGCTTGCCGCCGCCCGCGCGATCTCGATCGCCTCGGCGAGGTTGGTGGCGACCGGCTTCTCGCAATAGACGTGCTTGCCGGCGGCAAGCGCCTGCGCCAGCAGCCGCGGCCGCATCTGCGTCGTGCCGGCGTCGAAGAAGACGGTGTCGTCCTTGTTCGCCAGCGCCGCGTCGAGGTTGGTGCCGAAGCGCGCGATGCCGTGCGCCTTCGCCAGCGCCTCGATCTTCTCGGCGTTGCGCCCGATGAGCACGGGGTCGGGCATCACGCGGTCGCCGTTGGCCAGCGCCACGCCGCCCTGGGCGCGGATGGCGACGATCGAGCGCACGAGGTGCTGGTTCATGCCCATGCGCCCGGTGACGCCGTGCATGATGAGGCCGAGTCGTTTCGTGGCCATGGTGGTCTCGATGTCCTGGTCGGGGCGCGCCCTGCTCAGCTGACGCGCAGGCGCAGCGTCTCGTCGTAGGGCAGGGCCGGTTGCACGAAACGCGTGCCGGCGTTGACGTAGTGCAGCGCGATGGCACGGCGCCAGTGCGCCGAGTGGTTCGGCCCCGACTGGTGGAACGTGTTGCCGTGGTGGAACGACACGCCGCCGCGCGGCACCGGCGCCGGCGTCATCGGCTGCGCGGCCAGCACGTCGGCCGCCAGCTGCAGGTTGAAGGGTTCGTCCGCCGGCGCGACATGCGCGTGCACGGGCCCGCGGTTCGTGCCTTCGCCGAAGAAGAGGCAGCCGTTGTCGACCGTGGCGTCGTCCAGCGCCACCCAGGCGGTGACGAGGCCTTCGCGATCGTTCGGGCCGAAGTAGAAGTTGTCCTGGTGCGCCGGCTTCGGGCCGCCGCCCTCCGGCGGCTTGAAGAAGACCTGGCTGAAGTAGACCGACAGGCCGCCGCCGATGATCGACTCGACCCACCGCACGAGGGCGGGATGCGCGGCCAGTGCCTGCACCGAGGGCACGTGGCGGTGCGGGTTGTCGAGCTTGCGCAGCACGTCGCGGGCCTTGACGCCTCCGTCCACGTACCAGGCGCGCTGGGCCGGCGGCAGGTCGGCGAGGAAACGCTCGCCCCAGGCGTGGATGTTGGCCACGAGCTGCGCGCACTCGGCGGGCGTCAACAGGCCGGGCACGGTGAGGTGGCCGCGGTCGCGGAACAGCGCCAGCTGCGCCGGCGACAGGGCGCCGGCCACGGCAGGTGAAGAGGCGGATGCGGCGGAGACAGCGGGCACGGCGGATTACCCGAATGGTGAATTAATGTAGGCGCGCCGCACCGGGTCGTCAAGGAGCGGGCGCGGGCCGCGGCGTTCATTGCCGCAGGCACGGGGGCCTCCGCGGTTGACCCGGTCCGGCCGTCTGCCTACGATGCCGCATCACCAGGCGGTGAATCGCCGTCGCCGCGCACCGCCCGGCGCTTCCTCCTTCACTCCTTGTTTCCTCCGCCACGCTTCATGCCAGCAGCCTCCCGCATCCAGACCACCGTCGTCGGCTCCTACCCCGTGCCCGACTGGCTCGTCGCCGCGCCGTCCGAGCAGGCGCTGGCCGATGCCACGCGCGTCGTCATCGGCATCCAGGAACAGGCGGGCATCGACGTCGTCTGCGACGGCGAGCTGTACCGCTTCGACATCAACCACCCCGAGACGAACGGGATGATCGAGTACTTCGTGCGGCCGATGGACGGCATCACGCAGCGCTTCTCGTTCGATGACCTCATCGCCTGGCGCGGCAAGAGCGGCATGAAGTTCCGCACCCGGCCGCCGGGCACGGTGGTGGGCCCCGTCGGCCACGGCAGCCTGGACCTGCCGCTCGCCTGCGCGCGCGCCAAGGCGCTGGCGCGGCACCGCTTCAAGTTCACCGTCACCGGGCCGCACATGCTGGCCAAGACGCTGATCGACAAGCACTACGGCAACCTGCCCGACCTCGCGAATGCCATCGCCGACGCGCTGGCGGCGCAGGTGAAGCATCTCGATGCCGACGTCGTGCAGCTCGACGAGGCGAACCTGCCCGGCCACGCCGACGAGTGGCCCTGGGCCGCCGCGGCCATCAACCGCGTGCTCGACGCGGTGAAGGGCGCCGGCGCCGTGCCGGCCGTGCACCTGTGCTTCGGCAACTACGGCGGGCAGACGATCCAGAAGGGCACCTGGGGCCAGCTCGTCGACTACCTCAATGCGCTGCACGCCGACCACGTGGTGCTGGAGTGCGCGCACCGGCCGCCCCAGGAGCTGGAGGTGCTGCGTGGCCTGAGGCCGGAGATCGGCCTGGGGCTGGGCGTGGTGGACATCAAGGCCACCGACGTCGAGAGCGCCGACGCGGTGGCGCGCGCCATCGAGCGCGCCGAGAAGCTGCTCGGCGCCGGGCGCGTGCGCTACATCCACCCCGACTGCGGCTTCTGGATGCTCAAGCGCGGCATCGCCGACGCGAAGATGCGCGCGCTGAAGGCCGGGCGCGACCTGTTCGAGGGGATCGGGCGATGAAGCCGCTGCCGGCGCGCTTCGAGGACGTGGCCCAGCTCGAGGAGGTGATGACCGAGCCGAGCCCGGCGCTCGTCGCCGACCTCGCGTCGATCGACGGCGACATCCTCGTGCTCGGCGTCGGCGGCAAGATGGGGCCGACGCTGGCGCGCATGGCAAGGCGTGCCGCGCCGGGCAAGCGCGTGTTCGGCGTGGCGCGCTTCAGCGACAAGGCGGTGAAGCGCTCGCTCGAGCCGCACGGCATCGAGTGCATCGAGTGCAACCTGCTCGACCGCGCCGCCATCGCACGGCTGCCCAACGTCGGCGCCGGCGTCAGGAACCTCGTCTTCATGGCCGGGCACAAGTTCGGCGCATCCGACGACGTGTCGTTCACGTGGATGATGAACGCCGGCGTGCCGCAGATGGTGGCCGACGTCTTCCGCGGCACGCGCACGGTGGTGTTCTCCACCGCCTGCGTGTACCCGTTCGTGCCCGTGGACGGCCCCGGCGCGAGCGAGGCGACACCGGCGACGCCGCCGCCCGGCGACTACGCCAACTCGTGCGTCGGCCGCGAGCGCATGTTCGAGTACGGCTCGCGGCGCTTCGGTACGCCGGGGCGGCTGGTGCGCCTGTCGTACGCCATCGACATGCGCTACGGCGTGCTGCACGACGTGGCGAGCGCCGTGTTCGAAGGGCGCCCGCTCGACCTGACGATGGGCCATGCCGACGTGATCTGGCAGGGCGACGCGAACGAACAGGCGCTGCGGCTGCTCGCGCACTGCACGAGCCCGACGACGCCGATCAACGTCACCGGGCCGGCTCACACCTCGGTGCGCTGGCTCGCCGGCGAGTTCGGCAAGCGCTTCGGCCGCACACCCGTGCTGGCCGGCACCGAGGCGAAGACCGCCTGGCTGCTCGATACCACCGAGGCGCAACGCCTCTTCGGGCCACCGAGGGTCGGCATCGAGACGATGATCGACTGGATGGCCGACTGGGTGCAGCGCGGCGGCCCGAGTCTCGGCAAGCCAACGCACTTCTCGACGCGTGACGGCAAGTACTGACCGCTGGGCGGGTGCCGCCCGGCCGCAGCGGGTGGCGCTCACCGACGCCTCGCCGGCGGAGCTCCTGGCGCTTTCGGACGCCGCGCACTGGAACCAGACCGAGGAGGATTGGCGCGCGATGCTGGCCATCTCGCAGGGCCTGGCCTGGGGCGTGCGCGTGCGCGATGCGGCCACCGGCGGCACCGTGCTGGCCGCCTCGACGCTCGTGCTGCCCTACCAGCCGGGTGAGGCGAACCAGCCGCCGTTCGCCTGGATCAGCATGGTGCTGGTGCTGCCGCCCTGGCGCGGCCACGGCTTCGCGGGCGCGCTGCTGCGCCGCGCCCTCGACGAGCTCGCGGCGCGGCGGCTCAGGCCGGTGCTCGATGCCACGCCGGCGGGCCGCCCGGTCTACCTGAGGCAGGGGTTCGTCGATGGCTGGGGGTTCACGCGGTGGCGAAGAAAGGCCGTGGCCGGCGCGGTGGTGGCAGCGCCGCCGGTGCGCGGGCCGATGGCCGGCATCCGGCCGCGTCGTGCGGCCGACTGGCCGGCCATCGAGGCGCTCGACCGGCCGGCCTTCGGTGCCAACCGGGTGCCGCTGCTGCGGTTGATGTCTCGGCGCCTGCCGCAGGCCGCCTGGGTGGCCGAGAAGGACGGGGCGCTGCGCGGCTACCTGCTCGGCCGCGATGGCCGCACCGCCTTGCAGCTGGGCCCGCTGGTCGCCGACGACGACCGCACGGCGCTGGCCCTGCTGCAGGCGGGGCTGCCCGCGGTGGGGGCGACGGCCGCCGCTTCGGGGCGCGACGTGATCGTCGACCTGCGCGACGCCTGCCGCGGCATCGCCGCCTGGCTGCAGGGCACGGGTTTCGTCGCCGAGCGGCCCTTCACGCGCATGGTGCACGGCCGCGGCGGACCGCCGGGCGACGCGGCGCGGCAGGTGCTGATGGCGGGCCCAGAGCTGGGGTAGCGGCGGTGCCCGCGCGGGCCCTACTTCGTCATGCGGATCGAGCGGTCGAGGAACTCGTTGGTGTAGGTGGTGCGCACGTCGAACGGCTTGTCGATGCCGATGTACTCGCGCACCAGCTCGTAGTCGGCCTTCATGCGCGCGTCGTCGTGGATGCCGAGCGCCACCTCGCGCGAGAACTTGTCGCTCATCAGCTGCTCGACGAGCGCCCAGTTCTGCATCTCGTTGTCGAACTTGAGCGCGCCGTTGGCGTCCACCAGCGCCTGCACGCAGGGCCTGGCGTCCTTCACGCAGGCCGCGAAGGCCCGCTGCGTGACCTTGACGAACTTGTCGACGAGGCCCTTGTTCGCCTCCAGGAACTTGGCGTTGACGATGACCGAGTTGCCGTACGGGTTCAGGCCGGCGTCGCGCCAGGCGAGGAAGCCCATGTCGTCGCCGAGCTCGCGCTGGAAGATGTGGTGGATGTTGAAGAACGACGTCGTGACGTCGATCGACTTGGCCTTCAGCGCCGCCAGCTTGGCGTTGGCGTCGATGTTGACCCACGTGACGGCCTTCGGGTCGACGCCGTTGGCCTTGGCGAGCGCCGGCCACATGACGCGCGCGCCGTCGGCGGCGGGGTTGCCGATCTTCTTGCCGACGAAGTCCTTCACGCCCTTGATGCCCGAGCTCTTCAGCCAGTACATGCCCTGTGGCGAGTTGGCGTAGACGTTGAACACCGCCACCGTGTCGGCACCCTTGCCCTTGGCGACGAGCACGCCGCCCATGTCCGCCAGGCCGATCGGCGTGGCGCCGGCGCCCACGCGCTGCGTGGCCAGCGCCGAGCCCTTGCCGGGCTCCAGCTGCAGGTCGATGCCTTCCTTGGCGTACCAGCCCTGCGCCTTGGCGTAGTAGTACGGCGCGTGGTCGCCGCCGGGCACCCAGTTGAGGATGAAGTCGACCTTGGTCTGCGCCTGCGCGGGCAGCATCGCCGAAGCAGCGGCCAGCACGAACGAAGCCAGCGCGGCACCGGGGGTGAGCGGCTTGAACATCATGGGGTGCTCCTGTAAATTCACCAGATGGTGATTTGCGGCGCCAGTATAAGAGTGGGTTCGATGCACCGGTGCCGGCGCCCGGAGTGCCGGCCGTCCTGAATTACCCTGATGCCGGCCCGTCCGCACCGCACCACGTTCCCCTGGCAGCATCCGAACCCGCCGCGAATCGCATGCACTGGTCCGAGCTGAACGCCGACGTCCTCGCGCTGCTGCGCCGCGGCACGGTGATTCCTGCGCACCCGCTGGCGCTCGACGCCGCGCGGCGCTTCGACGCGCGCCGCCAGCGTGCGCTGACCCGCTACTACCTCGACGCCGGCGCCGGTGGCCTGGCCGTGGGAGTGCACAGCACGCAGTTCGCGATCCGCGAACGGGGCCTGTACCAGCCGGTGCTGCGCGCCGCGGCCGAGACGGCGCGCGCGTGGTGCGCCCCGAACCGGCCGCTCGTGATGATCGCCGGCACCGCCGGCCGCACGGCGCAGGCCGTGGCCGAGGCGCAGGTGGCGCGCGCGGAGGGCTATCACGCGGCGATGCTGTCGCTGGCGGCGATGAAGGGCGCCTCGATCGACGAGCTCGTCGCGCACTGCCGGGCCGTCGCCGACGTGATGCCGCTCGTCGGCTTCTACCTGCAGCCGGCGGTGGGCGGCATCGCGCTGCCCGCGGAGTTCTGGCGCCGCTTCGCCGAGATCGACAACGTCGTGGCGATCAAGATCGCGCCGTTCGACCGCTACAAGACGCTCGACGTCGTGCGCGGCGTCGCCGCGGCGCGCGCCGAGCAGCGCGTGACGCTGTACACCGGCAACGACGACCACATCGTGCTCGACCTGCTGCAGCCGTTCGTGGTGAAGCGCGGCGAAGAAGCGGTCACCGTGCGCATCCGCGGCGGCCTGCTCGGCCACTGGAGCGTGTGGACGCAGTCGGCCGTGGCACTCTTCGAACGGGTGCGCGCCGCGGCGGCCGCCGGCGCCGTCGATGCCGAACTGCTTGCGCTCGACTCGCGCGTCACCGACTGCAACAGCGCCTTCTTCGACGTGGCCAACGCCTTCGCCGGCTGCATCCCCGGCTGCCACGAGGTGCTGCGGCGCCAGGGGCTGCTCGAGGGCATCTGGTGCCTCGACCCGGCCGAGACGCTGTCGCCCGGGCAGGCCGAGGAGATCACGCGCGTGTGCCGCGAGCACGCCGACCTCGCCGACGACACCTTCGTCGCCGCGAACCTCGAACGCTGGCTGGCCGACTGATGGACAGCGCCAAGGAGGGCGGCAAGTCGGGCGTCGAGTCGCGCCTGGCGCAGTACTCGCTGGGCGTGGCGGCGCACCTGCTGCTGCTGCTCGCCTGGTACCTCTTCGTGCGCCTGGGCGACGTGCCCAAGTTCGTCATGCCGTCGCCGGCGGCGACCTTCGGCGCACTGCTCGTGCAGGACTACGGCTGGTGGAGCAACACGCTCGTCACCGCCACCGAGATCTTCGGCGGCTACGCGCTGGCGCTCGGCGTGGGCGTGCTGCTGGCGCTGCTGTTCACGTGGTCGAAGCTGCTCGAGGCGCTGGTGCTGCCGCTGCTCGTGACGCTGAACATGATCCCGAAGGTGGCGCTCGGGCCGCTCATCATCGTCTGGTTCAAGTACGGCGTGTTCCCGAACACGCTGATGGCGTTCTCGATCGCGGTCTTTCCCATCCTGCTGACCACGGCGCGCGGCCTGCGCGAGATCGAGCCGGACCTGCTCGACCTCGTGCGCTCGCTGCGCGGCTCGCGCTGGCAGCTCTTCACGAAGATCCAGCTGCCCGGTGCGCTGCCCTACGTCTTCTCGGGCATGAAGGTGGCGGCGATCCTCGCCGTCGCCGGGGCCATCGTCGGCGAGTTCCTCGGCTCCGACCGCGGCCTCGGCTACCTGATGCTGCAGGTGCAGGTGACGCTCGACACGCCGGCCATGTTCATGGCCGTCATCCTCATCACGCTGATCGGCGTGGTGCTCTACGGCCTGGTGCTGGCGCTGGAGCGCTGGCTGGTGCCCAAGGACGCACGCGTCGCATGACGACCCCTGTGAACACCGAACCGTTCATCCACCTCGCCGGCGTGCGCAAGACCTACCGGCGCGGGCGCCAGGAGCACCTGGCGATCTCGGACGCGACCTTCGACGTGATGCCCGGCGAGCTGGTGTCGCTGGTCGGCCCTTCGGGCTGCGGCAAGAGCACGCTGCTGAAGGTGCTGGCCGGCCTGCACCCGCACGACGCCGGCGAGGTGCGCATCGGCTCGCCGACGCACCCGTTTGCGCCCGAACGCGACATCGGCATGGTCTTCCAGGCGCCGCTGCTGCTGAAGTGGCGGCGCATCCTCGAGAACATCCTGCTGCCGGCCGAGTTGCTGGGCCTGCCGATGCGCGAGGCGCGCGAGCGCGGGCGCGAGCTGATGGCGATGGTCGGGCTGGCCGGCAACGAGCAGAAGTACCCCTACGAACTTTCGGGCGGCATGCAGCAGCGCGCCGCCATCGCGCGCGCGCTGATCCACGACCCGAAGCTCGTGCTGATGGACGAGCCGTTCGGCGCGCTCGATGCGCTGACGCGCGAGAAGATGAACCTCGAGCTGCTGCGCATCTGGAAGGAGAGCGGCAAGACGATCGTCTTCGTCACGCACGGCATCAGCGAGGCGGTGTTCCTCGGCTCGCGCGTCGTCGTGCTCACCGCCGGCCCGGCGCGCATGGCCGACAACTTCGCCATCGAGCTGCCGCACCCGCGCACGCTGGACATGAAGACGCACGAGACCTTCGGCGTCTACACGCGGCGAATCTACAAGCTGCTCGGCATGGAGTGAGCCGATGCCCGCGACGGCGCCGAGGTTCGAGATCGAGTTCATCCGGTTCTTCGAGCGCGACGTGCGGCTGCGCATGCCGTTCCGCTTCGGCGTCGTCACGCTCACCGAGGCGCCCCAGGCCTTCGTGCACGTCGGCGTGCGGTTGCCCGGCGGGGGCGTGGGGGAGGGCATGTCGGCCGAGCTGCTGGCGCCGAAGTGGTTCGACAAGAACCCGGCCCTCAGCAACGAGGACAACTTCGACCAGCTGCGCCGGGCGCTGGCGCTGGCCCGCGGGCTGTACCTCGACGGCACCGCGCGCAGCGCCTTCGGGCACTTCGCCGCCCACCACCGCGCGCAGGTCGAGCGGGGCGCCGCCGGCGGCCTGAACCCGCTCGTTGCGAGCTACGGGCCGGCGCTGGTCGACAAGGCCGTGCTCGACGCGCTCGGCCGCGTGCTCGGCCGGCCGTTCCACGAGCTCGTGGCCGGCAATCTCGTCGGCGTGGCGGCGCCGGAGGTGGAACCGCTCTGCCCCGACCTCGCCGGCTTCGACCTCGATGCTTTCCTGGCGACGCTGACGCCGGCCCGCAGCCTGGCGGCGCGGCACACCGTGGGGCTCGTCGACCCGATCGTCGCCGCCGACCAGCCGGCGGGGTCGCGGGTGGGCGACGGCCTGCCCGAGACGCTGGAGGAGGTGGTCGCCACCTACGGCCAGCGCTGGTTCAAGCTGAAGGTGGGCGGCGATGTCGAGGCCGACGTGGCGCGGCTCGTGCGCATCGCCGGCGTGCTCGGGCGCATCTCGGGCGAGTGGCATTGCACGCTCGACGGCAACGAGCAGTACGACAGCGTCGAGGGGGTGCTGCGCCTGTGGCGGCGCATCGCGGCCGAGCCGCGCCTGGCGGCGCTGCGCGAGCGCGTGGTCTTCATCGAGCAGCCGGTCAAGCGCCAGGCGGCGCTGGCCGAGGACGTGCATGCGCTCGCGGCGCTGAAGCCGGTGATCATCGACGAGAGCGACGACTCGCTCGACGCGTTCGTGCGGGCGCGCGCACGCGGCTACGGCGGCGTGTCCTCGAAGACCTGCAAGGGCCTGTACAAGTCGCTGCTCAACCGCGCCCGCTGCGAGACGTGGAACGCGCAAGCGCCCGGCCGCTACCTGATGAGCGGCGAGGACCTGACGATCCAGCCGGGCCTCGCGCTGCAGCAGGACCTGGCGCTCGTCGGCCTGCTCGGCATCACGCACGTCGAGCGCAACGGCCACCACTACGTGAACGGCATGGCCGACCTGCCCGCCAGCGAGCAGCAGGCCTTCCTCGCCGCCCACCCCGACCTCTACGAACACAGCCACGGCGCCGTGCGGCTGCGCATCACCGACGGGCAGATCGAGATGGCCTCGCTGGCCGCGCCGCCCGGCTTCGCCAGCGGCGCCTGGCCCGAGCCAGGCACGCTGCGGCCGATGGCCACGCCATGAACACGCCCGTGCGCGAGTCGGCGGTGCAGCGCTGGGTGGCCGGCATCGGCTACTACGTGCCGAGCGTGCTGGTGATGATCGGCCTGCTCGTGCTGTGGCAGCTGGCGGTGGTGATGCTCGGCATCAAGGAGTTCATCCTGCCCTCGCCGTGGGCGGCGATGAAGGCGCTGGCCAACCCGAACTACCAGTGGATGGCCAACCTGCTGACGACGCTGTACGCGGTGCTCGGCGCGTTCGCCCTCTCGGCGGTGCTCGGCGTGCTGCTGGCCGTGGTCATCGTCTGGAACGACCTGCTGCTGCGCACCGTGATGCCGGTGCTGGTGCTGTTCAACACGCTGCCGAAGATCGCGCTGGCGCCGCTCTTCGTCGTCTGGCTGGGCTACGGCGTGTGGCCGAACATCCTCATCGGCACGACCATCGCCTTCTTCCCGATGGTCGTGAACACCGCGGTGGGGCTGGCCAACGCCGAGCCGGAGATGCTCGACCTCGTGCGCACGCTCAAGGCCAGCCGCTGGCAGGTGCTGCGCAAGATCCGCTTCCCGAACGCGTTGCCGTACATCTTCGTCGGGCTGAAGCTGAACGCGACGATGAGCGTCATCGGCGCCATCGTCGGCGAGTTCGTGGCCTCCGAGCGCGGCCTCGGATCGCTCATCGTGACCAGCGGCGTGACGATGGAGACGGCGCCGATCTTCGCCTCGCTGGCGCTGATCTCGGCGCTCGGCCTGGCGCTGTACGGCGTGGTCGTGCTCGCCGAACGCATCGTCGCGCCGTGGGCCCACCCCGACGACCGCACCGATTGACCTGTGGAGCGAAGATCAAGAAAACGACGAGGCCCCGATTCACGACGTCTGAAGGAGACACAAGTGCAACGTTCGATCCTCCCCGGCCTGCGCCTCGCCGCGCGGGCACTCGCCACGCTGGCCGCCTGCGCCGGCGCCGCCACCGCCTGGGCGCAGGACAAGGTGCAGCTGCAGCTGAACTGGTTCCATCTCGCCGACCACTCGCCGATCTACCTGGCCCTGAAGAAGGGCTACTACAAGGAAGAGGGCATCGACCTCACGGTGCTGCGCGGCAGCGGCAGTGCCGACAGCGCGAAGAAGATCGAGCTCGGCCAGGCCGACATCGGCATCTCCGACGCACCCACCGTGCTCACGGCCATCGGCAAGGGCGCCAACCTGAAGATGGTGGCCGTGGTCTACGACAAGGCCGGCAACAACGTCTTCTTCCGCAAGGGCGCCAACATCCGCAGCCCGAAGGACCTCGTGGGCAAGAAGATCGCCGTGCCGCCGGCCGATTCGCACCGCGTGCTGTGGCCGGCCTTCGCCGCGCTGCACGGCATCGCGCCCGACGCGGTGACGCTGGTCAACGTCAAGCCCGAGGGCAAGCAGGCCATCGTCGCGGCGGGCGAGGTGGACGCGTCCTTCGACCTCTACACGAGCTACGCCATCTGGGAGAAGGTGCTGGGCAAGGGCGATGTCGGCCACCTGCTGTGGGCCGACTTCGGCCTGCCGATCTACGGCCACACCTACTTCGTCAACAACGACCTCATCCGCAAGAACCCGAAGCTGATCGAGCGCTTCCTGCGCGCCACGCACAAGGGCTGGCGCGACGCCAAGGCCAGCCCCGCGGCGTCGATCGACGCGATGGTCGAGGTCGTGCCCGGCCTGGACCGCAACACGCTGCTGGCGACGATGCCGCAGATCCTGGACCTGTGCGTCACCGAACGCTCGGCCAAGCACGGCCTGGGCTGGATCGAGCCCGAGCTGATGCAGAAGACGATGGACATCGCCTTCGCGACCAACAAGCCGGAGAAGCCGTTTGCGGTGGCCGATGCGTTCACCAACCAGTTCAGCAGCAAGATCAAGCCCTGATGAGGGGCGGGCTGCGGTGAGCGGCGCGCTGGCGGCGAGGACCTGATCGCGGCCCGGAAACCTGCCCGGCCGGCCGGTGCCTCCCCGCAAGTCAGCCGCGCGGGGTGCGCTCGCAGCGCGCCCGCAGCCACGCCACGATGTCGGCTATGACCTGCTCGCGGTTCGTCTCGTTCAGGATCTCGTGGCGCGCGCCCGGGTACAGCGTGACGGTCACGTCGGCCAGGCCGGCTTCGCGGTAGCGCTGCCCGAGCAGTTGCAGCAGCGCCCCGCCGCCGGCCAGCGGGTCCGCATCGCCAGAGGCGATGAGCAGCGGCAGGCCGCTGCGAATGCCGGCCAGCGCCGCCGGGTCGGCCAGCCGGGCGGCGGGCGCGAACAGCATCGGGATCACGTCGTCGGGCACGGGCCAGCCGCACCAGGGGTCGGCCACGTAGGCATCGACCTCGGCCGCGTCGCGAGACAGCCACTCGTAGCCGGTGCGGTGTTCGAAGCCGGCGTTGAAGGCCTCCAGCCCCGCCGGCCCGTCGGCGGGCGCCTGCGCCATCGCCGCGACAAAGGCGTCCAGCGCCGTGGAGCCGGAAAGCACCGCGCCCGACCACGTGGCCGAGTGCTCCAGCAGCGCCGCCTGCGCCGCGAACGAGCCCATCGAATGCCCGAACAGGAACAGCGGCAGCGCGCCGTGCTGTGCACGCAGCGCCGCGCCGAACTGCACGACGTCGGCGATGAGGCCGCTGAAGCCCGGCGCCCCGAAGCGGCCCAGCTCACCCCGGGCCGTGCGGCCATGGCCGCGGTGGTCGACGGCATGCACCACAAAGCCGGCGGCGTTGAGCGCATTCGCGAAGCGGGCGTAGCGCTGGCCATGCTCGGCCAGGCCATGGGCGAGCTGCACGACGCCCAGGGGCCGGGCCGGGACGGCGGTCCAGGCGTAGGTGGTGATCTCGGTGCCGTCGGCGGCGGAGGGGAAGGAGGAGGTGGTGGGGGTCATCGGGCCATGTTGGCACAGGGGCGGAGGGGCCGCGGTTGGGAAATCGAAGGGAGTTCGAGTGCTGATGCGAGGCAGGCAGGTTCGGACTGGTTGCGGTCGTTCGCCGACCAACAGGTGGGCGACACGTCTTTAGTTCGGGGAGTACCCGACGTTGCGCCTGAGTCGCGCTGGGCAGCATCTCCGTCGAAAGAACGGTCATTCTTTAGCCGGCCCTATCCGACATCAGACAGCGATCTGGATGGCCTGTGCCGTCTCAACCTTGAGCTGCACGGCCGCATAGAGGTCGGCCTCCACTTCGGGCGCCTCGATCGAAACGAGCAGCGCATACCGCGCGGTTCGCTCGGCACGGCCAAGCACCGGGCGGTTGCGCCACCAGCCCATCGCCGGATAGATCGCGATCTGGCCGCGCTGCGCGAGTTCGGCGGTCGACCCGCTCCAGGTGTCGCTGAGCAACGATCCGCGGCGCCGCAAGCGATCGCCGATGAACCACTGCGGATCCCCGGGGCCCTGTGCCGGAAGACCCACCTCTTCGTCGCGCGCGCGGGCGTTGACGCGCGCCCTGAATGCAGCTTCGGTCTCTAGCGGCCGGCGCACTGCAAAGCGCAGAGCGTGGGACTGATAGGCGTACTTGTCGGCCAGCCCGCGCTCGCCCGGATTGGGCTCGATGAAGTACGACAGCGTGACCCGCAGCGTCACCGGCGTTTCGCCGAGACTCTCGAGTACTTCGATCGGCCAGGGCAACGCGTGCAGGTGCATGTCTCGCGTCTTTATGCCCTTGTCGGTTCGTTCGTAGGGCTGCAGTCGGTCCTGAACCAGCAGCGTGAGCGAGTTCGACGCGCTCGCGAGCGCACGCCTGGGGTCGGGCACGCCATAGCCGCAGTGCCGCAGCAGTTGGGTCAGGCTGATGCGCGTCTTCTGTGGGCCGAGGTAGTCCTCAAGCATGCGGGGTGTCCAACGTGCCGAATGAACCAGGAGACCGCGCACCGTCTCGGGCCACAACGTCGGATAGGCGGCCCAAATCTCGGCGGCCAACTTGGAGGCCAGCGCGGTAGCAGCACTCGTGGCGCGCGAGGTCGTGAAGCTCCTAACCTGCGGCTGATGATCCGTTGTCAGCAGCGATAGGCTGGGCATCGTGCAAGCGAAGCCGCCAGAGTCAATGGCGGCATTGCCACCCTCCATCACGATGTCGGGTTTGAAGGGCCAGTCCCTGGACCAGGTGGCCGAGGTGGTCGTGAAGGGGCTCAAACCGTCGACGGGGGCCACCGGCCTAAAGTCGTCGGTGTCGGGCTCGGTGATGTTGGTGAGCTGGGAAAACGCACCAACCGTGATCGCGTTCCACGCCTGGGCCGGATCGTGGGCGCTGTTGGTGGTCAGGCTGGCGGGGTAGTTGGACCAGGCATGGTTGTCCGGCGTATTGCCCGCCGACAGCAGAAACAGCCGCGGTGCGGCACCCTCGTCGTCAAAGTCAGCCGCCAAGCGATCGATCGCGGACGACCACGAAGAGGGACGTCCGCGGTCGCGCCCATCGGTGGCGGTGACGGACATGCTGAAGACGCGGCGTCGATCGATCGCGGTGACCTCGACACGCGCCACGGCCTCGCTGGTCAGGTCTCCGTACGACTCGCCCTTGTTGCCGCCGGGTTGCTCGAGGATCTTCACCGACTCGAGGCGGTGCCCAACGAGCAAGTCGCTGTCGTCGGCGAGGGCTAGGGTCAGATCACCCAACAGCGCCAAGCCGGCGAGCTCAGTGCCATGCCCATTGTGGTCGTCGACCTGCCACGCCGGCTCGAGCGTATGCAGATCGGCATCACCGACAAAGGACGCAAGCAGCGGGTGGGCGTTGTTCACGCCGGTGTCCATCAACGTGACATAGGGGCAGTCGCCGTCCTGCGCGACGCCGACGAGGCGATCGGCCAACTCGTCGGCCCACCTTTGCTGTTCATCGGCGGCCATTGCATCGAAGAAGTCGGCGGTGTCCTTGGCACGACGCAACTCCGCGATGGCGTTCAGGACGAGCGGCGCCTGCAGGAGCTGCGCGCGCGAGCCGTGCAGCAGGACGATCGAGCGTTCGGGAAAGTGCAATGCGCGTTCGCGGGTCTGCAGGCCCGCGAGTTCGGCTAAGCGCCGAAAGTCGTCGATGGCTTGTTGGCGGTGCGCACCAGCGGGCAGCCAGGCCTCCCACCAGATCGCGGCGCCGTCCTCTGCAGGCAGGACCGCTGGATCGTCGGTCCAAATCGAGTCGAAGGTGGCCACCCGAACCGCACGCACGGCATCGACCAGGCGTTGGTTGTCGCGCGGATGGCCGCGGCTGTCCTTGCGCTCAGCGACATAGTCCTCGAGTAGGCGCTCGAAGTGGGTCAACTTACCCTCTGGCACGAAGACTGTAGCCAGCACTTGGCCACCAGCGGCGCGGACGTTCATCAGCTCGATGCCGCTGCGGTCGCGGGCAAGGCGCTCAGCGGCCAGCTCGACACCGGGCATGCTCTCGAACTCGATCTGTACACCGATCGCGGTTTGCACGTTGGCCTGCCGCTGCTCGGCCACCCGAGCGACCTGGGTCTGCGCCACCTGCACAAACTGCGCCCTCAACGCGGCGGCATGCCGCGCCCGGTCCTGCGCTGGTACTGCCGTCTTGATGCCGCCACCGGCAGACGGGGAGGTGAAGGGTTCGGTGGTGCGGGTGTTGCCCAGGACCAGATGCGGCCGCGACGATGGATCGGGCATGCGTGGGCCGGGCGCTGTTTACGGTCGCGTGGCGCTAGGCGTGCGCTGCCTGACTTGCTGGCGCTGGGCGAGCAACTCGATCAGCACCTCAGGCGCGACCGTGTCCTGGTCAGCCATCACCGCGTCCTTGATGCAATCACTGATCGCCCGCGTGATCTCAGCGTGGCTCAGGCCAGTGGCTGCGCTCACCAGCTCATCCATGCGCTTGGCTGGGCGAATGTACTTGCCCAAGCGCACCCGGAACAGCTCGCGGATCTCTTCGCTACTAGGCACGTGGTACTCGATGACGTCATCGAAGCGCCTAAAGAGTGCCTGATCAAGGATCTCAGGGTGATTGGTCGCAGCCACGATCACGCTGTTGGAGTCGTCCTGTTCGATCATCAGCAGGAAGCTGTTGAGGATGCGACGGATTTCGCCAACGTCATTCGACAGGCCGCGGTGGCCGCCGATGGCGTCGAACTCGTCGAAGAAGTACACGCCGCGCGTGAGCTTCACGGCGTCGAATACCTGTCGCAGCTTGGCCGCCGTCTCGCCCATGAACTTGGTGATCAGCGCATCCAGCCGGACGACGAACAGCGCGATGCCCAGTTCGCCGGCGAGCGCGGCTGCAGTCATGGTCTTGCCGGTGCCCGAGGGGCCGACAAGCAAGAGCTTGCGCCGCGGATGAAGTCCGTGACCCTGCAGCTTGCTGATGTGGCGTTGCTCCTTGAGCACGCGCTGCAGACTTTTTGCCACGGCGGGCGCCAACACCATCTGACCCAGACGCTGGCTCGGGTACGACACGCTCAACAAACCAGCCAGATCGCCCTTGGGCCGGATTAGCGGGATCGGCGCGGCCGAGCCATTGGCTGGGCGGCGAGCCTTGGCCGCATCGATCAGCTCCCGCAACTCCTCGGCGAGGCGGCCGTGGCCTTGCTTGGCCTCGTGGGCAGCCATCTGCATCGCCACGGCGAAGAAGTGGCGATCGTCGCCTTCCGCGTGGGATCGCAGCAGCGCCTTCAGTTGCTCAGCGGTGGCCATGATTAGTCTATTGTCCAGCACCGCGCCGCAGTTCGCCATGTCGCTGGCCCAAGGTAGGTCGAGAACTCATGTGACAAGCCGACTTCTCCAGATGGTCGCCATGAATGCTGGCGATGTCCGTCACTTGTGAGGTCTTGCCGACGCGCGGCGATTGGTGAATTGCCGGTGCGGGCCGCATCACCGACGTTCGGTCGGCCAACCTCCATTGTTCCCTTGTGGCCGGTCGTGTGACTCCGGTCGTCGGCAGCGAATGCCCGCTACCGCTGCAGTGCCGACCCCCCAACGCGCCTCAGCGCCCACCACAAGTGCCTCGGCCCATGCAGCCCAGTGGTCGCCCGCGCCTCGCTAGCATGCACCCCATGTCCACCCCTTTCGAGACCACCGAGCCAACCCGCGCCGACATCGACGCCCGCCGCGGCCCCCTGTTGCTGGAGTTCGGCAGCCCTACCTGCGGCTACTGCCGTCGCGCGCAGCCGCTGGTGGAGGAGGCGCTGGCCGCGTCGCCCGGCGTGCCGCACGTCAAGGTGGCCGACGGGCCCGGGCAGCCGCTCGGCCGCTCGTTCCGCGTGACGCTGTGGCCGACGCTCGTGTTCCTGCGCGACGGCGTCGAGCAGGCGCGGGCCGTGCGGCCGCAGTCGGTGGGCGAGATCGCCGAGGGGCTGCGGCGCGCGCTCGGCGCGCCGGCGTAGCGCGCGTCAGGGGCTGAGAGTTTTTCGAGCGTGCCCGAGCAGCGCGCCAGAAGGCGCCCGATCTAGGCGCAAATGCGAGCCATAGCGGGGCCTATGGCGAGCATTTGCAACGACGAGCGGGCGTCTTCTGGCGTGATGAGCGGGCATGATCGAAAGACTCTCAGCCCCTCAGCCCGCGGTTTCGCGCAGCACCCAGTCGCGGTAGGCGTTGCTCGCCTCGGCCACCTGCAGCGTCCACAGCGCCGGAAGGTCGTAGGGGTGCAGCTCGAGGATCAACGCGCGCAGCGCCGGCGCTGCGGCTTCGCTCGTCTTGAAGGTCAGGCGGCGCTCGGCCTCGTGCTGCACGGCGCCTTGCCAGCGGTAGACGCTCGCGATCATCTCGATGTGCACGCAGGCGGCGAGCCGCCGCTCGACCGCCGCATCGGCCAGGCGCCGCGCGTCGGCCTCCTCGGCGACGGTGGTGCACACGGCGAGCAGCTTCGCCATCGCGTGCGTCAGACGTGCTGGTCGAAGAGGATCGGGTTGCCGTCGGGGTCGGTGACGACGAAGTGCGCCGGCCCGCTGCCCGCTTCGTCGGCGGGCGTGGCCGGCACGATGCCCTGTGCCTTCAGCCGGCGCTGCAGCTCGCGCACGTCGGTGAACTGCGCCAGCTTGTTGCACTCGGCATCCCAGCCCGGGTTGAAGGTCAGCATGTTCTTCTCGAACATGCCCTGGAACAGGCCGAGGGTGGTGCCGGCGTTGCGCATGATCAGGTAGTTGTGCGCCGGGTCGCCGCCGTAGACGGTGAAGCCGAGTGCCTCGTAGAAGCGGCGCGAGGCGGCGAGGTCCTTGACGGCGAGGCTGAGCGAGAAGGTGCCGAGTTCCATGGGCGAAGGGGCGTGGGTGATGGGAAGGGCGGGAAGGGCGCGGCGTCGGTTCGCGCAGCGGCGTGGCGCGGGTCGCTTGCACCGCGGCCTGTGAACGATCGGCCGCACGGCGCGGCTTGTCAATCGCGCGTCGCCCGGGGCGCCTCAGCCGCCTGCCGCGCCGCCCTCTTCGAGCAGGCCTTGCACGTACGCGGCGGCCCACGCCGCGCAACCCGGGCCGTCGGGCCGGTAGTCGAACGGCTCCATCGCCAGCCAGCCCGCGTAGCCCTGGCGCTGCAGCGCGGCCAGGATGGGCCCGAAGCGCATCGCGCCCTGGCCGGGGGCGCGGCGGTTCGGGTCGTTGAGCTGCACGTGGGCGAGCAGCCCGCTCGGCCACCAGCGGTCGATCAGCGCCGGCAGCGGCTCGCTCTCGGTGGCGCCGGCGGAGCAGGTGTCGAGCATCGTGCGCAGGCCCGGCAATGCCGCGGCGCGCACGATCGCCGCGGCTTCGGCGACGGTGTTGACGACGCTCGTCTGGTCGTGCGAGAGGGGCTCGATGCAGTAGACGAGGCCGCGCGTGCCGGCGCGTTCGCCGGCGCGCGCCCAGGCCGCCGTGGCGCGCGCCAGCGCGTCGGCGTGCGGCTGGCCCGGCTGCGGGTTGCGCTGCGCCGGCGAGCCGTGCACGAGGTAGCGGCCGCCCATCGCCGCGCACAGGTCGACGAGCCGCGCCAGCACGTCGGCCGTGCGCGCCTGCACCGCGGCGTCGGGGTGGCTGATCGAGAGCCCCTTGGGCGCCACCAGCAGCCAGTGCAGCCCGGTGACGGCGAGGCCGTGGTCGGCGGCGATGGCGGCGAAGCGCCGCGCGTCGGCCTCGCCGAGCTGCGTCGGGTCTTCGGCGAGCGTGAAGGGCGCCACTTCGAGGCCACGGTAGCCGAGCGCTGCGGCGTAGGCACACTGCCGCTCGAACGGCCAGGGCGCCAGCACCTCGTTGCACAGCGCCAGGCGGGTGGCCATGGGCGTGCTGGCGCCGGTGCTGCCTGCAAGGCCGCCACTCGCCGCCGGCATCGTGTCGCCGCTCACACCGCAGCTCCCCGGCGCACCCGCTGCCTCGCCCACCAGCGGCGCACGAACGGCACCTGCGAGAGCAGCATCAACGCCACCAGCAGCGCCAGCACGGCGCTGATCGGCCGCGTGAAGAACGGCAGCAAGCTGCCGTCGGAAAGCACGAGGCCGCGGCGCAGCGACTTGTCGACGATCTCGCCGAGCACAAGCCCCAGCACGAACGGCGCCACCGGGTAGCCCTGGCGGCGCAGCAGGAAACAGACGAGACCGGTGCCGAGCATCACCCACACGTCGAAGAGGCGCTGCGCGATCGACCACGCGCCGAGCACGCAGAGCACGAAGATGATGGGCATGATGATCTCGCGCGGCACCGCCAGCACGCGCAGCAGCGGCCGCACGAGCACGAGGCCGTAGACGAGGATGGCCAGCGTGGCGACGATGGTGATGCCGACCACGGTGTAGACGAACTGCGGCTGCGTCGTCATCAGCATCGGCCCGGGCTGCGCGCCGTGGATGATCATCGCCGCCATCAGCACCGCCGCCGGCGCCGAGCCGGGGATGCCGAGCGCGAGCGCCGGGATCAGCGCGCCAGGAATCGCGGCGTTGTCACCGGTCTCGGCGGCGATGAGGCCTTCCACCGAGCCCTGGCCGAACTGCTCCTTCTCGCGGCTGGCGCGGCGCGCGGCGGCATACGACGACCACGCCGCCATGTCCTCGCCCACACCGGGCAGCACGCCCATGGAGACGCCGATGAAACCCGAGCGCAGCATCGTGCGCCAGTAGCGCGCCAGGTCGGCCAGGCGCGGCAGCACCGAGTCGACCGAGGCGCGCACGGCGGCGCGCCGCGGCTGGCTCATCACGGTCAGCACCTCGGCGAAGCCGAAGGCGCCGACGAGCGCCGGAATGAGCGCGATGCCGCCGGTGAGCGCGTTCTCGCCGAACGTGAACCGCGGGTGTGCGTGGATCGGGTCCAGGCCGATGGTGGCCGTGAAGATGCCGAGCAGGCCCATCAGCCAGCCCTTCAGCGGCTCGCTGCCGGTGAGCGTGCCCGACAGCATCACGCCGACCATGCCGAGCCAGAAGAACTCGAAGGCGCCGAAACGCAGCGCCGTCTCCGCCAAGAGCGGCGTGAACATCGCCAGGCACAACACGCCGAAGAGCGAGCCGGCGACCGAGCCGGTGGTGGCGATGCCCATCGCGCGGCCGGCCTGGCCCTTGCGCGCGAGCATGTGGCCGTCCAGGCAGGCGGCGGCGTTGGCCGCGGTGCCCGGGATGTTCAGCAGGATCGCCGTGCGGCTGCCGCCGTAGATGGCGCCGACGTAGACGCACACGAGCACGAGGATGGCGTCGGTGGGCGCCATCTTGATGGTGAGCGTGGTGAAGAGCGCGACGCCGAGCGTGGCCGAAAGCCCGGGCAGCAGGCCGATGAGGATGCCGGCGAGCGTGGCGCCGAGCGCGTAGGCGAGCTGCCACGGCCCGGCGAGGCCGGCCAGCGCGGCGGCGAGGTGGCCGAGGCCTTCCATCGATCAGGGCAGCCGCACGAGGAAGACCTGCTCGAAGAGCGCGCCGATGCCGAAGGCGGCCACGACCGCGACCGCGAGCGCCGTGGCCACGCCGCGCGCCACCCGCCCTTGCGCACGCCAGGTCGCCGCGCCGAAGGCGGCGGTGAAGACGAAGACGAAGACCGCCGCTTCGAGCTGGAACGGCCAGCCGCGCCCGAGCGCGAGCCCGGCGAAGGCGAAACACAGCACCGCGGCGAGCGCGCTCGCTCGGAGGTGGCCTGCGGCGGGCTGGGGCTGCGCCCGCGCGCCGCTGCGCAGCCGCAGGGCGAGCGCCACCGCCAGCATCACCATCAGCACGCCGACGAAGCCCGGCAACACGCCGGGCGCCGACCAGGGTGCGATGCCGAGGTGATCCAGCCGGTCCATGCGCCAGGCCGCCACCGCGATGGCCGTGCCGAGCGCAGCCCAGAAGGCCACGGCGAGCCATTCGCCGTGGCGCGCCTTGCCCTCCATCACGTCGTGGCCCGCATGGGTCGAATGGCCGCCGATCAGGCCATCGATGGGGCCGCCGCCGAAGTCGCTGCCGAAGCCGCCGCCTTCAGCGCCTGATGCCCAGCGACTCCGGTGACACCTTCGCCAGGCCCGCCTCCTGCAGCAGGTAGGCGTCGGTGACGACGGTCGGCCACACCGCGTCGTAGGCCGCCTTGCCGTACAGCGGCGTGAACAGCGCGCCGCGGTCGGCGGCGTACTTCCTGATCTTCTCGGAGGTGACGACCTTCTCCGCCCACAGCTTCTCGACCGTGGCCACGACCTCGGCCGGCACGCCCTTCGGGATGAAGATGCCGAAGCCGGTGGTGACCTTCGGGAAGTTGGCGACGAACTGCGTGATCGGCGGGATCGTGCCGACGCCTTCGATCGTCAGCGGCTGGTCGCCGACCACCGCCAGCGCGCGCAGCCGCTTGCCTTTCAGCATCTCGGCCTGCTCGGGTGCGAGCTGCGTCGTCACGGGCGTCTCGCCGGCCACCGTGGCCACCACGGCCGGGTTGCCGCCGTCGTAGGTGACGTGCCGGTACTTCGCGCCGGTGGCCTTGGCGATGGCTTCCATCGCGAAGTGGCCCGAGCTGCTGTTGCCGGCCGTGGCCACCGGCACCGGCGCGGCCTTCATCGCGTCGAGCAGCTGCGGCATCGTCTGGTACGGCGAGCCCGGGTTGACGCTGACGATGGAGACGTTGGTCACCGCCAGGAAGAGGTGGAAGTCGTCGAGCTTGCTCTGGATCATGCCGAGCACCGGGTAGGTGCCCAGTTGCTTGGCCGCGCCGGCGGTCCAGGTGTAGCCGTCCTTCGGCGCGTCCATCGTCGCCTTCGTGCCGATGGAGCCGGCGCCGCCCGGCTGGTTGACGACGACGATCTTCTGGCCGAGCCCGGCCTCGATCTCGGCGGCAGCCAGGCGCGTGACCTGGTCGGTGGCACCGCCGGCGGCCCACGGCACGATGATCGTCACCGGCTTCGTCGGTTTCCACTGC
Source organism: Rubrivivax sp. (assembly GCA_026125665.1). GTDB lineage: Bacteria > Pseudomonadota > Gammaproteobacteria > Burkholderiales > Burkholderiaceae_C > Rubrivivax. Next base: position 26,455 of record JAHCKS010000064.1, read on the forward strand.
GCCTGCGCGACGCCGGCGGCCAGCAGCGCGGCTCCGAGCAGTGCGGCCTGCGTGATGCGCCGGCGCAGCGGCATGCGGAAGGGTGGGCGCAGCGGTGCGCGCTGCGGTGTCTGGCGCGGGGGCAGGGTCATGGCGGGCTCCTCTGGAAAGCGCCCGGGGGCGCGCGGGTCCGGTCTGCAGGGTCCGGTCGATGTGGGCCGGCGGCGCGAGTTAACCGTCCGGTGAATCCGACGTGAGCGCATTGTTGGGCGCCCGCCGGCGCTTGGGCATCCGGGGCCACCCGGGGGCAAGGATCGACAGGCGGCCGCGTGCTCCCCGGCGCGGCCCTCAGTCGCGCACCAGGTAGCCGAGCACGAGGTCGGTCATGTGGCTCAGCCGCTCGACCTTGGCCTTGGTGGCCAGCAGGTCGCGCGCGAACACCGCCGAGAGGGTATGGCAGTTGCCGAGGTAGAAGTAGGCGAGGCCGGCGATCGAGATGTACAGCTGCACGGGGTCGACGCCGGCGCGGAAGATGCCCGCCTTGTGGCCGCGCTCCAGCACCTCGGCCAGCATCTGCACCAGCGGCGAGTTCATGCTGGCGATGCCGGCGCTCTTCTTCAGGTGGCGGGCGCGGTGCAGGTTCTCGCTGTTGAGCAGCGTCAGGAACTCCGGATGCGCGAGGTAGTAGTTCCAGGTGAAGGCGATGAGCCGGCGGATGGCCTCGATCGGGTCGACCTCGCTCATGTTGAGCCGGCGCTCCTCGCCGCGGATGCCCTCGTAGGCGCGCTCGAGCACGGCGCGGAAGAGGTCTTCCTTGTTGCCGAAGTAGTAGTAGATGAGGCGCTTGTTGACGCCGGCGCGCTCGGCGATGCGGTCGACGCGCGCGCCGCCCAGGCCGAAGGCGGCGAACTCGGCCGTCGCGGCGTCGAGGATCTCGCCTTGCGAGCGGTCGGCGTCGCGCGGGCGCGGCTCGGGGGCGGGGGGTGCCCGGCGCGGGGCTTTCCTGGTGGGCATGCGCTCAATTCACCGGTTGCCGAGTATCACCTGCCGGGGGGAGGCGCCGCGTCGGTGACTTCGCGAGGGCCCTGGCGGAGCTTGGGGGGTCGGCGGGCGCGCCGCGCCTTTACACCGTGGCTCGGGCCGCCCTAGCATGACAGCGCCGTGATCAATACGCTCGAAGGCAGCCGCTACACCGCGTTCATCAGCTATGCGCACGCCGATGACGTGCGCTGCCACAGCTGGGTCACGTTCTTCGCCGCCGAGCTGCAGCGCGGCCTGGAAGCGACGATGCGCGGCGTGAAGCTGCCGCCGGTGCACCTGTCGGGCGAAAACGGGCCGGTGGCCGGCGTGCTCGGGCCCGAGCTGCGCGAGCGCATCGACCGGTCCTTCGCGATGGTCGTCGTGGTGCACGACAACTACGTGCTCTCGCAATGGTGCCGCGCCGAGCTGGAGTACTTCCGCGAGCGCTTCGGCGAGGCCGGCTGCCGCGAGCGGCTGTACGTCGTGGCCTTGTCCGAGCCGGCGATGCAGAAGGTGACGGCCGGCGATGCCTGGCAGCGCATGCTGCCGAGCGGGCAGCTGTGGATGCCGTTCTTCGACGAGCTCAAGCGCGACGAGCCGGTGGACATCTACATGGCGCCGCAGCTCGTGACGCGCGCCTTCAAGGAGCCGTTCAACCGCCTGCGCGAGGACTTCGTCGCCAGGCTGCGCGCCGCGCAGGCCGGGCAGCAGCTGCCCATCGCCGTGGCCGTACCCGCGGGCGGTCCAGCCGCGGGTGCCGGCGCCGCGATCACGCCCGCGCCGCCGCGGCCGCTGGAGGCGCCGGTGGCCGGCGACGTGCGCATCTACATCGAGAGCAACCGGCACGAGCTGAACCTGTGGCAGCCGCTGGGCGAACAGATGCGAAGGCGCTGGGCACGCCTGACCGCGGCGCCGGCCACCACCGCCGTGCCGACCGCCGCGCCGGCGCTGCGCCTGAAGGCGCGCGGCCTGCCGGTGGAGCAGATCGACCAGTTCCCGTGCCTGGACGACGCCGACGGCGTGGTGCTGCTGTGGGGCCGCAAGACACCCGACGCGCTGGTGGCGCAGATCAACAAGGTGGAGAACAAGATGAGCCCGGGGCGCGACGCGGCACCCGGTGTCGTCGCCTACCTGATGCCGCCGCAGGCCTCGGCCGACCCGGTGCCGGCCTGGGGCTGGCAGGTGCTGCGCTTCGACGCCCGCGAGCACGACGAGATCGACGTCGTCGACGACGAGGACGCCGAGCTCGAGCAGTTCCTCAGGCGCGTGCTCGAGCGCCGCCTGCAACGCGACGCCGCGGCGGCGCCCCCGGCGGCCGGGGCGCCGCGATGAGCGAGCGCCCGCCGCTGCTGGATGCCAGCGGCCTGCGCCTGCCGCGCGAGCCCTACCCGGGCCTGCGCCCCTTCCTCGACTTCGAGGCGGCGCTGCTGTTCGGCCGCCAGCGGCAGGTGCGCGAGATCATCGAGCGGCTGGCGGCCACGCAGTTCGTCGCCGTGCTCGGTGGCTCGGGCTCGGGCAAGAGCTCGCTGATCCATGCCGGCGTGACGCCGGAGCTGCGCAGCTACGGCATCCCCGGTGCCGGCGACCTGTGGCTGACGATGGTGTGCACACCCGGCACCAACGTCGGCGCCGAGGACCGCGCGGCGCGGCGCCATTCGCCGGTGACGCGCCTCGTGCGGCGCTTCGCGCGGCTGCTCAGGAGCCGCGGCAGCGACGAGGCCGACGAGGCGCGCCTGGCGCAGATGGCCGACGTCTTCCGCCAGGAAGGCGGGCTGGCGCGCCTGCTCGATGCCTACTGCCACGAGCTCGACGTGCCGCCCGGCCCCGATCCGGCCGACGCGCGCGTGCTCTTCGTCATCGACCAGTTCGAGGAGGTCTTCCATCCGACGAACCGGGCGCCGCCGGGCGAGCCGAACGAGGCGGCGGTGCTGGTCGAGCGGCTGCTCGACCACTTCTTCCGGCCGCATCCGCGCTGCTACGTCGTGATGACGATGCGCAGCGAGCACCTGAACGACTGCGCCGCCTACCTGGAGCTGCCCGACGCCATCAACAAGAGCAGCTTCCTGGTGCGGCGGCTCGACGCCGACGAGCTGCGCGAGGCCATCGTCGGCCCGGCGCAGCGTTTCCTGCGCCTGATGGCGCGCCAGCACGCCGGCACGCCGGTGGGCGCGAAGCTGCCGCCGCAGGTCGAGTTCGAGCCGGCGGTGCTGGAGCGGCTGCTGCGCGACGTCACCGCCATCACGCAGGACCCGGACCACCTGCCGCTCCTGCAGCACATGCTGGCGCGGCTGTGGCAGGCGGCGCTGGAACGCGACGACGCGATGGACGCGCTGGTGCCGGCGAGCATCACGCGCGCCGACCTGGCGCGCGCCGTCAACGCCTCGCGCCTGGGCATCGAGACCGGCATCGACGACAGCGCCGACGCCGTGCTCACCGAGGGCATCAACACGCTGCGCGAGAGCGTGCACAACTGGCCCGAGCGCATCTACCTCGACCACGACGAGGTGAACCGGGCGCGGCTGGACACCCTCCTGCGCCGCCTGGCGCTGAAGGACCCGAACACCGGCCACTACTCGCAGCAGCGCATCGAGGCGGGGGCGGCCGCGGCGCTGCTCGGCTTCCCTGACCGAAGGGCCGGCCCTGCGGGGCCGGGTGGCCCCGCCGGCCCGCAGGCGCTGCGCCGCCTGCTTGCCGAAGGTTTCCTCGGCAGCGTGGACTACCTCTTCTGGGACGCCGAGGACCCTGCGCGCGTGACGATCAAGGTCTCGCACGAGTCGTTCATCCGCGGCTGGCGGCGCTTCAAGGAGCTCATCGACGCGGAGGCCGCGCAGTACGAGCAGTACCTGGCGCTGCTGCGCCGCTGCGCCGCGTGGGCCGAGCATGGCCGCAAGCCCGAGGACCTGCTCGGCCGCGGTGAGCTGCGCCGCGTCAGTGCCGGCAGCGTGCAGAAGCGGCGCGAGAAGCGCCAGCCGTTCGACGACTGGCTGCACCTGCTGGCGCTGGACCGCGAGGGGCCGCGCCTGATGCCCTTTGCGAAGGACCTGCCCGAGTACCTCGACGAGAGCGAACGCGTCGAGCGGCGGCGGCGGCGGCGGCGCGTGCTGTGGCCGGTGCTGCTCGTCTCGATCACCGGCATCACGCTCGGGCTGGCGCTGCCGACGCTGTTTGCCCTCCTCATCGAGGCGCCGACGATGCGCCGGGCCGAGCTGATGCTCGACGCCTTCGGCAGCACCGAGTCGGCCGAGGTGAAGCGGCACTACGCCACGCGCGCCGAGGCGCGCGCCGTGCTCGTGCAGCTGCTGGACGCGGCGGCGCGCATCGACAGCGCGCGCTCGGGTGCCGGCACGACGTTCGGCCGCCTGTCGGCGCGGCTCATCGACGAGTTGCAGGGCGTGGCGCTGGTGCGCCGCCAGGGCGACTTCCTGCAGGGGCTGCTGTCGCAGAGCGAGCCGGTCGTCATCGACAAGCTGCGCGAGGTGATCGGCACGAGCCCGCTGCTGCCGGTGCCGCTGCCGGCCGGCCCCGCCGACCCGGCGCCGCGCAGCTTCGAAGGCGAATGCGGCGTGCCGGAGATCACCGCGCCGACGTCCGGGCGGATCATCGTGGCGGCGGGGCGCGAGGAGGGCGCGCAGGGGGCGCAGGGGCCGGGGGCCGAGGCCCCGGCCGGCTGGCCGCGCGGTTTCCGCCGCGCCCTCTTCATCCCGCGGCCGGAGAGCGACACGTTGCGCGTCGCCGTGTACGCGGCCACATGGAGCCCGGCCGACGGGCTGTGCCGCCAGGGGCCGCTGATGATGGTGCTGGACCCGGAAGGCGAGTCGCACGCCGTCGTCGACAGCACGCTGCGCCACCTGGTGGTGCTGGCGGTGCAGCCGGGTGGCGGCGAGGCGGTGGGCAAGGGCCTGGCAGCGGGGCCGGCGCAGGCGCAGGCGCACGACGTCGTGGCGCTGCTGCAGACGATCACCTGGCGCATCGGCCCGGACGGCGAGCTGCATCGCGCCCAGCGCGGCACGGTGGTCTCGCAGGCCGACCGCGCGCTGGTGGCGCGCGTGCGCGCCGCAGCGGGGGCCGACCGGCTGCGTGTGCTGCCGACCTGGGTGGTGCCGGCCGGCCGCGTGCTGGACCTCGGCGGCGAGGGGCTGCGCATCGTCTCGTGGCAGAGCCGCCGGCTGCGCGGCGACCTCGACGCCGCACAGTTCCATGCGGCGGCGCCGGCCGCGCCCGGCACGCCGTGCAGCGCGCTGGCACATCGCATGCCGCCGGTGGAGGGGTGGCGCATGCGCATGCTCGACGCGGGGCCGCTGTGCCTGGCAACTTACCGCGGGCCGCTCCCGCGTGCACTCGAAGACCCGGGCCCGGCGCTCGACGAGCTCGGCGTCTGGGCCTACCCGCGGCCGCTGCCGGGCACGCTGGCCCGCCTGGCGCAGCGCCCGCTGCTGCCGCTGGCGGCGGTGAGCCCGTACGCCACCATCGTCGCTGGCCCGGTGCCGCCGGGGGTCGAAGCGACCGGGGGGGCCCCGGCAGCGCCCGCGGGCCCGCCCGAGCCGACGTGGGCGCTCGGGTTGCGC
>JAHCKS010000065.1 GCA_026125665.1 Rubrivivax sp.
GGGCCGTCGAGCGCCGCCAGCGCCTGCAGCGGCGAAGCCGGCGCTGCTGCCGCCAGCGCGTGCACGGCCTGCATGGCCGCGCGTGTGCGCTGCATGTCGCTGCGCCAGCCGGCGCGCAGGCGAAGCGTGTCGGCGTCGCCTTCGAAGAGGGGCAGCGGCAGCGCTTCGTTGGCCTGGTGCATCAGCCGGCGCAGCCGGGCACGCACGAGCGCCGCGTCGCCGCCGTCGGGCCACAGCAGGCTGGCCAGGTGCGCCCGGCCGAGCGGCCCCGGCGCCTCGGCCAGCAGGGCCAGCAGCGCCAGCGCGTGGCGCAGCTTCAGCGGCAGCGGCCGCGCGCCGTGCAGCACGGCCGGGTAGCCGTGCAGGCGCAGCTCGAGGGCGAGGATCGCCTCGGCGGTGCCGGCCATCGTGAGCCTGCCCGAGGCATGGGCCGTGTCGGCCGTGCCGGCGGTGCTGCTTCCGTGCGCGATGTCGGCCATGTCGTTGCCGGCCTCCGTGCTGCCTTGCATCTTTGTGTGCTCCCCTGGGCAAGGGCGGGATCGTCCGCGCGGCGTCCGCCGCTGTCGGTGAGATGCGGTAAAGAAGCCGCGAGCCGGCGGGTGAAGCGAGGGGTGGAACGCGGGGTGTGTCCTCGGCCGGCGGGAGCCGCCGCGAGCGGCGCCGGCCGCCCCGCCGTGCCTCGAAACCGTGCCTCGCGAAGCGCGCGGCACCCCCTTCGGAGCGCCTGCCGGACGCGGTAAAACGCCCGGTCGCCCGCGATGAGCCCGACCGAGTACCGCTTCGGCCCTTCCTTCGTGCTGCGCCCGGCCACGCGCGAGCTGCTCGCCGGCGGCCAGCCGCAGCGCCTGGGCGCGCGCGCCTTCGACCTGCTCGTCGCGCTGGTCGAGCGCGACGGCGGCATCGTCACGCGCGACGAGCTGTTCGATCGTGCCTGGCCCGGCCGCGCCGTCATCGACGACAACCTGAAGGTGCAGGTGATGGGCCTGCGCCGCCTGCTCGGCGCCGAGGCCATCGTCACCGTGCCCGGGCACGGCTACCGGTTCGGGTGGCCGGTGCAACGCGGTGCAGGCGCCCCGGGCGGCGCGGTCGAGCCCGCGGGTGGCGCGGCACCGGCCGCGGGGAGCGCCGCGCCACCGGCCGGCCCCGACCCCACGGCGCTGATCGGCCGCGAGCCCATCCTGCCGAGCTCCAGCGCAGCTGGGTGCCCGGGCAATTCGTCACGCTGGCCGGCAGCGGCGGCGTCGGCAAGACGCGCCCGCGCTACGTCGCGGCGGCGGCGCGGTCTTCGCTGACGGCGCGGTCGTCGTCGAGCTCGCGCCGCTGGCCGAGCCGCGCCAGGTGTGCGCCGCCGTCGCGCGCCGCCTGGCCTGCCGCTGGAACCCGACGGCCCGATGCGCCCACCCTGGCCCGCGCGCTGGCGCTGCTTTCGCTGCTGCTGGTGCTGACAACTGCGAGCACGTGCTCGCTGCTCGCCGCCGCGCTGGCCGAGGCGCTGCTGGCGCAGGCGCCGGGCGCTGCGCGGTGCTGGCCACGAGCCAGGAGCCGCTGGGCCTGCGCATGAGGTCGTGCTGGCGGCTCGCCGGGCTGGCGTTGCCGCCGCCGGGCGCCGAGGTCACCGCGGAGATCGCCGCCAGCCCGGCCGTGGCGCTGCTGGTCGCGCGGGGCGCGTGCGCGCGCACGACCGCACCTTCGCCATCGCGCACAACGCCGCCGCCGCGGCGGCGCTGGTGCGGCGGCTCGACGGCATCCCGCTGGCGCTGGAGTGGGCGGCAGCGCGCGTGCCGCTGCTCGGCGTGCAGGGCGTGCTCGACCGGCTGGGCGAGCAGCTGCGCCTGCTGAGCCGCGGCGCGCACGACGCGCCCACGCGCCAGCAGACGCTGCGCGCCGCGCTCGAGTGGAGCCACGCGCTGCTCGATGCGCCGCAGCAGGCGGTGTTCCGGCGGCTGGGCGTGTTCGCCGACAGCTTCACGCCCGAGACGGCGGAGGCCGTGTGCACTGCCGTTGGCGACGACCCCTGGCAGGTGCTGGACGCGTTGCAGGCGCTGGTGGACAAGTCGCTCGTCGACGTGCCGCGCGGCGAGGGCCGGCGCGGCGGCGATGCGGTGCTGCCCGCCGGCGCGCAGGATGCGGCGGCGCCGGGCATGGGCGCCGCGCCGCCCGGCGCGCACCGGCTGCGCCTGCTCGTCACGGCGCGCGAGTTCGCGCTCGAGCGCCTGGCCGAAGCGGGCGAGGTGGAAGCGACGCGCGCGCGCCATGCCGACGCGGTGCTGACGATCCTGGAGCGGGCGCTGGCGCAGCTGGCCGCTTCACCGATGCTGCCGTGGCTGGAACGGCTGTGGCCCGACCTGCCGGAGATGCGCGCTGCGCTGCGCTGGGCGGCGGGCGAGGCGGCGGCGGGCGGCGGCGACACCGGTGCCGGGGCGGGTGCGTGTTCAGGCGACCCCGAGCGGCTGGTGGCGCTGGCCTCGGCGATGGGCGCGGTGGGCCCCTACTGGAACATCGCAGGCCTGAACCGCGAGGCGCAGCGCTGGCTGGAGCAGGTGCGCCCGCTGATCGGCGAGCACACGCCCAGGCGTTATGCGGCGCGCTTCTGGCAGGCGCTGGCGCTGCGCGCGGTGGATCCGCTTTCGCCGGCGGTGGACGCGGTGGCTGCGGCGCAGCGCGCATTGGCCATCCACCGCGAGCTGGGCGACGAGTTCGGCGAGTTCCGCATGCTCGGCGTGCTGGCCATCAACGCGCGGCGTGTCGAGCCGCCGCTGGACACGCAGCCGCTGCTGGCGCGCATGCGCGAGCTCGAGCGCGCCGAGTGGAACCCGACCTGGCAGTCGCTGCGCATGCGCGCCGAGGGCATCGCCTTCAGCCGCGCCGGCGACTGGCAGGGCTACCGCGACCACTTCAGCGGCGAGATCGAGCGCGCGCGCCTGGCCGGCGACGACCTGCACTCGTGGTCGGCCTACGTGAACGTGGGGCTGGCCGACATCGCGCTCGGCCAGCCGGCGCGCGCCGCCGACATCCTGGCGCCGGTGGTGCAGCGCCTGCGCGCCAGCGGCTACCTGCGCTGGCAGTGGCGCTGCGCCGCGGTGCTGATGGCCGCGCGCGTGGAAGCCGGCCGCGCCGCCGAAGCGCGCGAGTCGATGCCCGAGGTGCTTTCGCTGCTGGCGATGGCCGGCGCGCCGGATTTCGTCGGCGACCACCTGGCGTGGTGGGCGACGCAAAGCGGCGCGCCCGAGCAGGGCGCACAGCTGCTCGGCTGGTGCGACGCGGCGCCGGCGCGGCGCAAGGCGGCGCAGCGGCCGGAGCTGGACCAGCGCGCGTGCGAGCGGCACGAGGCGGTGCTGGCGGGGGCGCTGCCGGCCGAGCGGGTGGCGGCGCTGCGGGAAGGTGGGCGGCAGTGGACGGACGAGCAGGCGATGGCTTGCCTGCGCGGGGTGCTGGGGCGGGGTGGCGGCTCGGCGTAACCGGTTCCCTGGTCTTCGTCGGTTTCGGTCCGGTGGCGTTCACAAACGTGGGTCGCCTTGGCTCGAGCGTTAGGCGGCGAAGTCGGGGCGCCGCTTGCGGTTCGACACCGCGATGTGTAGAGTGCCACACAAGGAGAGCTACAGATGGCCACGAACCTTGCTCTGGATCCCGATCTCCTTGACCGGGTGGTCGCTGTCAGCGGTGAGCCCACCAAGAAGGCGGCAGTGACGCTTGCGCTCAAGGAGTTCATTGCCAGGCGCGAGCAGAGGCGCGTTGCGGAGCTGTTCGGGAAGCTGGAGTGGGATGCTGCCTATGACCACAAGGCGGAGCGCTCCCGGTCGTGACGCTCCTTGTCGACACCAGCGTCTGGTCCCTGGCACTCAGGCGCGACGGCCCGACCGGATCGAAGGAAGTCATCGTGCTGCGCGAAGCACTGAGTGGTGCGGACGCGGTGGTGACGACCGGCTTGGTCCTGCAGGAGCTTGTGCAAGGTTTCAGCGGGGCGAGGGACAGGGTGGCCGTCATCGAGCGATTCGGGGCCTTGCCGCTGATCCAGCCTGACAGGCAGGATCACATCGCTGCCGCTGAGGTCCGCAACGCATGCCGCAGAAATGGCGTCCAGGTCGGCACCATCGACGCCTTGCTCATCCAGCTCTGCGGGCGCTATGAGCTGACACTCTTGTCAACGGACAAGGACTTCGCCGACGCAGCACCGTACGTTCCGTTCAAGCTCTGGGGCCATGGGTGAACTCGCCGCCTGCCGCCTCGCTCGACACCGGCCCGTCGGGCCAGGCGGCCGGCCCACTCCGGGCCGGTGAGCTCGAACGTCAGGACGGCATGACCCTCGCCCCTCTGTCTTCCCTCCCCGACGCAGACTGGCTGTCCATGCGGCTCGAGCTGTGGCCTGACTGCCCGCGAGAAGAGCACCTGGCAGAGATGGCAGGCTTCCTCCGGGAGCCCGGCCGCTGCGCGCAGTTCATCGTCCGCGCACCGGACGGCCGCGGCCTCGGGTTTGCGGAAGCATCCGTTCGCCAAGACTGCGTGAACGGGACGGTCTCGTCGCCGGTGGGCTACCTCGAAGGTCTCTTCGTCAAGGCCGAAGCCAGAGGCCAAGGCGTGGCAAGGATGCTGGTCGATGCCGTGTCGCGGTGGGCCATGGCGCATGGCTGCGTCGAGCTGGCATCGGACACGCAGCCCGAGAACCTCGTGAGCCAGGCTGTGCATCGGCGCCTGGGCTTCGTCGAGACGGAGCGGGCGGTCTTCTACAGCAGGCCGCTCGAGCCGAAGAACACCGCCTGACCTGCGCCCGACCCCTCACTCGAGGAGACCCAAGTGCCCATCCGCAGCTTCGAGATCATCTCGGTTCCCGTCACCGATCAGCAGCGCGCCAAGCGCTTCTACACCGAGGTGTTGGGCTTCGAGCTCGTGCGCGAGTCGCCCATGGGCCCGGGCACGAGCTGGATCCAGCTTGCGCCTCCCGGTCAGGGCGTGACGATTGCGCTCGTCACCTGGTTCGAGACGATGAAGCCCGGCGGATTGCAGGGCGTCATGGTGAACACCGACGACATCGATGCCGAGCGTGAGGTCCTGCGAAGCCGGGGGCTGGAGCTGGGCGAGATCAGGCAGGAACCCTGGGGTCGTTACGTCATGTTTGCCGACCCCGACGGCAACGGCTGGATACTGCGTCAACCTCCCGTGGGCGCCTGACGCGAGCTTCGGCATGGGCGCGCGCACCCCGGCAGCGAGGCCTGGCCGGCCCCTCGCTCGACACGAGAGAGCCCCACCGTGCACCTCAACCCCGACCACTTCCTGCAAACGCCCGCGGGTCGCGTGACGACGCCGGAGCGCAACACGTGGGCCTGGGGCCAGTGCTTTGCCGCCCTCCCGGAAGCGCTTGCGGGTGCGAAGCTCGCCGGCAGCCCGTTGTACGTGATGGTCGGCGCCCAGGGCTCGGGCAAGAGCGCGTGGGCTCGCAAGCAGAAGCTCCTGGAGCCCCGCTGCGCCATCTTCGACGCCATCCTGGTGAAGCGGTCCGAGCGCGCGCCGATCCTGGCCGCGGCGCGCGAGCACGGCGTGCCGGCCGTTGCCGTGTGCATGCGCACGCCGCTCGCGGTCTGCCTGGCCCGCAACGCGGCGCGGCCGCCGGACGAGGTCGTCGACGAGCAAGGGCTGCGCAACGTCTTCGCTGCCCTGGAGCCTCCCACCGAGGCCGAAGGCTTCAGCACCGTGCTTGTCGTGGGCGAGAGTGTTGACCTGAACCCATGAGAAGCGCCGAGACCGAGGCCCCGAAGTGGGCCGGCATCGAAGACCCGGGGCCATGAACACCGCGCTGCTCCTGCTCGTCGTCGTCTTCGCGGCCCTCATGGCGCTGTGGCCGGTGGCGTGGCTGGCCGCGCTCGCGCGCCATGCGCTGGCCAGGCGGTGGCGGCAGGTCGGCCAGGTGGCGTTGCTGCTGCCGCTGTGGACCATCGCGGCGTCGATCGGTGCGGTCAAGCTGCCGCCGCTGTTTGCCGCGAGAAACGCCGCGGAGCTTTCGCCCAACGTCGTCGTGGCGGCCACGAGCATCGGGGTGGCGGCGTGCTTCGCCGTGGTGGCCTGGCTGCTTCTTGCCCGGGGCTTCGGCCGCCGGACACCTCGTCGGCCCTCCGCAAGCGAGCTTGCGGGCTGACCGGCGGGCCGGGCTCGAGCGCCGGGTCGCACCGATGAAGCACCCGCCGCGTGCACGCCCACCCATCCTCGAGCGCCGCAAGCTGAAGCGTGCCGCCGCGGATGCGGAGCGCAGGCGTCGGAAGGACAAGGAGGACGCCCGCGCCCTGCGCGAGCTGGCCCGGCGGCACCTGCTGGTCAACCCGGTCAACCTTCGCCCCGACAACAGCTACGGCACCCCCGAGTTCGTTCGCCGCGGCTACTACGTCGACATGCCCTTCGTCTGCAAGGGCTGCGGGGCGGCGCAGGTGTGGGCCGCGACGCAGCAGAAGTGGTGGTACGAGTCGGCCAAGGGCGATGTGTGGAGCGTCGCCGTCCTGTGCAAGCCATGCCGGCGGCGCGAGCAGGCACGCAAGGCCGCGGCGCGCCAGGGGCACCTCGCGGGCTCGGCGGCGAAGGGCAAGGCTGCGGCCTGACCTCGGCCTGCCGCCTCGCTCGGGGGGCGGCAGGCAGCACCTGTCAAGCCGGCCGTCACCGGCTCAGGCGCGAGGGATTCGCCGACAATGGCGCGCCCTTCTCCCTCTGGTGTGCAGCGAGGTTCAACCGCCATCATGTCCACCGCGCTTGTCCTCATCGACCTGCAGAACGACTACTTTCCCGGCGGAACGATGGAGCTGGTCGGCGCCGAGGCCGCCGTCGCCCGGGCGGCCGAGCTCGTGCACGCCTTCCGGCAAGGCGGTCTTCCCGTCGTGCACGTGCAGCACATCGCCAAGCGGGCGGGGGCCACCTTCTTCCTGCCCGGCACCCCGGGCGCCGAGATCCATGCCGCGGTCCGGCCCGCCGAAGGCGAGGCGCGGGTCGTCAAGCACTTTCCGAACGGCTTTCGCGAGACCACGCTGCACGACGTGCTGCGTTCGGCCGGTGCAGCCCGGCTCGTTCTCGCCGGCATGATGACCCACATGTGCGTGGACACGACCGTGCGCGCCGCGGCGGACCTCGGCTTCCAGTGTTTCCTCGCCGGCGACGCGTGCGCCACGCGGGACCTCCAGTTCGCGGGAGAGCAGGTGCGCGCCCGCGACGTGCAGCTCGCCTACCTCGCCGGGCTGAACGGTGCGTTCGCCACCGTGAAGTCCGCGAAGGAGCTGTGCGGCGAGTCCTGGCGCAGCGCGGCCTGACCTGGGCCTGACCGTTCGCCCGAGGCCATGCGCAAGATGCCCCGCTTCCTGAACCCGCCCGACATCCACGCCCCGATCGGCGCCTACACGCACACGGCCGCGGTGCGGTCAAGACCGGCTGACGGCCATCCGCCTGCCTGCTCACGGCGCGTCCGTCCACGCAAGGGAGGTCCCGCGAGATGCAAGTCGAAGGCGCCTGCCACTGCGGTGCGGTCTCGTTCACCGCGCACGTGGACCCGGACCGGGTCATGGTCTGCCACTGCAGCGACTGCCAGGTGCTCTCCGGCGCGCCGCTGCGGGCGGTGGTGGCTGCGCCGTACGAGAGCCTCGTCGTGACGGGCCCGACGAAGAGCTACGTCAAGGTGGCGCAGAGCGGCAACCGCCGCGCGCAGGTGTTCTGCCCCGAGTGCGGCACGCCACTGTGGGCCACGGCGCCGGAGAACCCCACGTCGGTCGTCATCCGGCTGGGCTGCGTGAAGCAGCGCGCGTTGTTCGAGCCGGCGGTGCAGATCTGGCAGCACTCGGCGATGCCGTGGGTCACGCGGCTGGCGTCGGTGCCGGCTTCGCCGCAGCAGCAGGCGTTCCTGCCGGCCGCGCCGCCCACCGGGGCCGCGTAGAACGCCTCTTCGCCACATCCGCAGACGCTGCATGGCGCGATGCCCCTCGCCGGCACGCGCATCCCGGTGACCGTGGTTCTGGACAACCTCGCGGACGGCGCAACGCCCGACGAGATCCTCGCCCGGTTCCCCGCGCTGCGGCCGAAGCACATCCCGGCAGCCTCGACCTACGGAGGAGGAGGCCGAAACACGCAACTACGTCTCGTCGTCCTCGCCCCAATGGGCAGGGGCTGGCGGAGGCGCGTCCAAGTCCATGGATGTCGCGCTGGCCACGCCGCGCAGCTGCGTCGCCACACATCCCGCGCTGCCCAGCCCGAGCAGAGCCGCCGCCAGAACGGCCACGGTGGGCAGTGCCCGTCGATGCGCGATCACGCCCGCACCTCGGCTGCGCGATCCAACGCCTTCACCGTCTGCACCGCCGGCGCCGCCTTCACTTCCTGCCCCGCGTGCACGTCGCGGAAGCACAACATCGCCAGCCACCGCCGCGAAGCCGCCGGCGCGAAGCCGACGTGCTGGCGGAACGCCACGCCTTCGCGGTAGGTGCCGAAGAGCCGGTCCCACAGCGGGAAGTCGCTGTAGTTGTGCGCGTGCTCGCTGTGGTGGATGCTGTGCGCCTCGGGCCGCTGCATGAACCAGGTCAGCCAGCGCGGCGTGGCGATGTTGGCGTGCTGGAACACCGCGTTGACGGCGCCCAGCAGCCCGACGATGCCCGCGGCCAGCGGGTCCAGCCCCAGCAGCAGCGTCGTCACCGCCAGCGGCATCAGCGTGTAGAAGGCCATCTCGCTCGGGTGGAAGATGGCCGAGCTGGCCACGTCCAGCCGGTTCGGTGCGTGGTGCAGCTGGTGGAACAGCCGCCACAGCCACGGCGACGCGTGTGCCGCGCGGTGCCAGGCATAACCCACCAACGTCACGGCCAGGTAGCCGACGACGGCACCGCCGGCCACGCCGAGCGCGTGCCCGGGCAGCAGGCTTGCCTCGAACCACGCCGGCGGCAGCGCCAGCGGCAGGTAGAACGACACGGCGGCGAAGGCGACGAAGGCGGCGAAGCCGATCGCGCGCCAGGCCGGCAGGCCGGGCTGCCAGCGCGCGGGCACGAGAGACTCGGCGAACAGCAGCACCGGCCAGACGGCAGCGGTGGCGTAGAGCAGAAGGTCGGCGGGGGACATGGCGAAGGCTCCTTTCGGACGGTCGAGGCGGTGAAGGCGAGGCCGGTGTTCAGGCCGTGGCGACGGCGCCGCGCGTGCCGGGCAGGTCGGTAGCACGCGCCGGGCCGCGCGCAGGGCCGCCCGCCATGGCGGCCGCGCGCTGGCCGCGTGCCGGCAGGCGGGCCACGAAGTGCACGAGCTCGCGTGCGAAGCGCTCCGGCTGCTCCCAGTGCAGCGCGTGGCCGGTGCCCTGGTAGACCGAGCGCTCGACCATGCCGCCCGAGGCGCGAAGCGAAGCCACGATGCGCTGCTGGTCGGCTTCGGGCACGAAGAGGTCGGCGCTGCCCCAGGGCAGCAGCACCGGCGCGGCGATGCGGCCGATGTCGTCGCTGAAGTCGTCGTCGAGCAGGCGCGCGAAGGCGCCGCGCCACACCGCGGGCGGCGTGCGCAGGCACTCGTCGACCATCGCCTCCACCAGCCCCGGCGCCGTGGGGCCGGCGACCGTTTCGCGCTGGAAGCTCTCGGCCAGCTCGCGCGGCACCTCGGTGCCGATGGCGGCGATCGTGTCGCGGATGAAGTCCACCAGCCCCGGCTTGTCGCCGAAGGCGGCGAAGCCGGCGGCGGCGACGACGCCGCGCACGAGCTCGGGCCGGTCGATGGCCAGGCGCATCGCGTTCGCCGCGCCCATCGAGTGGCCCACCACCACGGCCGGCGCCAGCCCGCGCATCGTGATGAAGGCCGCGGCGTCGGCGGCGAAGGCGCGCGTGCCGAAGTCGCCGTCGGCCGGCACGCCCGAGCCGCCGTGCCCGCGCTGCGAGAGCGACACCACGTGCCAGTCGGCCGGCAGGTGCGGCAACACCGGCTCGAACGAGCGCCAGGTGTCGGTGATGCCGTGCAGCATCAGCACCGTCGTCACGCCGGGGCCGGGCGGCGGGCCCTGCTCGGCGAGCTCGAGCACCGGGCCGCCGCGCGGCAGCGTGAAGCGGCCGATGCGCGGTGCGGCCGGCGCGGCAGCGGAAGGTGCGGCGGGGGACACAGGGTGCGGGAACATGGGCGAGGGCTCCTCGAAGGCTGGGACGAACGGCGATGAAGACGGCAGGAAGATGCGAAGCGCGCGCCCGGGCAGCGGCGGCCCGGCGCGACGGCGGCGGCACTGTGCGCGGCGGGCGTCCGCGGAGCGTCCCGTGGCGGTGCCCGTGCCGCCGCGCCGTGCGCCGCGACTCCTTCGTCCGGCGGATGAAAATCAGTTCTCCACGCGGTGCCGTGACGCGGGCGGGCGACGCTGCTTCAATGCACGTCCGCTCCGAGAGCCCGGACGAGCCGGGCCACAACCCCCGATGAAGGCCTTCACCTACACCGCCAACCCGTCGCGCGTGGTCTTCGGCGCCGGTGCGCTCGGCCAGGTGGCCGCCGAGGTCGACCGCCTCGGTGCCCGGCGCGCACTCGTGCTCAGTACGCCCGAGCAGGTCGACGCGGCCCGGCGCGTGGCCGGGTTGCTGGGCGAACGCGCCGCCGGCGTGTTCGCGCAGGCCGCGATGCACGTGCCGATCGAGACCGCGCGCGCGGCGCGCGAGGAAGCGCGGCGGCTCGGCGCCGACTGCGCCGTGGCCATCGGCGGCGGCTCCACCACGGGCCTCGGCAAGGCCATCGCGCTGGAGTCGCAGCTGCCGATCGTCGCCATCCCCACCACCTATGCTGGCAGCGAAGTGACGCCGATCTGGGGCCTCACCGAAGGCGGCGTGAAGAAGACCGGGCGCGACGCGCGTGTGCTGCCGCGCACCGTGATCTACGACCCCGAGCTGACGCTGACGCTGCCGCTGGCGCTGACGGTGACGAGCGCGCTCAACGCCATCGCGCACGGCTGCGAGGGCCTGTACGCGCACGACGGCAACCCGGTCGTGGCGCTGATGGCCGAGGAGGGCATCCGCGCCAGCGCTGCGGCGCTGCCGGCACTGCAGCGCGACCCGCGCGACATCGAGGCACGTGGCGACGCGCTGGCCGGCGCGTGGCTGTGCGGCGTGGTGCTCGGCAGCGCGGCGATGGGGCTGCACCACAAGCTGTGCCACACGCTCGGCGGCACCTTCAACCTGCCGCACGCCGAGACGCACACCGTGGTGCTGCCGCACGCGCTGGCCTACAACGCCGCCGCGGCGCCCGAGGCGATGGGGCGCATCGCGCGCGCGCTCGGGCTGGCCGAGGCCGAAGGCGTGCCGCGCGCCGTGCAGGCGCTGGCGGCGCGGCTGGGCGCGCCGACGTCGCTGCGCGAACTGGGCATGCCGGCCGAAGGTGTCGAACGCGCCACCGAGCTGGCGGTGACGACGCCGTACCCCAACCCGCGGCCGCTGGAGCGCGAGGCGCTGCGTTCGCTGATACAACGTGCGTGGGAGGGTGCCGCGCCGGCGGACGATTGACGCATCCACTCCCTCTCCCGCCAGCAGGCGGGGGTCGGGGTGAAGGTGTACGGTTCCGCTCACCCCGCCCCCTCCCCGCAGGCGGGGAGAGGGAGCAACACCACTCAGCAGGAGACCCGACGATGACCGTGCCCGTGATCGCCCTCTTCGGCGCCACCGGCCGCACCGGCCGGCTCGTGCTGGCCGAAGCGCAACGGCGCGGCTGGCCGGTGCGCGCGCTGGTGCGCGATGCGGGCCGGCTGCCGGCTGCGCCAATGCTGCAGGTGGTGGTGGGCGACGCCCGCGACAGCGGCGCCATCGACGACGTGCTGCGGCCGCGCGGCCTGGACGAAGGCAGCGGCGACACCGGCGGCAGCGCCGTGCGCGCCGTGCTGTGCACGCTCGGCATGGCCGACATCACGGTGCCGGCCACCGACTTCTCCGACAGCGTGCGCGCCATCGTCGCCGGCATGCGGCGTGCCGGCCTGCGGCGGCTCGTCGCCGTCGCCTCCGGCGTGGCGCTGCCCGACGCCGAGCGTGGCGGCTACCGCGGCGAGCACGGCACGCCCGACGCCTACCGGCACATCGCCGCCGAGCACATGCGCAACCACCGCACGCTGGCGCAGGCCGGCGACGAGTGGGGCCTGGCGTGGACGCTGATGTGCCCGCTGAACCTGGTGGACGACATCGCGCCGGGCCACGCCCGGCGCGCGTTCGAGGCGCTTCCCGAAGGAAGTGGCGAGACGTCGATGGCCGACCTCGCGGCCGCGATGTGCGACCTCGTCGACGACGCGGCGGCCATCGGGCACCGCGTGGGCATCGTCAGCGACCGCGCGGCCGCAGCAGCAGCAGCAGCTACGAAGAAGAGCCCATGATCGACAAGATCTTCCCCACGCCAGCCGGGGCGCTGGCCGATGTGAACGATGGCGCCACGGTGATGATCGGCGGCTTCGGCACCGCCGGCCTGCCCAACGAGCTGACCGAGGCGCTCATCGCGCAGGGCGCGCGCGACCTCACGATCGTCAACAACAACGCCGGCAACGGCGACACGGGCCTCGCGGCGCTGCTCGCTGCCGGGCGCGTGAGGAAGATCATCTGCAGCTTCCCGCGCCAGGTGGACAGCTGGCACTTCGACAAGCTCTACCGCGAAGGCCGCATCGAGCTCGAGCTGGTGCCGCAGGGCAACCTCGCCGAGCGCATCCGCGCCGCCGGCGCCGGCATCGGCGGCTTCTTCACGCCCACCGGCCACGGCACCGAGCTCGCCAAGGGCAAGGAGACGCGCTTCATCGACGGCCGCTGGATGGTGCTGGAGGCGCCGATCCACGCCGACCTCGCGCTGATCAAGGCCGAGCGCGGCGACCGCTGGGGCAACCTCACCTACCGCATGACGGCGCGCAACTTCGGCCCGATCATGGCCATGGCCGCGAAGGTGACGGTGGCCAGCGTGCACGAGATCGTCGAGCTCGGCGCGCTCGACCCCGAGGCCGTCGTCACGCCCGGCCTCTTCGTGCAGCGCGTGG
Organism: Rubrivivax sp.; assembly: GCA_026125665.1. Lineage (GTDB taxonomy): Bacteria > Pseudomonadota > Gammaproteobacteria > Burkholderiales > Burkholderiaceae_C > Rubrivivax. The sequence continues at coordinate 12,953 of JAHCKS010000065.1, forward strand.
TGAAGGTGGCGCGCGTGGCCACCGGCGCCGGCGGCTTCGCCGCCAACGCTGCCTGACCGGAGCACGAGCCATGGCTGCTTCGGGCAAGTGGACCAAGGACCGGATGGCCGCGATCGTGGCGCGCGACATCGCCGACGGTGCCGTCGTCAACCTGGGCATCGGCCTGCCGACGCTGGTGGCCAACCACCTCGGTGCCGCGAAGGAGGTGATGCTGCACAGCGAGAACGGCGTCATCGGCATGGGCCCGGCGCCGCCGGCCGGCGAGGAGGACTACGACCTCATCAACGCCGGCAAGCAGCCGGTGACGCTGCTGCCGGGCGGCGCCTTCTTCCACCACGCCGACAGCTTCGCGATGATGCGCGGCGGGCACCTGGACATCTGCGTGCTCGGCGCCTTCCAGGTGGCGGCCAACGGCGACCTCGCGAACTGGCACACCGGCGCGCCCGACGCCATTCCCGCCGTCGGCGGCGCGATGGACCTCGCCATCGGCGCCAGGCAGACGTGGGTGATGATGGAGCACACCACGAAGAGCGGCGAGCCGAAGCTCGTCGAACGCTGCACCTGTCCGCTCACCGGCCTGGCCTGCGTGAAGCGCGTCTACACCGACCTGGCGGTGCTGGAGATCGGCGGCGAAGGCGTGATGGTGCTCGAGATGGCCGAGGGGCTGACGTTCGACGAGCTGCAGGCGCGCACGGGGGTGGCGCTCCGCATGATGCCCGGGCCGCGGTGAGCGCCGCGTCGGCGCGCGCCCGAGGGCCGGCATGGAGCTGAGGCACCTGCGCTACTTCGTGGCGCTGGCCGAGTGCCTGAACTTCACGCGCGCCGCCGAGCGCGTGCACGTCACGCAGTCGACGCTGTCGCACCAGATCCGCCAGCTCGAGGAGGAGATCGGCCAGGAGCTGTTCAGCCGCGCCGGCCGGCGCGTCGCCGCGACCGAGGCCGGCCAGCTCTTCCTCGCCTTCGCGCAGCGTGCGCTGAAGGAGGTGGACCACGGCATCGCGATGCTGCGGCCGGAGGCGAACGGCTCGAGCGGCCGCGTGCGCGTCGGCGCCACGCACACGTTCAACATCACGCTGATCCCCGAATGCGTGGCGCAGTACCTGGCGCGCCACCCCACCGTGCGCGTGCACGTCGACGAGCTGGCGGCCGACGAGATCGCCGCGCGGCTGCACGGCGGGGCGCTGGACATCGGCATCGCCTACCGGCCGCCCGAGCCCACCGACCTGCACTTCGAGCCGCTGTTCGACGAGGAGATGGTGCTCGTCGTCTCGGCGGCGCACCCGTTCGCCGGCCGGCGGCGCGTGCGCATGGTCGAGCTGCACCAGCGCCCGCTGGTGCTGCTGCCCGGCTACTTCGCCACGCGCACGATGCTCGAGGAGTGCTTCCGCGACAGCGGCGCGGCGCCGGCCATCGTTGCCGAGATGTCCACCGTGGCGCCGATGCTGGGCCTCGTGCAGCGCAGCGACGTGGCCGCCATCGTCTCGGCGCATGCCGTACCCACCGGAATGAGTGGGTTGCGGCTGGTGCCGATCGAGAGCCCCACGCCCGTGCGCACACCGGGCCTGCTGTGGCGCGCCGGGGCGGCGATGCCGGCGCCGGTGCGCTCGTTCGCCGTCATCGTGCGCAGGGCGGCGATGAAGAGCCGGCGGCGGCCGAAGCGGCGCTGAGCGCGGCCTGCCGCGCCGCGGCACGGCCCCGCCCCGCCCGCGAACGATCGACCCGGTCGATCGGCGTGATGGCTATTCGTCACGCCGGGCGCCGGAGGCCATTCCTATGATGGTCCGCACACGAAGCAGGCATCCAACGCAGGCGCCGCGTGCGCGCAGGGCGCACGCGGTCGGGCCTCGGCGGCGGCTGACCTGCGCTGGAGGCGAGCGATGAGCGATGCACGTTCCTTCTCGCGCCGCGGCGTGCTGCGCGCCGGCGCGCTGGCCGGCCTGGCTGCGGCGGCGGGCCCGGCCCGCACCACGCGGCGCGGCAACGCCGGGCGTCTGGGCGACATCGACGAGCTCGTGCTCGTCAACGGCCGCATCCACACGATGGACGCCCGCAACAGCATCGCGCGTTCGGTGGGTATCCGCGAAGGCGAGTTCGTCTACGTCGGGCACGACGCGCGCGGCCTCCTGCCGCACGCGCCAGTGATCGACCTGCGAGGCCGCACGGTGGTGCCCGGTGTCGTCGAAGGACACGTGCACATCGTCAGCCTGGCCAACCGGCCCGGCTACCACACGCCGATCGAGAGCGCCGACACGATCGCCGAGATGCAGGCCACGCTCGCGGCGCGCCGGCCCGGCGTGCCCGAGGGGCAGTTCATCACCGCGATGGGTGGCTGGCACCCGAACCAGTTCACCGACGTGCGCCGTGTGCCCACGCGCGCCGAGCTCGACGCGGCGGTCTCCGACCGCCCGGTGATGATCTTCCAGAGCTTCACCGGCCCGTCGGTCGTCAACAGCCTGGGCAAGGCCTTCCTGGAAAACGCGAGCTCGCCGCTGGCCGGCCCGGTGGCGGTGGCCGACAACGGCTTTGTCGCCGCTGGCGCACCGTCGACGACGGCGCTCTATCACCTGCGCGTGCGCCAGACCTTCGCCGACAAGCTGCGCAGCACGCTCGACGCGATGGCCTTCTCGGCCGCGGTGGGCGTGACGGCCAACCTCGACCAGGTGCTGTTCCCCACGCCCGGGCCGCTGCAGCCGACGCAGGCGCTGTCGAACCTGGACCACTACCGCATGTACGACCCGTGGCTGCAGCTGCACCGCGAGGGCAGGACGATCGTGCGGCTGCAGATGAACTTCCTGCACAACCAGAACCTGCCCGACCTGCCGGAGCTGAACGAGCGGCTGCGCAACCAGTTCCAGTTCTTCGGCGACGACATGCTGATGACCGGCTCGATCGGCGAGTGGGCCGCGCCGATCGGTGCCGGCGCCAACTGGCTGGAGGCGCAGCGGCTGGTGGCGGCCGCTCGCTGGCGCAACGAGAACTCGGTGCAGTCGCTGGCGCAGCTGCAGCAGGTGGTGAACGCCTACGAGCAGATGGACCAGGAGTTCGCGGCGGCCGGGGGCATCAGGGACCTGCGCTGGATGGTGCACCACGTGCCGTTCGTGACGCCGGAGCTGCTGACGCGCCTGCAGGCGCTGAACTGCGGCGTGCAGATGGCCGCCTACCGCTGGGTGTCATCCAGCGCCACTGCCACCGGCGTCGGCGCCTCTTTCCGCATCATCGTCGACCATGGCATCAAGGCCGGCATTCATGGCGACGGCGTGCACATCGCGCCGCACAACCCGTGGCTGCACATGTACTACGTGGTGACCGGGCTCAACTCGTTCGGCGTGCAGGTCAACGCCGGCCAGCAGCTCACCCGACACGAGGCGCTGCGCGCCTTCACGCGCGAGAACGCGTGGTTCCTGCGCATGGAAGACAGGATCGGCACGATCGAGACCGGCAAGCTGGCCGACCTGCTGGTGCTGGACCGCGACTACTTCAGCGTGCCCGAGCACGAGATCCGCAAGGTGCGGCCGGTGCTCACCGTCGTCGACGGCGACATCGTGCACGACACGGGCGCGCTCGGCACGAGCTCGCGTTGCCGCCGCCGCGACACGCGCGGGCACGCCGACCCGCGCGGGCGCTGGGACTGACGGGCGGGAAGAAGGCCGCCGCAAGAGCACCGGCGGCGTTCGGTCGGCGCCGCCGGCGTCGGCAGCATCGGCTCGTGGTCGCCTGGCGTGCCTTCCACGTGCACGGCGTGGGCCACGGCTTCGCCAGAGCACAGGTCGGGCTCGGCCGTCGGCCCGCCGTTTCACCACGCGGGCGGCGACCGGGCCGATCCGGGCGAACCTCGAAGTCACCGATCGTGCTGTGCACGAAGTGGAGGATGAGCCTGCTGGACAGCAGCGAGGTCGGGCTCGTCGACCGCCGGTCTCGAAGTCGGGGCATGAAGCCGGAGCGCCGGGCGGCACCGAGTGCACCGAGGGCATCGGGCTCGTTGATCATGCTCAATCGGCCGGCCCCGACGCCGGGATAGCTTCGCCCTCGGGGTGAGGCGGGGTGTCGTTCGGTCCGCATCGCCCTGTGACCTCTGTGTGAAGGGAATGGGCATGAGGAACGTCCGATCGCAGGGGCTGTGCGCGGCAGCGCGCGGCAGGTCCGGCACCCTCGGTGGATCGGCCTCGGCCCGGGCCGCCGGCCGGCTCGCGCTCGCGATGTGGGTGGCGGGCGCCGGCCCGGTTTTCGGCGCCGGTTTCCAGATCAACGAGAACTCGGCGAGCGGCCTGGGCAACGCGTTCGCCGGCGGCGCCGCGGCGGCCGAGGATGCCGCGACGCTGTGGAGCAACGCCGCGGGCATGGCCAGGCTCGGCCAGCGGCAGGTGGCCGGCGCCATCCACCTGATCACGCCGTCGATCAAGTTCCGCAACGACTTCTCGGCGCCCGCCAGCCAGCAGGCACAGGGGGGCGACGGCGGCGACGCCGGCGGGCTGAACGTCGTGCCGAACCTGTACTTCGTGATGCCGCTGGACCGCCAGTGGGCCCTGGGGCTGGGCATCAATGCCCCGTGGGGCCTGGTGACCGACTACGACGACGGCTGGGTCGGCCGCTTCCAGGCCGACAAGTCCGACATCCGGACCGTGAACGTCAACCCGGCCGTGTCGTACCGGGTCGACGGCCGGCTGTCGCTGGGGCTCGGCGTCAACGTGCAGCGCATCGACGCGACCTTCACCAACCAGGTCAACTACTCCGCGGCCCTGCTGCAGGCGGCGGCGCAGAACGGCATCGCGCCGGGGTCGGCGACCTACAACGCGATCGCCCAGGCGACGCCGGGGCTCGAGTCGTCGGCACGCATCAAGGGCAACGACACCGCGTACGGCTGGAACGCCGGCCTGCTGTGGGAGATCGGCCCGGACCAGCGCGTCGGCGTGCACTACCGCTCCGCCGTGAGCTACGACGTCACCGGCGACGCCACCTTCGCCAACCCGACGCCGACCGTGGCCGGCGCGCTCGCGCCGACGGTCGCCGCACTGGCTGCCGGCCTGAACGGCACGGTGCTGTTCGACTCGGGCGTCAGCGCGAAGGTCAAGCTGCCGCCGATCGCGAACCTGTCCTTCCTCGGGCGGCTCGACAGCCGCTGGGATGTGATGGCCGACGCGCAGTGGACCGGCTGGTCGACGATCAAGGACCTGACCTTCGTGCGCGCCAACGGCAGCACGCTGTCCAGCACGCCGGAGAACTTCAAGGACGTGTGGAAGCTCGCCGCCGGCGCGAATTACCGCCTCGACGACCGCTGGCTGTTCCGCGGCGGCGCGGCCTACGACCGCTCGCCGGTGCAGCGCGAGTTCCGCACGCCGCGCCTGCCCGACAACGACCGGACCTGGCTGACGCTGGGCGCGCAGTACAAGTGGGGTCCGACGATGTGGCTCGACGTCGGGGCCGGCTACGTGTGGGTCAAGGAAGCGTCGATCAACAAGAGCGGCGATCCGCCGAACGTGCTCGGCAACGGCCTGCTCAACGGGCAGTACCGGTCGAGCGTCACGATCCTGTCGGTGCAGCTGACCTCGAACTTCTAGGGTTCTCCAGAGCCGTCGCCGCCATCGGCACAGGCATCGCGCGCTGTCGCAACCCGTCGCACCGTCGCATCCGTCGCATCCGTCGCAGAAGGGACACTCCATGAAGCGCATCCGATCCTGGGCAACGCTGGTGTGTGCCGCCACGCTGCTGGCGGCCTGCGGCGGCGGCGGCGACGATGCCAGCACCGAGCGCGGCACCGTGCTGGCGGCGCAGGTGCTCGGCAAGGTGACGATCGCGCAGATCGACGCGGGCACCGCCTCCTCGGGCGTGCAGGCGTTGTCGGGCACGGCGCTTTGCGATGTCGAGCTGCGCTACCTGACCTACATGACACGCGACCCGCAGGGCGCGCCGGCGAGCGCCACGGCCGGCGTGCTGGTGCCCGGCGGCGCCGCGCCGGCCTGCAACGGCGAGCGCCCGGTGGTGCTGTACGCGCACGGCACGACGACGACGCAGACCAAGAACCTGGCCAACGTCTCCAGCGACAGCGAGGGGTCGCTGCTGATGGCGATGTACGCCGCGCAGGGCTTCATCGTCGTGGCGCCGAACTACCTGGGGTACGACCGCTCGTCGCTCGACCATCACCCGTGGCTGCACGCCGAGGGCCAGGCGGCGGACATGATCGACGGCCTGCGCGCGGCCAAGGCGCACCTGGCCGCCGAGAGCGCGACCCGGCCGTCGGCCAAGCTGCTGCTCACCGGCTACTCGCAGGGCGGCCACGTGGCGATGGCCACGCACAAGGTCATCGAGCGCGACCATGCCTCGGAGTTCACCGTCACCGCCTCCGGCCCGATGTCGGGGCCGTACAACCTGGTGAAGTTCGTCGACGTGGTGATGGGCCCCGGCCCGATCGCCGCCGGCGCCACGCTGTTCACGCCGCTGCTGATCACCAGCTACCAGCGCGCCTACGGCAACATCTACACGAACCTGTCCGACGTCTACCAGGCCCCCTACTCGAGCGCCGGCGGCCGGCTGTTCCCGACCGACACGCCGATCGCCACGCTGATCGCGCAGGGCAAGCTGCCCAACGACCCCACGTTCACGCTGCTGTTCGGCGCCGGCGGGCTGCTGACCGACGGCTTTCGCGCCGCCTATGCCAGCTCGAACCTGCGCACGGCGGCGCAGGCCAACACGCTGCTCGGCTGGACGCCGAAGCGGCCGGGCACCGTCGCACTGTGCGGCGGCGCGCAGGACCCGACCGTCTTCTTCTTCAACACGAGCGACCTGCAGGCCGACTTCGCCGCGCGCAACTTCCTCGCGCCGGCCTGGGACCTGGAGAACCGCGCCAGCCTGCCCGCCGGCGCGACCGGCGACCAGATCTACGGCGGTTTCCAGGCGCAGAAGGCGGCGGCCGGCGCGAACGCCACCGCGCAGTACCACGGCACGCTCGTGCCGCCGTTCTGCACGGCGCTCGTTCGCGGGCTGTTCCAGCAGGTGCTGGCGGCGGGCCTCTGATCCGATCTGAGCCCGGCCGATCGGCCCGGCGAAACGGCGGCGCTCAGGCTGGGTTCAGGCCACCTTGGCGCGGGGCGAACTGCGGCGCAGGCTGCGCCGTCGTCCACGCCAGCGGCAAGGCCGCCGGTCGCCGGCGGCTGCGCAGCACATGCAGGTGCAGCAGCCGCAAGGCGCCCGCGTGCGCGGCGAGCTCGGGGCCGGCGTGCTGCAGTTCGGCGCGCACGGCCACGTGCAGCAGGTCGCCGCCCGCGTGGTCGACGAACAGCAGCCCGGCGAACGGCCACGCCACGAGGTTGCCGAGCGTGTTGAAGAGCTGGTTGCCGGCGTAGTCGGGCAGCGTCAGCACGTGGCCCGTGCTCGACTGCGCCACCTGCACGAAGCCCGGACGGCCGCCGCGGTGCGAGACGTCGACGCCTTCGCCGGCCGCGCCCGCGGGGGCACGTGCACTCGCGCTGGCGATGAACAGCGTGTCGGCGCCGCGCACGAGCGCGAGCGCGGCGTCGTCGAGCCGGGCGCCCGTGTCCTGCGCTGCGCCGGGCGTGCGCGGCTGCGGCCGCGGCTCGCGCGCCTGGATGTACTTCGGGCAGTTGCCGAAGCTTTGCGCCACCTGCACGTCGAAGCCCTCGCGGCCGGCCTCGCCGACGGTGCCGACGGTGCCGTTGGCGCGGTTGCGCCGGCGCGTGTGCGCCTCCAGGCCGAGCACGCCCACGGGCGCACCGGTGCGAAGCAGCGGCGCCAGCGGGTCGTCGGCCGCCGGCCAGGTGGCGATGCGCAGCGTGCGCGCGTCGGGCGTCGAGACGAAGCCCGGCGGCCCGTGCAGCACCGTCGCCCAGGGCTGGCCCTCCGCGTCGACGGCACCCAGCAGCAGCGTCGGCAGCTTGCCGAACAGCTCGCGGTGCTGCGCCGGCATGTGGTCGCGCACGATCTGGCGCCCGAGCGCCTCGATGTGCTCGCGCACGCCGACGCGGGCCTGCAGCGCCTGCTCGCCGGCGTGGAACGGCGACGTTCTTTCCTCGTGCGCCATGGTCAGCCGCCCGAACGCACCATGCCGGCGAAACGCGGCAGCGCCTCGACGCGCTGCAGCCAGGCGCGCAGCCGCGGCCACGGCTCCAAAGAGACGCCACCTTCGGGCGCGTGCGCGGTGTAGGTGTACATCGCCAGGTCGGCGAGCGTGGCGTGCGCGGCGGCCAGCCAGTCGCGCCCCGCGAGGTGCTGCTCCATCGTCTCGAAGAGCGAAGCGGCCATGGCGCGTGCCGTCGGGTTGTCCGGCCGCTTGAACAGCACGGCCACGCGCGCCGCCGCGGCACCGTGGGCGAGCGGGCCGGCGGCGGCGCTGAACCAGCGCTGCACTTCGGCCTGCACGCGCGGCGCCTCGGGCAGCCAGCGGCGGGCGGGGTCGTAGGTCCGCGCCAGGTACACGAGGATGGCGTTGCTGTCGGCGAGCGTGACGTCGCCGTCCTCGATCACCGGCACCTGACCGAAGACGTTGCGCGAGCGGAAGGCGGGGCTCTTGTGCTCGCCGCTCGCCAGATCGACGGAGGCCTCCTCGAACGGCAGGTCGAGCAGGGAGAGGAAGAGGCGCACGCGGTGCACGTGGCCGGAGATCGGATGGCCGAACAGGCGGATCGGCCGGGAGGGCATGGGTGTGGGCATGGCGGTCGGGTGGGGTGGCGGGCGATGTGGTGGGCGGTCAGCGTGGGGAGCCGCTGGCGAGTGGCCAATGTAGGCATTGCGCGGCTCGGCTGGAATGCCGGGCGCCGCCACTTCAGAATTGCAGCCAACGCAACGATTCGCCGGGCTTGTGCTCCGGCAGGGGGCGAGCCATGGACCACCTGCAGACGCTGCGCACCTTCGTCGCCGTGGCCGAGGCGGGCAGCTTCGTGCGCGGCGCGCGACAGCGCGAGGTGTCGGCCGCGGCGGCCACGCGCGCCGTGGCGGCGCTCGAGCACCGGCTCGGCGCCGTGCTGCTGCATCGCACGACCCGCAGCCTGCGCCTCACCGAGCAGGGCGAAGCCTTCCTCGCCGACTGCCGCCGCATCGTCGCCGAGCTGGACGCGGCCGAGGCCGCCATCACCGGCGCTCGCCACCAGCCGCAGGGGCTGCTGTCGGTGACGGCGCCGGCGCTGTTCGGCGCGCGGCACGTCGCGCCGCTGGTCACCGAGTTCCTCGACCGGCATCCGCTCGTGCAGGCGCGCGCCTTCTTCACCAACCGCGTCGTGCACCTCATCGACGAAGGCTTCGACGTGGCGCTGCGCATCGCCACGCTGCCCGACTCGGGCCTGACGGCGCTGCCGCTGGGCGCCATGCGCGCGGTGGTGGTGGCCTCGCCCGCGTACCTGAAGCGCCATGGCGTACCGAACACGCCGGCCGACCTGGCGCAGCATCACGCCATCGGCTTCACCATCGAAGGCCAGGAGCGGCAGGGATGGCGCTTCCCGCATGCGCCGCGCAACGCGCGCGAGCCGCAACAGCGCCTCGTCGTCAACGCCAACGACGTGAAGGTGGCCGCGGCGGTGGCCGGGCAGGGCCTGGCGCGGTCGCTGGCCTACCAGGTGACCGACGAGGTGCGCGACGGCCGGCTGCGTGTCGTGCTGGAGGCCTTCGAAGGCCCGCCGGTGCCGGTGCACCTCGTCTACCCCGCCGGGCGCGCCGCGGCCGCGAAGGTGCGGGCGTTCGTGCAATTCGCGGCCGAGCGGCTGCGAGCGCTGCCGGTGCTGCAGGGCGGGGGCCTGGAGCCACCGCGGCGCAGGCACGCCTGACGGTGCTGACCTCGCGCGCACGCGGTGCGCTTGCGAAAGCGCAAAGGGCCGGCGCGGTTCACGCAGCTTTACGCCGCCACACTTCAGGGCGGCTTCAGGTGGCCGGGATCGGCGTGGCCGGATCCGCTCGCCTTGGCAGGGTGCCCGGACTGCCGCACACTGCGGCCATCGCGAACCAGGAGACAACACCCGTGCTCGACACCACCAGGCGCGAATCTATCTACCAGCCGCTGCAGCCCGGGCTGAAGTTCCCGGACAAGCCGGTCTTCGCCACGCCCGCCGAGGAGCGCACGCACCGCCAGCAGCGGCTTGTGGCCGCCTGCCGCGCCTTCCACATGCACGGCCTGGACTACGGCTTCGCCGGGCACCTGACGATCCGCGACCCCGAACGCCCCGAGCTCTACTGGACCAACCCGATGGCCGTGCACTTCGGCCAGGTGAAGATGAGCAACCTCATCCTCGCCGACCACAAGGGCCGCGTCGTGCAGGGCGAGTACGCCATCAACCGCGCCGGGTTCGTGCTGCACGCCGCGGTGCACGAGGCGCACCCCGACATCGTCGCGATGTGCCATGCGCACACGGTCTACGGAGTCGCCTACGCGGCGCTCGGGCGGCCGCTGCCGCCGGTGACGCAGGACGCCTGCGCGTTCTACGAGGACCACATCGTCGTCACCGACGAAGGCGGCAAGGTGGCGGTGGAAGAGGATGCGGGCCACAACTTCGCCGCTGCGTTCAAGGGCGTGAAGGCGGCCATCCACCAGAACCACGGCCTCATCACCGCCAGCCGCCACAGCATCGAGGCGGCGGCGTTCTGGTTCATCGCGCTGGAGCGCTGCTGCCAGCAGCAGCTGATGCTGGACGCCACCGGCATCCCGCCCAAGCTCGTGCCGCCCGACAAGGCGCGCTACAGCCACGAGCACGTCGGCAGCGAGTACATCGGCTGGCTGCACTTCCAGCCGATCTGGGAGCGGCTGGTGCAGACGCAGCCGGACATGTTCGACTGAGCGACTTCCGCTCGCCCGCTGCGCCCGACCTTGCCTGGGTCTTGCGGCGGGTCAACGACAGGGTCGAAGGATCGAGCGCCCAATCGACGTTGTGCGCGGTGATGCCCGCGGGAGCCCGCGGGGGCGCCGCGCGCGCCGACGAGGAGCGAAGCGATGGAAAAGCAACTGCACCTGCTCGAGACGATCGCCACGCGCGGCAGCGACGGCAACGCCTACACGGTGCACGGCTACGAGCACATGGCGCGGGTCGACGCGGTGCCCGACATGCAGGGCCTGTGGGAGCCGACCGGCCAGGTGGAGTACCGGCTCGCCGACGGCCGGCACGTCGAGCCGTCGGGCGAAGGCTTCCTCGCGGCCGGCGGGCTGCGGCTCGAGCGCCTGCCGCGGGCGTGAGCGCCGCCGCCGCGGCGGCTGCCCCGCTCAGGCCGCGCCGTCGCGCCGGCGCACGGCCAGGCTCTGCGTGGCCCGGCCGATGAGGCCGTGCTCGTCGTACAGCGCCGACTCCGCGAGGCCGCAGCCGTTGCCGCCGAGCCCCGTGCGCGCGGCCAGGCAGATCCACTCGCCCACGGGGCGGCGGAGCAGATTGATCGTCAGGTCGCAGTTGACGAACACGTAGCGCGCGAAGTCGAGCGCGGCGCTGATGCCGTTGCCCGAGTCGGCGGCGACCGCGACACGCTGGTACGGGCTCGGCGTCTCGCCGGCGACGAGCGGGTGGCGCATGCGGAACCACGCCGTGCAGGGGCCCGAGAAGAAGGTGCCTTCGGCGAGGCGGTTCTCGACGAAGGTGCCGTAGCCGCGTTGTCCGCTGCGTGCGAAGGGCATCAGCACCGGCGGGCAGTCGGCCGGCGCGCGCGGCGGCGCGGGCAGCGGATGGCCCGGCGTGCCTGCGGGCACGGGCTCGTCGTCCTCGCGCTGCATCAGCGCGGTGAAGCGCGCCACCTCCTTGCCGCCGGCCAGCAGCCGCGCGGCGTAGTGCCCGGCGTTGCGGCCGACGTAGTCGGGCGTCACCTCGACGCGCAGCTCGCCGATGGGCACCGGCCGCAGCAGGTTGCCCGTCAGCCGCGCGAGGTGCCGCAGGCCCTGGTCGGCGGCCGCGTGCTCGATGGCGCGGCACACCAGCGCCGTCGGCGGGCCGGCGTGCTGGTGCCCCGGGTCCCAGGGCCCGCGCGTCAGTTCGGTGGCGACGAAGTGCTGGCCGTCGCGGCTTTCGTAGGCCCAGCCGTGGTCCATGAGTCCCGATCGTCGGCCCTGTGGGGGAGCGGGCCGGAAGCGCGATCGATCCTACAGGCGGCTGCGAGGGCGGGTGCGAGCGCGGCTGCGAAGGCGCGAGCGAAGGCTGGTGCCGGCGGCTGCGCAGGCGTAGCATTTCCGCTCCCGCCCAGCGCAGGAGGCCATGATGGGTCAGCTTACGCATCCGTCGATCGTGCCGCCGTCTTCCGCCTCGCCGCCGGCCCTGCCCGGCGTGCGGCAGGTGCCCTGGGACCGCCCGTTCACCTGGCTGCGCCGTGGCGCGCAGGACCTGGCACGCCTGCGCGGGCGCAGCCTGGTCTACGGCGTGGCCGCGGCAGCGGCCGGGGCGGGGCTGCTGGTGCTCGGCTGGGGTGCGGTGTACCTGGTGCCGGCCCTCGTCGGCGGCTTCCTGCTCGTCGCGCCTTTCGTCGGCGTGGGCCTGTACGAGCTGTCGCGCCAGCTCGAGAGCGGCGAGGAGATCGACACGAACGCGTCGTTCTTCGCCTGGCGCGCCAACTCCGGGCAGCTGGCGCTGTTCGGGCTGCTGCTGGTGCTGGCGCTGTTCGTCTGGGAGCGGCTGGCGGCGATCATCTTCGCGCTCTTCTTCGGGCAGAGCATGCCCGAGGCCGCGAGCCTCGCCGCCGGCGTGCGCGGCGCCGAGCACTTCCTGCCGATGGTCCTCGTCTTTCTCGGCAGCGGCGCGGTGCTGGCGCTGTTCGTCTTCACGTTCGCGGTGGTCAGCGCGCCGATGCTGCTCGACCGCCCCACCGACGCGGTGAGCGCGGCCGTCACGAGCCTGCTGGTGTGCTCGCGCAACCCGGGTGCGATGGCGCTGTGGGCGCTGCTGCTGGCCGGCATCACGGCGATCGGCTTCGCCACCGCGATGCTCGGGCTGGTCGTGCTGTTCCCGTGGCTGGCGCACGCCACGTGGCACGCCTACCGCGACCTGGTCGAGTAGCGGGCAAAGGAAAGGGCGGGAAGGGCGCTTCGGCGCCCGCGCAGTGCCGCGGCGCGCCGCCGCGTCAGGTGTCGTAGCCCGGGTTCTCGCGCTCGAGCTTGCGCAGCAAAGCCGGCCACGCCAGGTTGGCGCCCTGGCCGGCAGTGGCGGTCTGCGTGACGTTGGCGTTGGCGGCGATGGGGCCCGGGCCGATGAGGTTCGGCTCGGCGCCACCGGCCAGCGCGTCCACCTGGATGCGGCAGGTGTTCTCGAAGATGTACATGTTCAGGAACGCCTCGGGGATGCTGCGCCCCACGGTCAGCAGGCCGTGGTTGCGCAGCATGAGGAAGCTCGCCTGCCCCAGGTTGGCCTGCAGCCGCGGCTGCTCGTCGGCGCGCAGCGCGATGCCTTCGTAGTCGTGGTAGGCGAGCGACTGCAGCACCAGAGTGGATTGCTGGCTGAGCGGCAGCACACCCGCCTTCTGCGCGCTGACGGCCACGCCGGCGCGGCTGTGCGTGTGCAGCACGCAGTGCGCGTCGTCGCGCACGGCGTGGATGCAGCTGTGGATGGTGAAGCCGGCCGGGTTCACCGGGAACGGCGAGTCGCGCAGCTTGTTGCACTGCTGGTCGACGAGCACCAGGCTGGAGGCGGTGATCTCGTCGAACATCAGCCCGTAGGGGTTGATGAGGAAATGGTGGCCGTCGCCCGGCATGCGCGCCGAGATGTGCGTGAACACGAGGTCGCTCCAGCCGTAGGCGGCGACGAGCCGGTACGCGGCGGCGAGGTCGACGCGCAGCCGCCACTCCTCGGCGCTGACGACTTCCTTGAGCGAAGGGATCTTCATCGCCGTGTCGTTCCTTCGGTCCTTCAGCGGCTGGACGCGCTGTCCAGCGCCCGCCGCGTTTCCGGGTCGAGCTGGCCCGAGGGCGGCAGGCCCGAGCGCACCTGGAAGGCGCGCAGTGCCGCCTTCGTGCGCGAGCCCAGCACGCCGTCGATCGGGCCGACGTCGAACCCCTTGCGGGCCAGCGCCTCCTGGGCCTGGCGGATGGCATCGTCGGCCGAGCAGACGCGCAGCTCCGGCGAGCTCGTGAGCCACTCGTCGGCGCCCGGTGCCGCGGCCGCCGGCTGGGGCCGCACGTCACGGTCCTTCAGCCGGGCCAGCCGCATCGGCAGCGTGTCGCGCAGCGGGCGCGGCAGCGTGCGCGCGAGGTCGGGCTCGGCGCCGTTGTGCATCGAGCCGGCCGGCTGGTCGGCCTTGCGCGTGTAGGTGACGCCGGCGCGCACCGGGGTGACGCGGCCGCCGGCGTCCAGCGCCGCGGCGGCGCCGGTTTCCACGTACGCCTGGGTGATGCCGGCGGTCATGCGCAGCACGGCGATGCCGTTGTCGACCGAGAGGTCGAAGCTGGGCGTCTGCACGACGTAGGGTATGGCGTTGGCGCGCTGCGGCGCGGTGATCTTCGCCCAGCCCGAGTGCAGGAACTGCGTGGCCGTGGCGCCGTGCGTGGGCAGGTCGAACACGAAGCGCGTCTCGGGGCCGAGCAGGATGGCGCTGCCGTCGGCGAACTCGACCTGCACCATCGCCCCCGGGCCGGTGCGCAGCGCGTCGCAGGTGCCCAGGCGCACGCCCGGCGCCACCACGAAGGCACGGCCGGCCGACAGGATGAGGCTGTCGCCTTCGGTGAAGGTCACCGTGGCCTGCGGCGCGGCGGCAGCCGCGGGCAGCGCCCACAGCGCCTGGGCAAGCAGCAGCAGCGCGGGCCCCAGCAGCGGGCGGTGGGAGGCACGGGATGGGCCGGGTGCGCGCGATGCGCGGGTGCAGGACCGCAAGCGAAACTCCTCCGTCGGAAATCCAGCGCGACAGTACTACGTCGGCGAACGGCGCGGGAGAGGGGCCGACCCCCGGGGCGCCGCCGCGCTCTGCACTCGGGTGTATCCGGGGCAGGCCGGGCTGGGCCCGGCGCATGGGGCGCTCACAAGAAGCTGAACCTTCCTTCATGCGGAATCGTGGCGCGCAAGTCCGAGGCCGCGGGGGGCCGCTCAGGGCTTGGCACCCGAACACACGGCTCACCGCCGCCTGCACTCCAAGGTCGGCAGCCGCGCCTCGGGTGCCAAGCCCTGCGCGGCCCCCCACGACCTCGGACTTGCTCGAAGCGCTCGTGGTCTTCGCGGGCGGACAGTCATGCGCGGCACGGCGCTGCGAATGCCCGCCCACCGAGGCGCCACCCAGGTACGTCGAGGGCCGATGCCCTGAGCGGCCCTGCGGCATCGGCCCGGCGCGCCGTGATCGTGGGACGCCCGTCGAACAGTGCCTGCATCGTGCGCTCCGGAAGGTGCCCGCTCACACCGCCGTCTGCCCCGGCAGCTGCCGCGTCACCGGGTGTGAGCTCGACAGCCCGCCGTCCACGACGATGGCCTGGCCGTTGACGTAGCTCGCCTCGTCGCTGGCGAGGAAGAGCGCGACGTTCGCGAGCTCCTCGGGCTGCGCGGCGCGGCGCAGCGGGTTCAGCCGCCCGAGCTTGTGCGTGACGCCCTTGTCCTTCGCGTAGTCGAAGGTGGGCCGGGTCATGCCGGTCTCGGTGAGCCCGGGGCACAACGCGTTCACCCGCACGCCGCTCTCGCACAGCTGCTGCGCCGCCACCTGCACGAGGTTGATGACGCCGGCCTTGCTGGCCGAGTAGGCCGGCCCGCCGGCGCCCGAGCGCAGCCCGGCCACCGACGCCGTGCAAACGATCGCGCCGCCGCGGCCCGCCTGCACCATCGCCTGGCCGGCATGCTTGATCATCAGCCACGGGCCGACGAGGTTGACGCGCAGCACTTCGCTCCACAGCTCCGGCGTCGCGTCGAAGATGCCGGCCATGCCGCCGGAGACGCCGGCGTTGGCGAAGGCGACGTCGAGGCGGCCGAAGCCTGCGAGCGCTTGCGCGACGAGCCGCTCCACGTCGGCCTCGACGCCGGCGTCGACCTGCAGCGCCGTCGCCGTGCCGCCGGCCGCCTGCACCGCGGCGGCGGTGTCGTGCACCGCGTCGGTCTTGTCGCCGAGCACGAGCCGCGCGCCCTCGCGCGCGAACAGCAGCGCCGCCGCGCGGCCGATGCCGGAGCCGGCCCCGGTGATGATGGCGGCCTTGCCTGCGAGTCGGAGCGTCATCGCGTGTGTCTCGGCGGATGGAACGGGAGTGCGGGGCATTGTGCGGCGGCCGCGGCGTGGCCCGCAGTCGTGCGCGGGACAGCCCCGTGCGCCGACGGCGGCGCGCCGTGGCGTGCCGCGAGCGCGACGGGCTGCGCGTGCCGCGAGCGCGGTGAGCCGGACGGCCCCGCGAGCACCGCGCGCTAGGAGGTCCCGCTCGGGCGGCGCGTGCGCCAGTGGACGAACACGCGCACCGCGCCGAAGGCGAGCAGCAGCCCCGCCACCACCGCCACGAGCCCGGCCACCTGCAGCGTCGTGGGGATCTCGCCCAGCACCGGGATGGCCAGCAGCGAGGCCGCACCGGGCACCATCGCGCCGAAGAAGGCGGCGCGCCCGGGGCCCAGCAGCACCGCGGCGCGGCTGTACGCGAGCACCGCGACGAGCCCGGCGCCGATGCCGTGCGCCAGCGCCTGCAGCGCCACGAAGCCGGGCGCGGCGGCCAGCAGCCCGCGCGGGTCGGCCACGGCCACGTACAGCGGCAGGTACATCACGAACGCCAGCACCACGGCCACGCCAGTGACACGCAGCGCATCGACGTGCCAGCGGCGCGACAGCGCGCCGAACAGGCCCCAGCTGCACCCCGCGGCGACGAAGAGCGCGTCGCCCAGCAGCACGCTGTCGCCGCCGGCGTGCAGCAGCGCGTCGCCGCCCATGAAGACGAGGCCGAGCAGCACGAACACGGCGCCGGCCAGCGTCTCGCGCGTCACCGGCGCGCCGGCCAGCCAGGCCGAGAGCGCGAGGCCGGTGAGCATCTGGCTCGCCGGCGCGATGACGGCGCCATGCGCCAGCGGCGCGTGCGCGAAGCCGGTCATCATCAGCAGGCTGAACACCGGCCCCGACAGCAGAGCAAGCACCACGCCGCGCCGCCAGCCGATGCCGGCCAGGTCGCCGAGGCCCCAGTGCCACACGAACGGCAGCATCACCAGCGCGCCGGGCGCAAAGCGCAGCAGCGTCATGTCCATCGGGCTCAGGCCCGACTTGATGCCCAGGCGCGCCAGCACCGTGTAGACGGTCCAGATGGCCGCGGCGAGCAGCCCCCAGGCGAGCCCCGCCGCGGCGGGGGACGCGAGGAGGCGCGGGCGTGCGGGCGCGGTGGGCATGCCGGCACGGTAACGCGGCCGCGCAAGGCCCCAGGCCGCGCTTGCTTTCGCCGGCGCCGGCCCCAACTACGGCGGACGATGGAACAGGCGCTGGCGCCGACGCTGCTGACCGCCCTGGCGCTCGTTGCGTTGGCCTGGCCGTTCGCGGGCCCGTTGCGCGCCCGCTGGCGCCGCGCCCGGCTGGCGCGCACGCCGTTCCCGGCGGCGTGGCGCGCCATCGTGCGCCGGCGCGTGCCGCTCGTGCGGCGCCTGCCGGCCGACCTGCGGCTGCAGTTGCAGGCGCTCATCCAGCGTTTCATTGCCGAGGTGCCGATCGTCGGCTGCGCCGGGCAGGTGGTCGACGACGAGGTGCGCGTGACGATCGCTGCGCAAGCCGGCCTGCTGCTGCTCAACCGCGGCGGCGGTTTCGAGGGGCTCACCGAGGTGCTCGTCTATCCGGGCGCCTTCGCCGCGCGGCGCGCGCAGCCGGGTGAAGGCGGCGTCGTGCACGAAGCGCGAAGCGTCATGCTCGGCGAGTCGCACGGCCGCGGCTCGGTGGTGCTGTCGTGGCAGGACACGCTCGAAGGCGCCGCCGACCCCGACGACGGCCGCAACGTCGTCATCCACGAGTTCGCGCACCGCCTCGACCAGGACCACGGCGCCGCCAACGGCGCGCCGTGGCTCGGGCCGCACCGCGGCTACGAGGAGTGGTCGCGCGTGCTCGGCGCGGAGTTCGCGGCGTTGCGCGGCCGCGTCGCCGCGGCCGAGGCCGCCGGCCTGGCCGAACCGGAAGGCCTGATTCCCGCCTACGGCGCCACCGACCCGGCCGAGTTCTTCGCCGTCGTCTCGGAGCTCTTCTTCGAGCGCGCCGCGGCGCTGCGCGCCGCCCACGCGGCGCTGTACGCGCAGCTGCGGCAGGTGTACCGCACCGACCCCGCCGGCTGGCAGTGACGGGCACCCGCCACGCAGCCCGGTGCGGCTGCCGCGGCCCGCGGTGCCGTCACGTCGTCCGGCCGCCCGCCGCCCGCCGCTTCTCGCGCACCGCCTGCTGCAGCATGCGCAGCACCTGCGGCCCGTCCACGAGGTTGGGGTTGATCGCGAGCGCACGTTCGTAGGCGCCGAGCGCCTGCTCGGGGTCGCCGCGGCGCAGGTGGATCTGGGCCATGCCCGCGAGCGCGCCGAAGTGCAGCGGGTTGCGCTCGAGCACCTCGTCGCAGTCGCGCAGCGACTCGGCATGGCGCTCCAGCAGGAACAGCACCGTGGCGCGCTTGTTCCAGCCTTCGGCGAAGGCCGGCTTCGCGCGCACGATGCCGTCGTAGACGGCGAGCGCGCGCTCGAGCTCGCCGGCGCCCATCAGGCGGTTGCCCTCGGCGAGCCGGCGGTCGATGGCGGCGTCGCCGCTGCGGCTCCACACTGCCCACAGCGCCGCCGCCGCGGCATGGCGCACCGGTTCGCTGGCGTCGCGCAGCGCACGCGCCAGCGCTTCGACGTCGGCCATCGTCCCGAGCCCGGCCAGGCGCTGCGCGGCAGCGAGCCGGCGCTGCGGGTCC
>JAHCKS010000066.1 GCA_026125665.1 Rubrivivax sp.
TGATCCACGCCAGCCAGCCGCGTGGCGTCCAGCGCCAGGGGAACACCTCGTGCGCGCAGTGGCCGATGGTGTTGCGCACGATCATGTGCAGCAGGAAGACGCCGAGCACGCCCGTGTGCACCGGCACGGCCAGCACGAACAGCGGCAGGAACACGGCCTGCACCAGCGCCTCGACCGGATGGAAGGCGTAGGCGGCCCAGGGCGTCGGGTGCAGCGAGGCGTGGTGGCGGCCGTGCACGGCCCGGAACCACCGGCGGTGGTGCAGCGCGCGGTGCGTCCAGTAGAACCACGCGTCGTGCGCGACGACGATCAGCGCCAGGCTTGCCCACCACCATCCCCAGCCGTGCCGCGCGACGTCGCCGTAGACCTGCGCCGTGCCGTTGCCGATCAGCAGCCACACCAGCAGGCCGTTGGCGGCGAAGATCACCACCGTGGCGAGCGAGTAGCCGATCTCGCGGCGCATCTGGCCGGATGCCGGCGCCGCGTGGAGGATGCGGCGGCCGGCCAGCCGGCGGCGCAGCAGCACGCCGACGAGCAGCGAGACGGCGCCGGCGGCGAGCGCGTAGCGCAGGAAGTCGACGACGAGGATGGTGGCCGCGACCTGCGGCAGCGAAGGGTCTTGCACGGGGGCCTCCGTGGTTTCGGGAGGGGCCCATGCTCGGCGGCAGGCCGCAGGGCGGTCTTGCCGATTCGTCGCGAAGTCTGGCCGATTCGTCGCGAAGCCTCGCCGCCGGACCACGCGGATGCGCAAGACGGGCATCGACCCATCGGCCTGCCGGCGGGCCGTGCGCGGCCGTTGGCCGCCGCGTCAGCCAGCGCCCGGCTTCAGCGCGGCCATGCGCGCGCCGGCGCGGTACTCGGTGGGTGTCATGCCGAAGCGCTGGCGAAAGGCCCGGTTGAACGGGCCGATGGACCCGTAGCCGCACTCCAGCGCGATCGTCAGGATCGGCAGGTCCTCGACGGCCAGGCGCGCGGCCGCCTCCTGCAGCCGGTGGTGGTGCAGGAAGTCGTTGAAGTTGCGGTAGCCGAGCTGCTGGTTGATCAGCGTGCGCAGCGCCGCCTCGCCCATGCCGAGGTCGGCGGCCAGTGCGGCCACGCTCAGGCCCTCGCGGCGGTAGGCGTGCTGCTGCGTCATCGCGTGCGTCAGCCGCTGCAGGGCCGGCGAGGGCAAGGTGGCCGGCGGCGGCGGTGGAGCAGGCGTGGCCGCCGGGCCGGCGAGCGTGGCCGCCTCCGCGGGTGGTGCGGGCCCGGCCGCCTCGGGGCCGGGCCCCAGGATCGAGGCGAGCGAGCGGCGGGCGACGACCACCGCCAGCGCCATCGCGACGATGCCGATGCCCAGCACGTGCAGCGCCGGCAGCAGCGGGCCGACGGGCTGGTCGCGCACGGCCAGCTCGACCGCCAGGGCCAGCGCGGCATAGACGCCGATGCCCAGCGCCACCCAGCGCCGCGCCGCCCGCCGCGGTTCGACCAGGTCGTCCTGCCAGCCGCGCATCACCTCCCACAGCGCCGCGGCAGTGAACGCCACCATGGCCACGGCGTGCGCCGTGTTCAGCAGCGTGCGCGGCGGCACGGTGCCGCCGATGAGCGCGGCATCGAGCCGCGGCGCGTTGGCCGCGAGGCCGAGCACGACCATGCCGGCTCCCGCGGCCAGGGCCGGCCAGCTCCAGCCGAACCGGTCGTCGAAGAGGCTGCGGGCGGCCAGCCAGAGCCAGGCGGTGGCGCTGGCGCACAACGCGAGCAGCACCCAGACCATGGGCGGTGGAAGCTGCAGCAGGAGCGTGCGGCGCTGGCAGAAGAGATAGGCCAGCAACGCCAGCGTGAACACGGCGAGCGCGGCCCGCGCGGCCGAGCGCGGCGCGGGCAAGGCGAGATGGGCCAGGTGGAACAGCAGCACGCCGGCGACGGCACCGCGCAGCAGCAGGTCCCAGGCCAATGCGTCAGCCACCGCCGGGACCTCGTTTCATGCCGCGCCGCCGCCCGCCGTGCTCGGGATGCGGGCCGCGCCGCCCTCTCTCGGAAAGCCGAACCTTGCTTCATGCGGAGTCGTGGCGCGCAAGTCCGAGGCCGCGGTGGGCCGCCCAGGGCTTGGCTCCCGAACACACGGCGCACCGCCGCCGGCGCTCGAAGGCCGGTGGCCGCGCCTCGGGTGCCAAGCCTTCAGCGGCCCCACGGCATCGGCCCGGCGCGCCGGTGATGGTGGGCCGCCCACTGCTTCTTCGCGAACGCCGGGCGCCGTCACGGGCCTGGGATGCTCAGACGCCGTAGTCCACCGGGTCGCGGTACGCCGGCTCGTCGTGCAGCGCCCAGTAGGCGTCCTGCAGCCGTTTCGACACCGGCCCTGGGAACTGCGGCAGCGGCACGCCATCCAGCCGGGCCACCGGCAGGATGCCGCCGCCAGTGGAGGTGAGGAACACCTCGTCGGCACGGCGGAAGTCCGTCGCCGGCAGCGGCGCCACGCGCACGGGGATGCGCAATCGCTCGCACAGCTCGAGCGCGGTGCGCCGGGAAACGCCCTCCAGCACGCCACGGTCGGGCGTGTGCACGACGCCGCCCTTCACCATGAAGACGTTGAAGCCCGGGCCCTCGGCGATGTGGCCCTGCGCGTCGACGACGCAGCTCGTGTCGCGGCCGCGGTCGTAGGCGTCGAAGAGCGACTGCACCAGGTCGATCCAGTGGTAGTTCTTCACCCGCGGGTCCACCGACTCCGGCGCGATGCGCACGCGCTCGCTGACGTGCAGGTCCAGCCCCTCGGCCTGCTTCTCGGGCGGCGCGATCCACACGAACGGCAGCGCATAGGCGTAGAAGCGGTTCGTCGCCAGCCGCGGGTCGCGCGCGCCCCTGGGCGGCACGCCGCGCGTGCAGACCATCGCCACGTAGGCGTCGCGCAGGCCGGCGGCGCGCACGCAGCCGTGCAGGACCTCGCGCAGCTCGGCACGCGTGTACGGGATGGCCAGGCGCAGCCGCTCGAGGCTGGCGAAGAAGCGATCCATGTGCGTGTCCAGCCGGAAGAAGGCGCCCTGCCAGCAGCTGGCCACGTCGTAGGTGGCGTCCGAACGCGTGAAGCCCCAGTCGAAGAGCGAGAGCTTCGCCTCGGCCAGCGGCACGAAGGCGCCGTCGGCGAAGGCGCAACCGCCTTCGAAGGTGTGCGCTGGTGGTGCGGCGGGGATGGGCATGGTCGCGGGTCGCGGGGGCGTGGTCAGGCGATCGCGTCCAGCGCCCGCTCGAACGTGGCCACCGTGCGATCCACGTTCTTCAGCTTGTCCAGCCCGAACAGGCCGACGCGGAAGGTGCGGAAGTCCGCGGGCTCGTCACAGGCCAGCGGCACGCCGGCGGCGATCTGCAGGCCCTGCGCGGCGAAGGCCTGCGTGTTCGACCAGTCGGCGCGGTCGGTGTAGCTGACGACGACGCCCGGCGCCTGGAAGCCGGGCGCGGCCACGCTCGGAATGCCGCGCGCCTCGAGCAGCGCGCGCACGCGCTCGCCCAGCTGCTGCTGCGCCGCGCGCGCGTTGTCGAAGCCGAGCTCGGCCGTCTCGCGCATCGTGTCGCGCAGCTGTGCCAGGCCGTCGGTGGGCAGCGTCGCGTGGTAGGCGATCTGGCCCTTCTCGTGCGTCTCCATGATCGAGAGCCACTTCTTCAGGTCCATCGAGAAGCTGTCGCTCGTGGTGCCGTCGATGCGCGCGCGCGCCTCGTCGCCGAGCATCACGAGGCCGGCGCACGGCGTGCTGCTCCAGCCCTTCTGCGGCGCGCTGACGACGACGTCGACGCCCGTGGCGGCCATGTCCACCCAGATGCAGCCCGAGGCCACGCAGTCGAGCACGAAGAGCCCGCCGTGCGCGTGCACCGCGTCGGCCACGGCGCGCAGGTAGTCCGGCGGCAGCAGCATGCCGGCGGACGTTTCGGTGTGCGGCGCGAAGACGAGGTCGGGCTGGTCGCGGCGGATCGTCGCCACCACCTCGTCGATCGGCGCGGGCGCGAACGGTGACTGCGGCGCCGGGGCCGTCAGGCGCGCCTTCAGCACCGTGGTCTGCGACGGGATGCCGCCCATCTCGAAGATCTGGCTCCAGCGGTAGCTGAACCAGCCGTTGCGGATGACGAGCACCTTCTTGCCGCGCGCGAACTGGCGCGCCACCGCCTCCATGCCGAAGCTGCCGCTGCCCGGCACGACGACGGCCGAGCGGGCGCCATAGACCTTCTTCAGCGTCGCCGAGAGGTCCTGCATCACGCCCTGGAAGCGGCGCGACATGTGGTTCAGCGCGCGGTCGGTGTAGACGACCGAGTATTCGAGCAGGCCGTCGGGGTCGACGTGGGGCAGCAGGCCGGGCATGGGGTCTTCGCGGTCGGGCGCGTCTGGGCGCGGAAGCCACAAGGCTATCAGCCCCGGCCTGCGAGGCTGCCGTCGCTAGACTCGGCCGCTGCGCCCCGCCCCCTGCCGCACCCGTTCGCTCGCACGTTCGCCCCCACGTTTGCTCCACGGTTGCCCCACGGTTGCCCCACGGTTGCCCCGCCCGATGAGCCGCGCCGCGCCGGTCACGCACACGCTGCGCCACCCCACGTTCCGCGGCCTCGCCACGGGCGGAGCCATCTACTTCATCGGCAACGCGATGCAGGTGATGGCCGCCACCTGGGAGATGGTGGAGGCCACCGGCTCGGGCTTCCTCGCCGCGCTGGTGCAGACGGCGGTGTTCCTGCCGATGTTCCTGCTGTCGCTGCCGGCCGGCGTGCTGGCCGACACGACCGACCGGCGGCGGCTCATCGTTGCCGCGCTCGTCACGCAGGCGGTGTCGGTGGCGCTGCTGGCGGTGCTGCTGGCCTGGGAGGCGGTGAGCCCGGCGGCGCTGCTGTTCCTCACCTTCGTCGGCGGCTGCTCGACAGCGCTCATCACGCCGGCGTGGAACTCCACGGTCGCCGACAGCGTGCCGCGCGAGGAGCTGGGCCAGGCGATCACCGTCGTGTCCATCGCCTACAACGCGGCGCGCGCGCTCGGGCCCACGCTCGGCGGCTTCGTCTTCGCACAGCTCGGCGGGCCGTTCGTCTTCTTCATCGCGCTCGTCGGCACGCTCGTCATGCTGCGCTCGGTGCGCCGGCATCCGCCGAAGCCGCACCCGCCTTCGCGCCTGCCGGCCGAGCGGCTGTGGGGCGGCATGCTGGCGGCACTGCGCTTCGCCTGGCACTCGCAGCCGATCTTCGCGCAGCTCGTGCGCACGGCGGCGTACAGCGCCGCCGGCTCGGCGCTGTGGGCGCTGCTGCCGGTGATCGGCCAGCAGCGCATCGGGCTGGGCGCCTCGGGCTTCGGCCTGCTGATGGGCAGCCTCGGCATCGGCGCCGTGGGCGCCGGCCTCGTCATCGGCCGCGTGCGCGCGCGTCACTCGCACGAGCGCATCGTCGCCGGCGGCTGCGCCGTCTTCGCACTGGCCACCGCGGCGGCGGCATGGTCGCCGTGGATCGGCGGCATCTACGCCGCGCTGCTGGCCAGCGGCGCGGCGTGGATGGCGGTGATGTCGACCTTCAACACCGCCACGCAATCGAGCGCGCCGCCGTGGGTGCGCGCGCGCGCCGCGGCACTGCACGCGTTGAGCGCGCTCGGCGCCTTCGCCCTCGGCTCGGCACTGTGGGGCGCGGTGTCCGGGCTCGTGGGCCTGCAGGCGGCGCTCAGCGCCTCGGCGCTGGCCATGGCCGCCGGGCTGCTGCTGGTGCAGCCGTTCCCGCTGCGCATGGGCGCGGCGCAGGACGTGACGCCCGCCACCCCGTGGCACGATCTCTTCGTCGCCGAGGAGCCCGCGCCCGAGGCCGGCCCGGTGGCGGTGGAGATCGCCTACCGCATCCGCGCCGAGGACGAGCCGGCGTTCCTCGACGCGCTGAGCCAGCTGCGCGCGCCGCGCCGCCGCGACGGCGCGACCTTCTGGCGCATCTATCGCGACCTGGCCGACCCGACGCGCTTCGTCGAGCGCTTCATCGTCTCGTCATGGGCCGACTACCTGCACCAGCGCGCCCGCGCGACGCTCGCCGACCAGGAACTCGAGGCACGCGTGCGCGCCTTCGTGCCGCCGGGCGAGACGGTGACGATGCAGCACTACATCGCGGAACGCTGACCGCGGCCGGCGCCGGCGCGCGCACGCGTCAAGCCGGCGCGAGCTGCGCCTTGCGCACCGCCGCGAAGCTGAGTGCGGCGACGAGGCACAGCACGCCGGCGAGCAGGAAGGCCGGCGCGTAGGTGCCGAGCAGGTCGCGGCTGACACCGGTGCCGAAGGCCATCACGCCGGCGGCGACGTGGTGCGAAGCGAAGATCCATGCGAACACCGCCGGGCCCATCTCGCGCCCGAAGGTCAACACCGTGAGGCGCACCGAAGGCGGCACGGTGGCGATGAAGTCCAGCCCGTAGATGACGGCGAAGATCGTCAGGCCCAGCATCGTCGGGTCGGCGTGCACGAGCCAGACGAGCGCGATGCCGCGCAGCCCGTAGTACCAGGCGAGCAGCCAGCGGTTGTCGTAGCGGTCGGAGAGCCAGCCCGAGCCGATGGTGCCGATCAGGTCGCACACGCCGATCACGGCCAGCAGCCAGGCCGACGTGCCCAGCGGCACGCCGAGGTCGCCGCAGTAGGGCACGAGGTGCGCCTGCGTCAGGCCGAAGCTCGAGACGCCGCAGATCGCGAAGGTGAACGCGAGCACCCAGAACACCCAGCGGCGCGAGCCGAGGGCCAGCGCCTGCAGGCTGAGCCGCACGAAGTTCTCGTGCGGCACCGGCGGCACCGGCGCCACGGCCGCTTCGCCGAGCGCGGGCAGGCCCAGCTCCTGCGGCCGGTCGCGCGCCAGCCACAGGAAAGCGAGCCAGCTCAGCGCCGCGCCGAGGCTCGGCACGAGCATGGCCATGCGCCAGCCCCAGCGCTCGCTGATCCACGCCGCCAGCGGCATGAACACCAGCGTGCCGGTGGCGATGGCGCCGCCGAGCAGGCCGACGACGAGGCCGCGGTGCTGCACGAACCAGCGTGCCGCCACCACGGCGTTGAGCTGCATCGCCGTGAGCCCGGGGGCCAGCCCGAGCAGGAAGCCCATGCCCAGCCACAGCTGCCACTTCTCGGTGGTGAGCACGGCCAGCGCCAGCCCGGCCATCAGCAGCGCGCCCGACAGCGCCACCATGCGCCGCGGGCCGTAGCGCAGCATCAGCCCGCCGGCCAGCGGCGCGGCCAGGCCGAACAGCGCGAGGCGCAGGCCTTGTGGCGCCGACAGCTCGCCGATCGACCAGCCGAGGTCCCTGGACATCGGGACGATCAGCACGCTCGGCACGCCCATCGCCGAGGCCGAGAACATCGTGTACGCGAAGGTCAGCGCGGCGACGGCCCAGCCGTAGTGGATGCCGCGCGCGGCGAACAGGGTCGCCAGCGGGGGTGGCGCGCTTCGGCCCAAGGTGAGCTCCTCCTCTCGTTCTTCTCGCGCGGCGACTGTGCCAGAAACGGTCCGGGCGGGCGACCGCGTCGGCAATCCGACCCGTGCCATCATCGCCCGGTGCTCAGGACGCTGAAGGACCTCTTCGACAGCCTGGTGCCGCCGTCGCCGGCGGCCGGCGCGGCGCAGGGCGAACATGCGCTGCAGCTCGCCACGGCGGTGATGCTGGTGGAGGTGATGCGCGCCGACGCCGGGTTCCATCCGGGCGAGCGCGAGGCGGTGCTGGCGGC
This sequence comes from Rubrivivax sp., assembly GCA_026125665.1. Taxonomy (GTDB): domain Bacteria; phylum Pseudomonadota; class Gammaproteobacteria; order Burkholderiales; family Burkholderiaceae_C; genus Rubrivivax. The sequence goes on from JAHCKS010000066.1 coordinate 7,671, forward strand.
CTTGCGCGCCAAGTTCTCGCTCGCCGACGACGAGGCGGCGCGCCTGGCCGAGCTGGCCGAGACGACCGCGCGCGAGGCCACCGACCTCTTCGCCTTCACGTCGCGCATCAACGAGCGCTTCGAGATGCCGCAGAAGATCGCGATGATCGAGCACATGTGGCGCGTCGCCTACGCCGACGGCCACCTGAGCGCGCACGAGCGGCACGTGCTGTGGCGCGTGGCCGACCTGCTGCACGTGCCGCAGGGCGCCTACGTGCACGCGCGCCTGCGCGCGCAGCAGGCGGCGGGCGGCGGCGACAGCGGCCATGCCGGCGGCACGAGCGCCGAGCGCTAGCCCGCCGGCGGCGGAGCGGCCGGTCGAGCGGCCGGCGCAGACACCGCACCCGCTGCCCGAGGAGATGACGTTCACCGCCGTGCGCGCGCAGGGCGCCGGCGGGCAGAACGTCAACAAGGTGTCCAACGCCGTGCACCTGCGCTACGACGTGCGCGCCTCGTCGCTGCCCGAGGCGGTGAAGCGGCGCCTGCTGGCGCTGGGCGACGCCCGCATCAGCCGCGATGGTGTCGTCGTCATCAAGGCGCAGGCGCACCGAAGCCTGGAGATGAACCGCCAGGAGGCGATCGGGCGGCTGGCCGAGCTGATCGCCGCCGCGGCGCACGTGCCCGAGCCCCGGCGGCCGACCAAGCCCACGCGCGCCTCGCAGCAGCGGCGGGTCGAGGCGAAGGTGCAGCGCGGCCAGGTGAAGGCGCTGCGCGGGCGGGTCGGCGCGGCCAAGGATCAGGGTTGACACCGAGGAACCGGCAGCGGCGCAGGTGCTGCCGCGTGGCCATCGAACCAGCCGTCGCCATCGAGTCAAGGAATGTCTCGATGGAACAACGACGGCCGGCCGATAGGATGTTTCTCCGCAGGTTCCGCGAGGAGCCGCCCACCCGGGACAGCAAAGGAGCAGACGCCATGACGACACCGACCCCCGGCCTCCGCCTTGCCAGCCGCGTGTCCGCGGCTGCCGCGCTCACCGCCCTCACCGCGTTCGCCGCGGTGGCGACGATGGCGCCCGCGCAGGCCCAGGAACGCAAGTCCATCCGCTGGGCCACGTCGAGCGTGGACTCCTACGGCTACAAGGTCGCCGCGGCGATGACCAAGATCGTCGAGGACGCGCTCGGCGGGCAGTACACCGTCACCGTCAACCCGTACCCCTCGACCACCGGCGCCATGAAGGCGGCGATGGACGGCACCGGCGAGATCGGCTACACGGCCGACGTCGGCATGACCCAGCTCTACGCCGGCGAAGGCGGCTTCAAGGGCTACACGCCCGCCAAGGGCAAGCTCGTGCATGCCTGGTACGCCTACCCGATGGAGTCGTTCATGGCCACGTCCGCCAAGGACGCCGGCAAGTACAAGTGCTGGGGCGACTTCTCCGGCAAGCCGGTGTTCTTCACCACGGCCGGCTTCATGAACTGGCTCAACTTCCAGCGCATCTACAAGGCGCTCGGCTACGAGTTCAAGCACGTGCAGATCGACGCCAAGACCAACGGCGATGCGCTGCAGTCGGGCACGATCTCCGGCTCGGTCGCCTACACCACGGCCGGCCGCTCGCTGGCGCCGTACTGGAAGGAGACCGACATCCGCATGGACCTGAAGGTCGTCAACCCGTGCCCGAACGAGGTCGGCAAGCTGAAGGCGGCCGGGCTGGCGGTGGTCGACGTCGACCCGAAGCAGGCGTTCACCAAGGACGTCGGCGTGCCGCAGATCCAGGGCGTGCCGATCCTCTTCGCCTACAACGTGCGCGCCGACATGCCCGAGGACGTCGTGTACAAGATGGTGAGCGCCTTCTACGCCCACCGCGACAAGCTGGCGCAGGCCGACCCCGGCTTCACGCCGATGGCCAAGGACTTCGTCGGCATGCAGGTGCAGGGCATCAGCGCCAACCCCGACATCCCGGTGCACGCGGGCCTGGCGAAGTTCCTGAAGGAACACAAGGCCTGGAACGACAAGTGGAAGGTCGCGAACTGACACGCCGGCCGTTCCTCTCGTGCCGATGACGCAGCCCGCCGTGACGCCGCCCCCGGCGCGCGGCGGGTTCAAGGGCTTCGCGAGCCTCGCGAACCTGACCTTCGCCTTCGCGCTGGTCCTGTTCGTCTGGGTCGTCTGGTACTGCTATACGGGTCGCGGCGGGCCGCAGGAACTGGTGTCGCGGCTGCTGCCGATCGCGCTCGTCCTGCAGATCCTGTTCATGCGCGCCAAGGAGCCGCTGTACCCGCGGCTGCCGGCGGCGGCCAACCACGTGCTCGCGGCGGCCTACGTCGCGATCTGCCTGTACGCGTTCGGCTACTTCTGGCTGTACTTCGAGGACATCGCCATCTGGCGGCAGGGGTCGTACACGACGCACGACTTCGTCGTCGGGCTGGCGATGTTCCTGCTGGTCATGGAGCTCTCGCGCCTGGCCCACCCGGTGCTGTTCTGGGTGAACTTCGCGCTCGTGCTGTACACGCTGTTCGGCTACCTGAGCCCGCTGGACTTCTTCTGGCACCCGGGCACGAGCTTCTACCGCATCGTCACCTCCAGCACGGTGGAGATGTCCAACGGCATCTACGGCATCTACGGCCAGATCGCGTTGACGCTGATCGCCTCGTTCCTGCTGCTGGCGGCCATCGCCAACGGCTTCGGCGCGCAGAGCGCGATGATCCAGGTGATGCAGCGGCTGGCCGGCAACTCGCGCCAGATGGTGCCGCAGGCCGCGGTGATGGGCTCGATGTCGATCGGCATGGTCAGCGGCAGCGGCTCGGCCAACGCCATCGTCGTGGGCGGCATCACGATCCCGCTGATGAAGCGCTACGGCGTGCCGCCGGTGTTCGCCGCGGCGGTGGAGACCTCCGCGTCGATGGGCGGCCTGCTGATGCCGCCGATGATGGGCGTGGGCGCGTTCCTGATGTCCGACTTCCTCGGCGTGCCGTACTGGGACGTCGTGACGCGCGGCTTCGCGCTCGCCATCACCTACTACCTGTCGCTCGCCTTCGCCATCTGGCTGCTGTGCGTGCGCCTGCTGCCGCGCGAGGCCGTCGAGGTGCCGCGCGTGGCCACCTACGACCAGGTCAAGACCGGCATCTTCTTCCTCGCCGTCGCCTTCCTGCTGGTGCTGATGGGCGCTGTCGGCATCGGCGAGCTGCGCGCCGCGCTCTTCACCGCCGCGTTCCTGTTCGTGCTGCTGCTGGCCAACTTCCTCGTCTTCAAGTTCGCGCTGAAGGACCCGGCACTCGGCGGCGAGACCTTCCTCGGCAACGTGCGCGCCAGCATCGAGACGCATGCCGAGATGACGTCGTACCTGACGCTGCTGCTGGCCACGCTGGGCATCATGATCGGCCTGTTCACCGTCACCGGCTTCATCAACCGCATGGGCGGCATGCTGCTGCAGCTGGGCGCGTGGAACATCGTCGCGCTGATCCTGATGTCGTTCGTCTTCGGCTGGCTGGTGGGCATGGGCCTGCCCCCCACCGCCACCTACATCATCGGCGCCATCGTCATCGTCGGGCCGCTGCGCGAGCTGGGCGTCAACCCCTGGGTGGCGCACTTCTTCGTCTTCCTGCTGTCGGTGTGGGGCGAGCTGTCGCCGCCCACCTCGCTCACCGCGGCGATCTCGGCGCGCATCGCCGAAGCGTCGTTCATGCAGACGATGTGGGTGGCGCTGAAGATCTGCCTGCCGGTGACGCTGATGACCTTCGCCATCTTCTCGCGCTCGGAGATGGTGGTGCAGCCGGGGTGGGGGCAGGTGCTGAGCACGCTGGTCGTGCTCGTCGGCACCTGCGCCACGGCGCTGGGGCTGTTCGGGCGGCTGGCGCAGCAGCGTGCACCCGACCTCGCGCTGCGCCTGGTGCTCGTGGCCGTGGCGTTCGTCGCCCTGTTCCACCCCGACGACCGCATCGCCACGACGGTGGCGGTGTTCGTGCTTGCCGCTTCGGCCGCGGGCGTGCTGCGCCACCGGCAGGTGGCCGCGCTGGCCGGCGCCGGCCCGCAGCCCCTCTGACGCCACGCGGGCCGGCGGGGGCGCATCAGCCGCCTTGGCAAACCGCGGGGCAGGCCCCGGGGGGGCCGGCCTCGGGCTCAGTTCGCGGCGAAGCAGTAGAAGCGGCCCGCGCCGCCAGTGCGCACCAGCGCCTCCTGGCTGCAGCCGGCGCTCTGGTGCGAGAAGTTCCAGCTCTTCGCCCAGTTCTCCGGCAGCGGCCCGATGCGGTCGTGGTGGCCGACGATGGCCGAGCCGTCGCTGCTGCTCGTCCAGGCCTTGCAGGTGGTGTCGGTCTGCGGCGCGAACGCCGTGCCGTCGGCGCGGCTGCCGGTGAGGATGTCGTGCTCGTTGGGCTGGTCGCCCCTGCCCTTCACGACGTTGCCGCGTTCGTCGAGCGCGGTCTCCTTGGAGATGAGGTTGCCGTTGTGCAGGTGGGCCAGGTCGCGCGCGATCAGCTGCCCCTTGGCGTTGAACCACGGGCCGGTGCCGATGCGGTCGCGCGCGTTCACCGACGCCACGCCGGTGGGATTGCCCTGCGAGGGGAACGTGCCCGGCGTGCTGAGGTACGCGCGCCAGGTCCTGCCGCCGGCGCCGACGGCTGCGGCGAGCTTCTGGCAGTGCGCGTCGGCACCGGCGAGCCCGCCGAGGTTGGCGCCCTGCCCGGTGCCGGCGCTGGTGATGAAGAAGCTCATCGGCCCGGTGCTCGGGCCGGTGGCGCAGGCGGCAAGCAGTGCGGCGGCCGCGGCGGTGGCGGTGAGCGTGCGGATGCGGGTCATCGGTGGGTCTCCGGTCAGGTTGGGGATGACGCAGCGCTTACGTGCCCGGTACGGGCTTGCTTCCTCGGGGTGTTCCCGGGTTGCACGGGGCGCGCGAAGGTCTCGGGCTCCGGGAGCCGGGTCGCGGGGGAGGGCGGCCGCGCCGGCTGCGTACCATCGCCGCATGGTGGAGGGGGTCGTCGAGTCCCGCGCAGAAGGCCGCGTCGAGCCGCGGGGTGCCGTGCCGCGCTTCGCGGCGACGAAGATCCAGCCGGCGCGGCCGCGCGCGCAGACCATCGAACGGCCCGCGCTCGAGGAGGCGCTGTTCGAGGCGACGCAACAGCACCGGGTGGTGCTGCTGCAGGCGCCGGCCGGCTTCGGCAAGACGAGCGCGCTGGCGTCGCTGGCGGCACGGCTGGTGCGCTCGGGCACGGCGCTGGCCTGGGTGTCGCTTGACGCCGACGACGACGCGGCGCGCCTGTTCGCCTGCCTGGCCGCGGCGCTGGAACCCTACGACCTGCCCTGGCGCACGCTGCCCGAGGCGCTGGTGGCGCAGATGCACCAGGGTACCGCCGCGGCGCGCCGCGCCGTCGAGGAGCTGCTCACCGCGCTGGCGCATGCCGATGTGGCGCACGGCGTCATCGTCATGGAAGACCTGCACCGGGTGCGCGATGCCGACCTCGTGGGGCTGGGCGACCTGCTCGTCGAGCGTCTGCCGCGCCAGTGGTGCCTGGTGTTCACCAGCCGCGAGGCGCCGGCGCTGGCGCTGGCCCGGCTGCGCGCCGCCGGCGAGCTGGCCGAGTTCGGGCCCGAGGCGCTTCGCTTCAGCCGAGAAGAAAGTGCCGCCCTGGTGGCCGCTGCCGGCCAGGATGCACCGGTCGATGCCGGCGCGGCGGCCGCGCTGCACGAGCGCACGCAGGGCTGGCCGGCCGGGTTGCGCCTGGCGCTGCTGGCGCAGCAGGCGCGCCCCGGCGGGTCGGGCGCGGCCGCGCGCACGCTCGGCGAGCGCTACCTCTTCGAGTACATGGCGAGCGAAGTGCTGGACGCGCTGCCGCGCGAGCTGCATGACTTCCTGCTGCGCACCTCGGTGCTGCCCGAGCTGACCGCGGCGCGCGCCGCGGCGGTGAGCGGCGACCCGCAGGCGGCTTGGCGGCTGGACGACATCGAGCGCCGCGGCCTCTTTGCCACGCCGCTGGAGGCCAACGAGCGCACGCTCGTGCTGCACGACCTTCTGCGCGACGCGCTGCGCTCGCGCCTCGTGCAGCGGCTGCCGGGCGAACTGCCGACGCTCCTGCACCGGGCGGCGGCTGGCGAGGGCGATGCGTTGCGCCGCGTGGGCTACCTGCTGCAGGCCGGCGACTGGGCCGGCGCCGAGGAGGCTCTGGACGCCGCTGCACCGGCGCTCTTCCTGCACCACGGCCCGGGCGAGGTGGAGCGCATGCTGGCGCAGTTCGACGCCGGCTGGCGCGCCGGCTCGGTGGTGCTGGCGGCACTGGCGGCCGGCGCGGCGCTGCTGCGCTGGGACTGGGACGCCGTGCGCCAGCACGGCGAGCGCCTGCGCGCGATGCCGGTGCCGGCCGAAGGAGAGAACACGCGCCAGCGCACGGCGCGCGAGCGCACGCTGGCGGTTCTGGCGATGGCGCTGTACGTCGCCGACCGCAACGAGGACTCCGAAGCGCTGATCGCCGAGCTGCGGCCGCAGCCGCTGGCGCCGAGCGCCCGGCGCCTGCTGCTGATCTCCGACGCCACGCAGCACTTCCGCCGCGGCGAACACGCGCACGTGCAACGCCTGTACGGCGAGGTGCTCGACTCGCTCGAGGCCGGCGCCTCGCTCTTCGAGTGGTGGGAGTGCGTGCCGGCGGCCAACTGGGGCACGCTGCCCGGCATGCGCCGGCAGCTGCAGCGCTACGTCGACGGCGCGACGCGCCAGCTGCGCGGCCAGCCGCTGGCGCTGCGTGCCGACCTGACGATGCTCGAGGCCTACGCGCACCTGTGGGCCGGGCGCATCGACGCGGCGCGCGAGGCGGTGCAGGCGGCCGAGGACGACCAGCGCTGGCTCGCCTGCTCGGGCGAGACCGACATCACGGTGCAGATCTTCCGCCTCATCGAAGGCGCGATCAGCGGCCGCGCCGACGAGGTGCGCGCGCGCCTGGAGACCCTGCGAGAGCGCAACCGCGACGCCACGCCCGAGCGCCGGCGCCTCTGGCAGCACCACCTCGCCGTCTACGGCGTGCGCATCAGCCACCTGCTCGACGAGCCGCCGGCGGTGCTCGAGCGCTGGGCCGAGTGGCTGAAGGAGGATCCGCTGCGCAGCGCCGAGCACCACAACGGCCGCGCCATCGCCGTGCGCCTGCGCCACGCTGCGGCGCTCGGGCGCTGGGACGAGGCGGCACGGCAATACGAGCTCGTCGCGCCGAAGCTCGCATCGATGGACGTGAACGCGCACGCCGTCGACCTGCAGCTGCGTGGTGCCCATGCGTACCTGCTCGCCGGCGATGCGACGGCGGCCGCGCGGACGGCGCGCCCGGTGCTGGAGCGCCTGCGCGACGAGGCCTCGCCCGGCTACGCGCTGCTGGCCGGGCCGGCGGTGCTGCGCGCCCTGGCCGAGGGGCTGGCCTCGCGGCTGCCGCCCGATCTCGCGCGTGTGCTCGACGACGTGGCGGCACTGGCCGGGCGGGCGCGGCAGCAGGGGGTGTGCGCCACGTCGTCGTCGTCGCCAGACCCGGTGCCTTCCGCCGAGGCGCGGGAGGCGGGTGCAGTCAACACGCCGCCGACGGCATCGGGCCCCGCAGCGTCCGGCCAGGATGCGAGTCGCGGCGAGCCGGCCGCCGGCACGGCCGGGCTGAGCACGCGCGAAGTCGAGGTGCTCGAACTGATGGCGCGCGGCCAGAGCAACAAGCTCATCGCGCGCACGCTGGACATCAGCCCGCACACCGTGAAGCGCCACGTCGCCAACATCCTCGACAAGCTGGCGTTGCAGTCGCGCGGCGAAGCGGCGGCATGGTGGCACCGGCGGTGACGCGCCGGCCCGCCGCCCGCCCGGCAACGGACGACCCCGGGTGCGTCCGCTGCGCTTCGTGCGGCCCCTGTGTTAGCCTCGTTCGCCGACTCCGCCCTGAAGACGCGGCAGCGGTGCGACGTTTGGCCCAGCGCTTGTTCCTGTCCGGCCCCTTCGTCGCCCTTGCGGGCGCTGGCCCTGCCGTTCTCCTCGCCTGGTGCGCCGGGTTTGCCGCGGCCCTGTGGCCGGCGGTTGCGCAGGCGCAGGCCCCGGCCGGCACGCAGCCCGGCCAGATCGAACGCCAGTTCCAGGCCCCGCCGCAACCGCGCAGCCAGGCCGGGCGCTTCCAGGTGCCGGTGCCGCAGCAGGCGCCGCCGGCCGGCAGCGAAGGCGTGCGCTTCCGCCTGCGCGGGCTGGCGCTCGAGGGCATGACGGTCTATCCGCCCGACGTGTGGAGCGCGGACTACTCACGCCTTCTCGGCCGCGAGGTGTCGCTCGCCGACATCTACGCCTTCGCCAACGCGCTGACGGTGCGCTACCGCAACGACGGCTACGTGCTCTCGCAGGTGATCGTGCCGGTGCAGGCGGTGGACGAGGGCGTGGTGCGGCTGCAGGCGGTGGAAGGCCACGTGGCCGAGGTGCGCTTCGAGGGCGCCGCGCCGAGCCGCGCGATGCAGGCCTATGCGCAGCGCATCCAGGCCGAGCGGCCGCTGACCGCGGCCACGCTCGAGCGGCTGCTGCTGCTGATGAACGACGTGCCCGGCGCCTTCGCGCGCGCCGTGCTGCTGCCGGCACCGGCGCAGCAGGGCGCCTCGGCCCTCGTCGTGCAGCTGGCGCAGCAGCCGTTCACCGCGGGCCTGTCCATCGACAACCGCGGCGGGCGCGCGCTCGGGCCGCTGCGCGTCAGCGTCGATGTCGAACAGCGCGGCCTGCTCGGCTGGGGCGACCGAACCGGCCTGCGCTACGTCGCCGCCGAGCGCCGCGAGCTCGAGTACCTCTCGGTCTTCCACGAGCAGGCCGTCGGGCCCGACGGCACGCGCGCCGGTCTTTCCTGGAACCGCGTGCGCTCCCAGCCCGACACGGGCACCAGCTTCATCCCGCTGAACATCGAGACCGAGTCCGACTCGGGTGCGCTCAGCGTCAGCCACCCGTTCGTGCGCAGCCGCAGCGAGAACCTGTACGCGCGCGCCGCGCTCACCGCGCACGACGGGCGCACGCTGCTGTTCAACGTGCCGGACACCGAAGACCGCATCCGCGCCGTGCGGCTGGGGGTGACCTACGACCTCGCCGACGCGGCGCGCGGCGTGAACATCGTCGACGTCGAGCTGGCGCAGGGCTTCGAGGCGCTGGGTGCCTCGCGCGCCGGCGACCCGTTCCTCTCGCGCGCCACGGGCCAGCCGGCGTTCACGAAGCTTGCGCTCTACGCGGCGCGGCTGCAGTCGCTGTGGCCAGGCTGGTCGCTGCTGGCGGCGCTGTCGGGCCAGTACGCCTTCGACGACCTGCTCGCGCCCGAGCTCTACGGCTTCGGCGGCGAGCAGTTCGGCCGGGGCTACGACCCTTCGGAGCTCGTCGGCGACCACGGGGCGGCGCTCAAGCTCGAGCTGCGCTACACGCTCGGCGGCACGCTCGCCGGGCAGCCCGCCGGGGCCACGCTGTACGGCTTCTTCGACAGCGGCTTCGTGCGGCAGCGTTCGCCCGGGGGGCTGGCGGCGCGGCAGTCGGCCACGTCGGCCGGCTTCGGGGCGCGTTACGACTTCGCGCGCTGGTTGTCCGGTTACATCGAGGTGGCCAAGCCGATCTCGCGCGACGTGGCGGCCGAGGGCAACCGCGATCCTCGTGCCTATGGAGGACTGTCGCTGCGCTACTGACCCCCGCTTCGTACCGATGCGGGATTGCCCGCGTGCAGGCGATCGGGTCTGATTGGGCGCGAAGGCGATGCGCACCCTGCCACGTCGAAGGTTGTTTGCGATGGAGGCTCCCACCATGGCCAAGCGCTCCCACCCGGTTTCTCGCGCGCTGGCACGCCCGCGCCTGTCGCTGCTGACGGCGGCGCTGCTGTCGAGCGGCCTGCTGGCCGGCGTGGCGAGCATTCCTGCGTTGGCGGCGCCGCAAGGCGGCACGGTGCGCGCGGGCAGCGCGACGATCGCGGTCAACGGCGCGCAGACGCGCGTGGACCAGGCGAGCGAGCGGGCGGTGATCGACTGGCGCGGCTTCAGCGTCGGCACGGGCGAGCAGGTGCTGTTCGTGCAGCCCGGGGCCACCAGCGCGGTGCTCAACCGCGTCACCGGCGAGCAGCTGAGCGTCATCCTCGGGCGCATCGACGCCAACGGCCAGGTGTTCCTGGTCAACCCCAACGGCGTGGTGCTGGGCCAGGGCGCGCAGGTCAACGTCGGCGGCTTCGTGGCGAGCACGGCCAACATCGGCACGGCCGACTTCATGGCCGGGCGGCTGAGGTTCGGCGAGCCGGGGCGGCCCGGGGCGGGCATCGTCAACGGCGGGAGCATCACCGCGGCCGAGGGCGGCCTGGTGGCGCTGGTGGCGCCGCACGTGCGCAACGACGGGGTGATCCAGGCGCGGCTGGGGCGCGTGCGGCTGGGTGCGGGGGAGACCTTCACGCTGGACCTGTACGGCGACGGCCTGCTGAGCCTGGCGGTGGACCCGGCGCAGGCGGCGGCGCTGCACCAGGCCGGGCGCATCGAGGCCGACGGCGGCCAGGTGGTGCTGGTGAGCGCGGCGGCGGCGCGCTCGGCGCTGGACCAGGTGGTGAACCTCACGGGCAGCGTGCGCGCCGACACCGTGGCGCAGCAGGGCGGGCGCATCGTGCTGCTGGCCAGCGGCGGCACGGCCGAGGTGAGCGGCTCGTTGAGCGCGCAAGGCGGCGCGGGCCAGGCGGGCGGGCGCATCGAGGTGCTGGGCGAGCGGGTGCACCTCGGCTCCAGCGCCGCGCTGGACGCCAGCGGCGGCGCCGGCGGAGGGACGATCCACGTGGGCGGCGCCTGGCAGGGCAGCGGAAGTGGCCCCCGCGCGAGTGCCACCACGGTGGACGCGGGCGCCACGATTTCGGCTGATGCCCGGAGCCGAGGCGCCGGCGGCGAGGTGGTGCTGTGGTCCGACGGCACGACGCGCTACGCCGGCAGCATCAGCGCGCGCGGCGGCGCATCGGGCGGCGACGGCGGCCGGGTGGAAGTGTCCGGCCGCGGCACGCTGGAGTTCGCCGGCGCGGTGGACGCCGGGGCACCCAACGGCGCCGCCGGCCTGCTGCTGCTGGACCCAGCGTTCATGAACATCGGCCTGGCCGAAGCCAGCCTCATCAGCCGCGTGCTGCGCACGGGCACCAGCACCGCGGTGAGCGCCGAGGTGGACATCACGGTGAGCTCGCCCATCGACGGGCGCGGGCGGCTCTCGGGCGGCGGCCTGACGCTCACCGCCGGGCGCGACATCCACGTCAACGAATTCATCGTCACCGCCGACGGTGCGGTGCGGCTGGACGCGGCCACCGGCACGGTGACGATCGCCGCGGGCCGCGGCATCTTCACCGGCACGGCGCCGATCACGGTGAACGTGGGCGGGGACCTCTCCACCGGCACGATGGTCACCCGCGGCGCGCTGAGCCTGACATCGAGCGGCGGCAGCATCGACCTGGACACGGCGCTGGACGCGACGATCGGCGCGGTGACGGTGAACGCCGCGCAGGACGTGCGCATCAACCAGCCGGTGGTGAACCTGCGCAACGGCAGCGCGTTCACGGCGGTGGCCGGGGGCGACATCGTCGTGGGCGCGCAGATCGACGGCCGTGGCGCGACCGGGGCCAGCGGCGCGGTCGAGCTCACCGCGGGCAACCGCGTGCGCTTCGACGAGTCGGTGGTCACGCAGGTGGCCGACATCCGCGCGCGGGCGATTGCCGGGGCCATCGAGACGGCGGCCGGGCGGGGCATCTTCTCCATCGGCAGCGCCGGGGCCAACGGGGGCACGATCGAGCTCCGGTCGGGGGCGGACTTCACCACCGGCCTGGTGAGCACGAGCGGGCCGCTGAACCTCGTCTCCACCGGCGGCGCGGTGACCGTCGGCCAGGGCATCGACGCCAGCGTCGGGGCGGTGACGATCAGCGCGGCCACCGACGCGAACCTCGATGCCGACATCGTCAACCTGAGGAGCGGCGCGCCGCTGACGGTGGCCGCCGGGCGCGACATCCGCGTCAATGCGCAGATCGACGGGCGCAACGGCACGGCGCCAGGCGGCACGGCCACGCTGGTGGCGGGCAGGAACGTCAGCCTCACCGACTCGATCACCACGCACGAAGGCGCCATTGCCGTCACCGCCACCGCGGGCACGGTGACGCAGGCCCCGGGCGTGCAGCTGCGAACGGGCGGCGCACCGATCGCCGTCAACGCCGGGGCCGACTTCACCACCGCCAGCTACGTCACCACCGGCGCGCTGAGCCTGGCGTCGACCAACGGCACGTTGACGATCGCGCAGCCGATCTACGACAGCACCGGTACGACGAGCCTCAGTGCGGGCACCGACATCCTCGTCCAGGCGCTGGTGGAGAACATCCGCACCGGTGCGCCGCTCACGATGACGGCCGGGCGCGACATCGTGGTGGACGCGCAGATCGGGCAGGACCGCACGGCCACCACCGTCACCGGGCCGATCGCGATGACGGCGGGACGAAACGTCAGCATCAACCAGGACGTGGTGACGCGTGATGCGCCGCTGGCGATCACGGCGAGCACGGGCACGGTGACGGTGGCGCCGCAGACGCCGGGGCCCAACGGGCCGCAGCCGCAGGTGCGCTCGGGCAGCGGGCCGATCACCGTCAGCGCGGGGGCGGACCTGTTCATCGGCAACCCGGCCGCGGCACGGCCCAACGACGAGACGCCCTACGTCACCACCGGGGCGCTGAACCTGTCGTCCACCGCGGGCACGCTGTTCATCGAGGCGCCGATCCCGCAGAGCACCGGCACCGTGACCCTGAACGGCGGCAACGCCGTGCGCGTCAACGAACGCATCTACTCCAACAACGGCGACATCACCATCACCGCCGGGCCGGGCGGCATCGTGATGAACACGGCCAACATCAGCGTGCCCGACCCGGACGGTCCCGGCATGTTCGGCGTCACGCTCAGCGACACCGACGCGCGCCGCGGCAACCTCACGCTGCTCGCCCAGGGCGACATCAACGCCCCTTCGGTCCGCACCGCAGGCACGCTCAGCATCACGTCCACCGCCGGGCGCATCCTCAGCGGCTCGGTGGTCGAGAGCCGCGACGCCAACGGCATGGGCATCGGCATGCCGCAGTTCGTGCGCCTGGCGGGTGCGCTCGGCATCGACAGCTTCGACACGCGCAACTCGCCGGACGTCGAGGCGCGCTCATCCCAGGGTTCGGTGCAACTCTCGGTGTTCTTCCCGCAGCGCCTGTACATCGAGGCTGGCGTGGACGTGGTCACCGGCGGCTTCATCGGCCAGCAGGTGGAGTTCGTCGCCGGGCGCGACGTCAGCCTGAGCGGCATCGCGCAGGCCGGCCTCGTGCGCTCGCGCGCCGGTCGCGACTTCCTGCTCGGCGGCGAGAGCATCGTCGGCGCCTTGTCGGTGAATGCCGGCCGCGACATCAGGCTGCCCACGGCGGGTGGCACCCTGACGTGGATCGAAGGGGCCGGCGGCACGCTGACTTCGCGCGACCCGGCGAGCCTCGGTGCGGTGCTGAACCTGCGCGGCCTGTCGCTCACGGCCGGCAACGACGTGGTGGTGCCGCAACCGGTGCACGTCTCCGACTCGCTGCTGCTCACCACCGTCGAGGCGAACCTGCAGCCCACGACGATCAGCGCCGGCCGCGACCTGACGCTCGGTCATCTGGAGACCATCGGCGACGTCTCCTTGACGGCGGGTCGCAACGTAACGGTCACCTTCCCGCTGGGTGCGCCGGTGGGTGCGGCTCCCGGCCTCTGGAACCCGGCCGACCTGGGCGTGAACTCGCTGACGATCAGTGCCCCGGGCACCGGCGCCGTGATCGACCTGCAGGGCGCACGCGCCGTCGGCCCCGTCTCGCTCACCGCGCCGAACGGCGGCACGATCAACTCCGCGTTTGCCGTGACCTCGACCGCGGGGACCGTGACCCTCAACGCGCCGAACCTGAACATCTCCGCCGTGCCGATTCCGCTGCAGGCACGGCTGACCCGGCCCGGCCTCGTGAGCCCGGCGGTGGCCCCGGGCCCGCTGCGGGCCGCGCCCGACGGGCCGCCGATTCCCGCCGCGCCGGCCCCGGGTGCACCGGGGCTGGCGGACATCGCCGTCAGCGCGCCGGGTGCCGTGGATGCTGGCGCGACTTCGGCGCCCGGCTTGGCCGGCGGCGGCACGGGTGAAACGAATGCCGAGCAGGCTGCTGCCGCGGCGCGTGCCGCCGGCACGGAGGCGGCGAGCAGCGGCGAAGGCGGCGCGAGCGAGACCGACCAGGCCGTCGCCGGCGGCCGCGGCATCGTGCTCTACAGCGGCGGGCGCGGTGTCGCGCAGAGCACCGACCTCGGCCGCAGCGGCACCTACGGCAGCACGCGGGCACCGCAGCAGGAAGAGAGCGACGAGGAACGCCGGCGCCGCGCCGCAGCGGCCGCTGCGCAGAAGCGCTGACGTGGGCGGGCCGCAGGTGCCGGGGCAGGCGGGAAGGCCCGAGCCGGCGCCCGCGTGCCGGGTCGCGGACCTGCTCGCGCCCGCACGCTGCGGTGCGCCGAGGCGCACTCGAGCATGGTTGCTCTCTCGGGCGCGCGCCGTCACGGCGTTCGTGCTTGCGCTGGGGTTCGTCTGCGTCGGCCCGGCGGCCGCGAAGGAGCCGACCGCCGAGCCGATCCTGCGTGTCGAGGCGGGCATGCACACCACGCTCATCCGCCGGCTCACGGTGGATGCGCCCCGCAACCGCCTGATCACCTGCTCCGACGACAAGACCGTGCGCGTGTGGCAGATGCCCGAGATGCGCCTCGTCACGACGCTGCGCGTGCCCATCGACGGCGGGCACGAGGGCCAGCTGTTCTCCGTGGCCGTGTCGCCCGACGGCCGCACCGTCGTCACCGGGGGCTGGACGGGCTGGGACTGGGACGGCAGCGCGTCGCTGTACTTCATCGACGTCGCCAGCGGCCAGCTCGTCAAGCGCGTCGGCGGCTTCAAGGACGCGATCAACGCGCTCGTCTGGACCCGGGACGGCGAACACGTGATCGTCGGCCTGCAGGGGCGCGGCGGCCTGCACCGACTGCGGGTCGCCGACGGCCGCGTCGTCGCGAGCGACGAGCAGTACCTCGACAAGATCATGGAGATCGACGAGCGGCCTTCCGACGGGCTGCTCACCGTCGTCGGGCTCGACGGGCGCGTGCGCCTGTACACGCGCGAGCTGGCGCTGCTCGGCCGGCGCCAGCTGCAGGGCGGCACGAAACCCTCGAGCCTGCGCTTCTCGCCCGACGGCCGCCTGATCGCCGTGGGCTTCGTCGACGCGCCGGTGGTCACGGTGCTGCAGGCGCGTGACCTCGCCGAGGCTTTCCGCCCGGCCCTCGACGGGCTGCGCGACCAGGTGAACCTGCTCTCGGTGGCCTGGTCGTCCGATGGCCGCTACCTCGTGGCCGGTGGCGACTACCGCGGCAGCGGCGCCAACCCGGTCTATCGCTGGGACGATGGCGGTCGGGGCGCGATGCGGCCCGTCCTGCTGGCCGACAACCGCATCACCGACGTGCAGCAGATGCCCGGGGGTGCCATCGCCTTCGCCGCCGAGGACCCGGGGCTCGGCATCATCGACGCGGCCGGGCGGCGCATCGCCTGGCGCGGGCCCGAGATCCTCGACTTCAGCGCGGCGCACGGGCGCATCGAGCTCTCGGCAGACGGCGCCGTGGTGCGCTATCCGCGCCAGGGGCGCGGCGGGGCGGCGGCGCAGGGCGGCGCGGCCGTGCACAGCTTCTCGCCGCTGCTGCCAGGCGACCAGCGGCTCGACGCCGCGCCGAAGGCGGAGCTCGCGGCGCCGGTGCTTCAGGCACCGGGGCTCGTGGTGGAGGGCTGGAAGGACAGCTTCGCGCCGAAGATCAACGGCCGCGCGCCGAAGCTCGACGAGTACGAGCTTTCCCGCAGCTATGCGCTGGCGCCGACTCAGCGTGCGGTGCTGCTGGGCACGGAGTGGGCGCTGCGCCTGCTCGACGCCGAGGCACGCGAGCGGTGGAGCGTGAAGCTGCCCGCCGTGGCGAATGCGGTGAACGTCAGCCGCGACGGGCGGCTCGCGGTGGCCGCGCTTTCCGACGGCACGCTGCGCTGGTACCGCATGAGCGACGGGCGCGAGGAGGTGGCCTACTTCCCGCACCGCAACGGCCGCGACTGGATCGCCTGGGTGCCCGACGGCTACTACATGTCCTCGGTGGCCGGCGACAACTTCGTCGGCTGGCACGTCAACCGCGGCCGCGACCTGGCGCCGGACTTCCACCGCGCGGTGCAGTTCGACCGCATCCTCTACCGCCCCGACGCGGTGGCCGCCGCCTTCCGCGCGACGACCGGCAGCGCCGCGCAGCGCAAGGCCGCGCTCGGCGCGCTGGGGGCGGACTTCGAGATCGGCAAGCTCGCCGACATCGCGCCGCCGCGACTGCGGCTGACGACGATGGAAGTGGGCGCCGGGCCCGACGGCAATTCGCGCGCCTCGCTCGAGCTGCGCGCCGAGAGCACCGGCCTGCCGATGCGCGACCTCACCGTCTTCGTCAACAACATCCCGGTCACGCCGGCCGCCGAGCGCCGCGTCAGCGAGCGCGACGCGCGGCAGTTCACGCGCCGGCTCGTGATCGACCTGCCCGAACGCGTGAACCGCATCCGCGTCGAGGCCTTCAACGGCACGGCCATGGGCGTGGCCGAGGCCTTCGTCGCCGTGCCCGAAGGCACGCGCGTCGTGCAACCGCCGGGCGACCTCTACGTGCTGGCCGTGGGCATCAACGCCTTTCCGCGGCTGCCGGAGAAGATGCACCTGGCCTACGCCGTGCGCGACGCCGAGGAGCTGGCCAAGGCACTGCAGGTCCGCGCCGGCGGCCAGTACGCGCGCGTGCACGTGCGGCTGCTCACCGACGGCAGCGACATCAAGCCCGACCGTGCCGAGGTGCAGCGCGCGCTCGAGTTCCTGCGCGAGGCGCGGCCGCAGGACACGTCGGTGGTCTTCCTCGCCTCGCACGGCGTCAGCGACGCCGCCGGCAACTACTACTTCGTTCCTCGCGACGTGCGCGCCGAAGACCTGCAGGCGCTGGACAAGGCGCCGCGTGCGCTGCCTTCGCTGCTGCCGTGGACGACCTTCTTCGACGCGCTGCGCGCCACCGCCGGGCGGCGCCTGCTCATCGTCGACACCTGCCAGGCGCGCAGCATCGAGGGCCGCTTCGAGCCGCACTCGCTGATGAAGCGCTCGGCCGCGTCGCAGTTCTCGCTCGTCGTGGCCTCGAAGGCCGACGAGGAGTCGCAGGAGTACCCGCCGGGCAAACACGGCCTGTTCACCTTCGCGCTGCTGCAGGCGCTGGACGGCGCCTCCGACGCCAACCGCGACGGCGTCGTCTCGCTCGCCGAAGCCTTCGAGGCGGCTCGCCCGATGGTCGAGAAGCTGCGCGACAGGCGCACCGGGCCGCAGACACCGCAGCTCGTGGCACCCGATCCGCTGGGCGATCTGCCGCTCATGAAGGTCGGACGCTAGGGCCCGTACGCGCGGGCATCCGGGGCTCGAACGGGCCCGGGCCGATGCCCGGTGGCCCGTTCAATGTGCGTTGCGCCGCCGCTTCAGGACGAGCGCGGCCAGCGCCAGCACGACGAGGAGCAGCAGCCACGGCCACCACCGCTGCACGGCCACCAACCACGGGCCCCTCTCGCCGCCCACCGGCCTGCCGACGACCGCCGGTTCGGCGAGGCCGGCGAACACCTGGGCGGCGGCCTCGTGGCCGATGACGGCCACGTCGAGCACGCAGGCCTCCAGAAGCGCTTCGCCCTTCACGCCTGCGGCGGCGCACGCGGCCAGGCCGCGCTCGCGGTCCTTGCGATCCAGGTCCTTCGCGTAGAACGGCCGCTTCGGCACGGCCGGCGCGGCGCCCGGGGTCTCGCCGCAGGCTGCGAGCATCGACTCGCCCCGCGCGACGCGCCAGCTCTCGGTGAAGCGGCCGTACAGCTCGTCGAACGGGAACGGGTTCGCCAGCACCGTGCCGTCGCGCGTGGCGATCTTGTTCGCATCGCCCTCGGCGTTGGCCAGCACGCCGGCCACCTTCGTCGGCCAGCGGCCCAGGCCCACGCCGACGTTGATCCAGCGCATCTGCGACGTTGCCATGACCTCGGCGCGCAGCGAGTCGCCGCCGGGGCCGCGGGCGAAGTAGGCGTTGCCGCGGCGCCAGACGGCGCCGCCGTCGGGCAGCGCCAGCGGCTTGCCGTCGTCGGCCAGCTCCACCGCCTTGTCGTCGACGAAGACCCGTGTCTGCGGCACCGCGCAGATCGCCACCCGGGCGGCGCCCAGGCGCGCGGCGACGGCCTGGTTCACCGAGGTGTCGGGCCAGTTCGGCGCGCCCGACACCTGTCGCGCCTGCACGACGAAGCCGGGGTCCACCTGCGCCAGCACGAAGTCGCCGGCGGCCTGGAAGTCGTAGAACAGGCCGCCGAAGGTGCGCAGGTGCGTGTCGCCGATGCTCACCGCGGCGGCGCAGTTGCCCGGCAGGCTTCCGCCGGGCAGGCTCTGCATGAACATCAGCGCCGGCCCCACGCCCGAGGCCGCCGGCGCGGCCGGGCCGAAGTCGAGGTTGTTGGTCTCGGCGGTGAAGCCCTGCGCCACGCAGGCGGGCGGGTTGCCGGTGCCGTCGTTGACCGTGATGCGCGCGGTGATCGACGTGCCCGGGCTGAAGTCGACGCGCGCGAAGCAGCAGTCGCCGACGACGTTCCACTCCACGGTGTTCCAGCTTGCGCCAAGGCCGATCTCGCTCGGCGACGTCGCCATCGTCGCCGTGCCACCGGCCGTGGTCAGCACCACGCGGTCCGGCGCGCCGCCGGTGCCGGCCTCGCCCGTGAGCGAGACGAACGGCAGCTCGGCGGCCGTCACGGCCGGCGCGAAGACGGCGGGGCTGTTCTTGTAGCAGTCGGTGCTGGTGGCGGCGCTCCAACCCGCCGGGCACGGCGTGCCGTGGCCCAGCAGCCAGTACTCGATGAAGATGCGCGGGTGCGGCACCCCCTGGTACTGCGAGTAGATGAACTGCTGCCAGCCGTTGCAGGCGGGCGGCGCGCAGGAGGCCGGCGAGCCGGCCGGCGAAGGCTTCGAGTTGATCTGCAGCGAGAAGGCGTCGGGTGCGGTGCCGAACCCCGGCACCGGCCCGGAAGCCGCCACCGTGGCCGGCGTCACGCTGTCGAAGCTGCCGGTGGCCGAGCGGATGGTGGCCGCGCTCTGCGCCGTGACGTGGTTGCCGCCACCGACGTTGAACGGCCCGGCGCCGCCGCGGTCACGGGGCTGGTTCGGATGCGGCGAAGGCTTGTAGCAGGCCACTTCGCGCCACTGCGTGGACGGGTAGGTGGCCGTGAAGCAGCCGGCCTTCGGCGCGCGCACTGCGGCGATCTCGCGCTGCCACTGGCGCCGTCGCTCCAGCTCCGCGGGCTCGATGCCGCGCGGCGGCGCCACCGGCGCCGAGCCGGCAAGGCCCGGCGGCGTCGCGTTCGGTGGCCCGGGCTGTGCCAGGGCAGCCTCCGGCCAGGGCAGACCCAAGGTGAAAGGCACCAGCGCCAAGGCGATGGCGCCGCATGCCCGACGTGCGCCGCGGCCCGACGCCCGGCAGTTCTTCTTCATGGGCCCGCTCCTCCGGCGGTTCGTCCGGCCGGTCGCCGGCGGCGGTTCGTGCCGCCGCGGCGGATCGTCGCGCAGCGGCCGCTGCAGGACAAGATGCCGGCCATGCCGTCACTCCGGCGGTGCTGCGCGGCCGCCCACGGCGTGCAGGCCGAGGGTCGGCGCCAGCAGCACCGCCACGAGCACCAGCGGCCACAGGTTGCCGTCCTTGAACGTGTAGGCCGCCAGCAGCTCGGGCCAGGGCTTGCCTTGCACGAAGCGGCCGAAGCCGAACTCGAAGACGAGCGTCGCGGCGAGCCAGCCGACGCCGATCCACCATGCCTGCGCGCCGCCGAGGGGCCGGCGCCACGCGACGAGCGCGAACGCAACGGCGAACACGGCGGCGATCAGCAGCACGCCGCTCGTCACCGTCCCGGCCAGGAGGCCCAGGCGCGGCACGAGCACGGCTTCGCGCAGCGCGCCGTTGGCGATGGCGAGCACGAGGATGACGAGCCAGGCGGTGGCGGCGGCGGACAGCAGGGACATCGGGAGTTCGAGGGCCTAACGGCCGACCTGAGGAGTTGGCCGTGCATTGTGCCGTCGACGGGGCCGCCGGCGAGGCCGCCGCCTCGATCCGGAGTGCCCGCGCCTGACCGGTTCCTTACAGCCCGGCCCGACAGATGACGAACTTGTAATCCCGCCGTTCGCCCACGCTCGGGTGCGCTTCGAACAATGCCTTCACGTCGCAAGAAACGACGTCAACCCTCAACCCACGAAGGCACCTGTCATGAACGTCAAGCTCTCCCAAGTCATCGCCACCGCCGCCCTCGCCACGCTGGGCACCGCGGCATTCGCCCAGGAAGCGACCTACGAGTACCCGCAGCCGGCCACCAGCACGGTCACGCGTGCGCAGGTGCAGGCCGAGCTGGCCGACGCCAAGCGCACCGGCTTCATGCGTCGCTGGTCCACGAGCTACAACCACATGGCCGCCGCGCAAAGCCTGAAGTCGCGCGCCGACGTGCGCGCCGAGCTGCTGGGCACGAGCCTGGCCGATCGCACCGCGTTCACCGGCGAGGACAGCGGTTCGTTCGCGCTGTCGCGCCAACCGGCGCGTGAAGCGGCCGCCGTGCTGGCCGCGCGTTGACGCGGTGCGCCGCCGACGCACGGGTCGTGCGCCGGTTCGCGTGACGAGCGTGGCGCAACCCCTTGCGGGCCGTGTCGGCCGCCGGTCTTCCCGGCGGTCGGCGCGGCCCGCTCCCGTTTTCGCCCTCGCCTCGCAAGAAGCTGAACCTTGCTTGACGCCGGACGGCGGCGCGCAAGTCCGAGGCCGCGGGGGGCCGCTCAGGGCTTGGCACCCGAGGCGCGGCGGCGACGGTGACGTTCGTTCGGACCTTCGTCGTGTGTTCGGGTGCCAAGCCCTGAGCGGCCCCACGGCGTCGGCCCGGCGCGCCACGATCGTGGGCCGCTCACTGCTTCTCCGCGAGCGCCGGGCGCAGCCACGGGCCTGGGATGCTCGGAAGGTGTGAAGGAGCCGTCGCGAGCGCCCCGATCTCACGTCGAGCACCGCAGCGCTGCCGGCGTGCGGCGAGGAGCGCAGGCCTGCGATCGGGGCGCGCAGCAGGTTCATTCACGCACACCGTTCTTCAGACCTTCTCCCGGTCGTAGTAGGGCACCGTCGCCTCGGCGCGGAACATCTTGCGCAGGCCCGGCTCGCCGGGGCCGCCGCTGACCACCAGCACCTTCTGCGAGTCGGGGTACTCGCAGGCATCGAGCGTGGCGCGCGTGGACAGCGCCAGGTAGCGCATCGTCGTGCGGCCGGTGTTGATGATCTGGTGCGCGACCTCGGCGCCGCCGGTGGGGCAGGCGATCACGTCGTGCCGGCGCAGCGGGTAGCGCTGCTCGCCGAAGCGCAGCTCGCCCTCGCCTTCGAGGATGAGGAACATCTCCTCCTCGCCGTGGTGGCTGTGGAACGGGCACTGCGCCTTGCCCGGCGGCAGCACCGTCAGGTTGTAGCCGAGCTGGCGCGCACCGATGTGGTCGCTGATCTGGCCGCGCTTGGAGGTGTAGTAGCCGTTCTCCTCGATGTCGTCGAACTGCACGTCGTCGAGGTTCATCAGCGGTGCGGGCATCGGTCGGTCCTCCGGGAGAGTGGGGTGGGCCGGGGCTCGCCGGCCGCGGCAATCTAGCCGACCGGCGCGGGCGCGGTCACAACTTGTTTCGCGTGCGCCGGCCCGTGGTTGTCATGCGCCCGGCGCGCGCCCGCGTTGTCGGCAGTTGGCCGGGCCGCCCGCGTGGGCCGGCGCCAGCCAACCGTTGCCCACACACAGCCCCTGGCCGGAAAGGCCGTGTCGCTTCTGCTGCAATGCCGCGCATGACCGGACTCCCCTTCGCCCGCCCGTGGCGCCCCGCAGGGCGGCTGGTGCCGGGCCGGCTGCCGGCGGCGAACGTGGTGCCGTGGGCACCGTGGCTGCCGGCGCTGCTGGCACTGCTGCTGCTGGCGTTGCCCGGTGGTGCCCGCGCGTTCGGCTTCGACGACGTCGCCCGCGAGGCCGCCGCACTGGCGGGCCGGCCGCACGCGGTGCCGCCGGTCGACGCGCGGCTGGCCGCGCTGACCTACGACGAATACCGCGCCGTGCGCTTCCGCCCGGAGCAGGCGCTGTGGCGCGACGCCGGGTTGCCGTTCCAGGTGCAGTTCTTCCCGCTCGGGCGCGGCAACGTGCGGCCGCTCAGGCTGCACGAGATCGTGCCCGGCCCGCAAGGGGCGCAGGTGCGGCCGCTGGCCGTGCCGGCCGAGGCCTTCCGCAACGACGGCCCGGCCCCCGGCCTGCCGGTGGCCGGTGCCGCCGGCTGGCGCGCGCACTTCCCGCTGAACGACCCGGCGCGGCACGACGAGGTCGTCGTCTTCCTCGGCGCGAGCTACTTCCGCGCCGTCGGTGCCGGGCTCGCCTGGGGCCTGTCGGCGCGCGGGCTGGCCATCGACAGCGTCGGCGCTGCCGGCGGTGCCGGCGAGGAGTTCCCCGCCTTCACCGCCTTCTGGCTGGAGCGGCCCGCGCCCGGTGCGCGGGCGCTGCGCTTCTTCGCGCTGCTCGACAGCCCGCGCGCCACCGGCGCCTACGAGTTCGTCGTTCGGCCCGGCGCCACGACGACCGTGGACGTGCGCGCCCGCATCCACCTGCGTGCGCCGGTGGTCATGCTCGGCATCGCGCCGCTGACGAGCATGTTCCTGGCCGGCGAGACGCAGCCGGCCGCCGACGACTACCGCCCCGAGGTGCACGACTCCGACGGCCTGCAGGTGGCGCTGGGCGAGTCCTCCGGCGGCGAGTGGCTCTGGCGGCCCCTGACGAACCCGGCCGGCGTCTTCGTCACCTCGTTCGCCACCGCGGGCACGCCGCGCGGCTTCGGCCTGATGCAGCGCGACCGCGCGTTCGCGAGCTACGAGGACCTGGAGACGCGCTACGACCGCCGGCCGAGCGCCTGGGTCGAGCCTCTGTCGGACTGGGGCCCCGGCCGCATCCAGCTGCTGCAGTTCCACACCCCCGACGAGACACACGACAACATCGGCGCCTGGTGGGTGCCGGATCGGCTGCCCGCGCCGGGCGGCCCGCCGCTGGAGGTGGCGTGGCGCGTGCACTTCGGCGGCGAAGGCCTGGCGCAGCCGCCCGGCGCCTGGGTGGCCCAGTCGCGCCGCGGCCACGGCTGGCGCCATGAAACGCAGCGCGGCGAGCGCGAGCACCACCAGCTGCAGGTCGACTTCGTGGGCCCGGCACTTGCAGGCCTGCCGCCGGAGACCGCCGACGGCGTCGAAGCCGTGGTCAGCGGCAACGACAACGTGCGCGGGCTGAAGGCGGTGGCGCAGCGCAACGCCGTCGCCGGCGGCTGGCGCGTGACGGTGGACTTCCACCGCATCGACCCGGCGCGCGCGGTGGAGCTGCGGGCCTACCTGCGCCTGGGCGAGCGCACGTTGAGCGAGACCTGGGCCTACGCGCTGCCGCCCGGCCGCTAGCGGAGAAGCCGAAGAGTGCGGGCCGGCGATCGGACGAACAAGGCGAACAAGGCGAACAAGGCGAACAAGGCGAACAAGGCGGTGAGGACGCGATGAAGACCCTGCAGACGAGCCTCGACGCGTTGGCGATCGACCCCGGCGCGACGGCGCCGCCGATCCGCCGCGGCCCGATGACGCCGCGGCCTTGGTTCGGCTTCCTGCGGGGGTTGCTGCTGGCGCTGTGGCCGGGCATGCCGCGCTGGGTGC
>JAHCKS010000067.1 GCA_026125665.1 Rubrivivax sp.
CACGACGCCGGCGACCGCTTCATCGTCGTCGACGACGTGCTGCTGCCGCTTTACGAGAAGTTCGCGCAAGCGCACCGCTTCGAGCGCGTCATCGTGTTCCCGTTCTCCGGCGCGCCCGTGTCGAAGGACTTCGACGACTACGAGGCGCTGCTCGACCGCGCCGATGCGGCCTCGTTCAGCTATGCGCCGCACGGCGAGGACGACGCGGTGGCGATGTGCTACACGTCGGGCACGACGGGCCACCCGAAGGGCGTCGTCTATTCGCACCGCAGCACCGTGCTGCACACGTTGATGGGCAGCATCGGCGACCACTGGGGCCTGAAGGGCTCCGACGTGCTGCTGCCGGTGACGCCGATGTTCCACGCCAACTGCTGGGGCATCCCGTACGCCACCGTGATGCTCGGCGCGAAGACGGTGTTCCCGGGGCCGCACCTGCACCCCGACGACCTGCTCGACCTGATGCAGCTCGAGCCGCCGACGCTTTCGCTCGGCGTGCCGACGATCTGGCTCGGCCTGATCCAGGCCTACGAGCGTGCGCTCGCGGAGCAGCCCGGGCGCTGGAAGCTGCCGAAGGGCATGCGTTCGCTGGTGGGCGGGGCGGCGGTGCCGGAGTCGCTGATCCGTGCCTTCGACCGGCACGGCGTGTGGCTGCTGCAGGGCTGGGGCATGACGGAGACGAGCCCGGTGGCGACGATCAGCTACCCGCGCGCCGAGCTCGTCGATGCCGACGTGAACGAGCGCTACCGCCGCGCGGCGATGGCGGGCACGCCGGCGCCGCTGGTGGACGTGCGCATCCGCACCGACGAAGGCACCGACGCACCGATGGATGGCCGGACGATGGGCGAGATCCAGGTGCGCGGCCCGTTCATCACGGGCTCCTACTTCGGCGTGCCGGTCACGGCCGACAAGTTCGTCGACGACGCCGACGGCTCGCGCTGGCTGCGCACCGGCGACGTGGCCACGATGGACGAGCTCGGCATCGTGCGCATCACCGACCGCACGAAGGACCTCATCAAGAGCGGCGGCGAGTGGATCAGCTCGGTCGATCTGGAGAACGCGCTGATGGCGCACCCGGCCATCGCCGAGACGGCGGTGATCGCCATTCCCGACGAGAAGTGGAGCGAGCGGCCGCTCGCCTGCATCGTCTTCAAGCCGGGGCAGAGCGCCACGCCGGCGGAGCTGAACGCGCACCTGCTGGCCGGCGGCGCCTTCGCGAAGTGGCAGCTGCCCGAGCGCTACGAGGTCATCGACGCGATACCCCGCACGAGCACGGGCAAGTTCTGGAAGCTGAAGCTGCGCGAGCGTTTCCCGCGCTGAGCAGCCGCCCGTGGCGCAGTCGATCGGCGCGCAGGGCGGCGGCCCCGATCCGGTGCCACCGGTGGCGCCGGCGCCGCCCGCGTCGCCGCTGCTGCGCCGCGCGCTGGGCTGGCGCCAGCTGGGCCCGGCGTTCCGCTCGGGCCTGTGGGTGCTGCTGCTCTTCGGCGGCGGCCTGTGGCTGGCGCGGCACTATGCCGAGCCGATCCAGCAGGTGCTCAGCTCGCATCCCGTGGCCGGCGTTCTCGTCTTCTTCGCGACCTCGGCGGTGGCCGTGGTGCTGCCGATGGCGAGCAACCTGCCGCTGGTGCCGCTGGCGGTGCTGGCCTACGGGCCGGCGTGGACGGCGGCGCTGCTGCTGGCGGGCTGGATCGCCGGCTCGGCTGCTTCGTTCCTGCTCGGCCGCTGGGCGCGCGGCTGGATCCTCGTGCACTTCCCGGCCGTGCAGCGGCACGCCAACATCGACCGCCTGGTGCACCCGCGCCACCGCATGCTCTCGCTGATTTCGCTGCGCATGACGTTTCCGGTGGACGTGCTGTCGTATGCGCTGGGCTTGTTCAGCGAGCGGACGACCCTGGTGCAGGTGGTGCTCTCGACGACCTTCGGCGCGGCGCCGTTCGCGTGGCTGTTCGCGTGGTTCCCCACCTGGCCGCCGGCGGCGCAGTGGGCGGTGTTCATCGGGTCGACGGCGGTGTTCCTGGTGCACCTGTGGTGGGTGCTGCCGGGGCGGAAGGGGGGCTGAGCGCGCATTCACACGGCGCTCCGGCGATCGGCGTGTGCCGCGAACACGACATCACGTTGAACTGCCTCGTCCTGCGATGGCTGCCCAACCACCGGGCAGTTGCGCGCCGGCAGCCTGCGCATCGTGGCGTCCCGGCGGCACACGCTTCTTTGGGGGTGCTTGGTCGCCTGGGCTTGATCCAGATCAGGACTGGCTGGCGGCTACGGCTTGAAGGGGCCCCTTGTGGCGCTCAGGGAAGACTATTGTTCAGGACGGTGAGTGAGCATGTCGAGCAGCGCATTGTCCTGTCTTCGTTCATGGGCCATCGTGGTGGTGGTGGTCGCGATCGGAGGCTGCGGCCAGGGGGCGAATTCCCCGCAGCAACTGGAGTCCATCGAAGTGACGCCGGCAGCGTCGACCGTGCCCCGTGGACGGAGCCAGCAGTTCACGGCCATGGGCCTGTTCAGCGACGGCAGCGTCGTTGACCTGACCCGCAGTGTGCGCTGGACATCGTCCGCGCCCGAAGTGGCTGTCCTGGATCCGGCCACTGGGCTCGCTCAGTCCGTGGGCGAGGGCTCAACGCAGGTGAGCGCCGCATCAGGCTCGGTTTCGGGCAGTGCCACCTTGCGAGTCACGAGGCCCGTCCTTCAGTTCCTTGCCATCACGCCGGCTCCGGCTTATGCAGGAATTGGCATTGCTACCCCACTCACCGCGACTGGCACGTACACCGATGGAACGACTACCGACTTGACAGGGCAGGTTGTGTGGACCTCGACCTCACCAGCGGTCTCGCTTGGCCCGAGGCCGGGTGAGGTCCGCGGACTTGCGCTCGGCACCACGACGATCGTGGCAAGCCTGGAATCGGTGACGGTAGAGGCCCCACTGGTCATCGTCGCGGCCGCCTGGTCTCCCGCGCCAAGCCCCGACGGGGGCAACTTTGCCGATGCCGCTGTTGTTCTGCAGGACGGCAGGGTCCTCGCGCTCAGCGGCCGCAACGCGCAAGTTTTCGATCCCTCAACGCACCGCTGGTCTGCGGCGGCAGCGATGCCGAGCGACCACGGCGGCGGCTACTCGGCCACGCTGCTGGCCGACGGGCGGGTCATGGTCGCGGGTGGCAGGGTGTCGACGGTCGAGCTGTTCGACCCATCGACCGGCGCGTGGTCGGTCGCCGCAAGCATGTCGACGGTTCGCCGTGAACACACGGCAACTCTCCTGGCCGATGGCGGCGTCCTGGTGGTCGGCGGCCGGGATCTTGCGGGACAGACCGGCACTGTGTTGGCAAGCGCGGAGCGCTACGACCCGCGGTCTAGCAACTGGTCGTCGGCGGGAAGCCTGTCGACGGGGCGGACCCTTCACACGGCCACGCTGCTTGCCGACGGAAGGATGGTGGTGGTCGGCGGGGCGGCCGAGACCACTGCGGACATCTACGATCCCGCAACGAACACGTGGTCGCAGACAGCACAGATGAATGTCGATCGAACCCAGCATACGGCGACCTTGTTGCGTGACGGCAGGGTTCTGGTGGTCGGGGGTGTACGACCGACGTGGAACATGGCGTTGCGTTCGGTCGAGAGTGACTGGGCATCGCCGGCGGAGCTGTATGACCCGGCAACCAACACTTGGTCCGTGACGTCAGTGTCAGGCGGGAGGTTCCGGCACTCGGCCTCGGTGCTTCCGAACGGTCAGGTACTGGTGGCCGGCGGGGCGGCCTGGTACTACTTCGGCCCTGGATTGCCCGACGACCTCGCGAGGAAGTCGCTGCGGTCCGTAGAGATCTACGACCCGGTTGCCGGACGCTCCACGCCTGCGGCAGACATGCCCTTCGAAAGCCTGGGCCATGTGGCGACGCAGCTTCGCGGTGGAAAGACGCTCGTGATCGGTGGTCACGGGCTGGTGACGCGCCTCGTGTTCAGGGATTCGGGCCTTCCGAGGCTCGTTACGACGGAGGTGGCGGTACCGGAGTCAGTCTTCTACTGGTGAGTGGAGTGCCTGGCGCAGCGGTGTTCGGAGCGCTCTTGGGCAAGGGGCCCTGCGAGCGCAATCGGGCGGTCTGCAGCGCCGCTCGAAGGTAGTGGAGGTCACGGAGGTGGCGTGCCGCCGCAGTTGCCTGTCGGCGAGGTGCTGGCGGGAGCGCGCGCCGACCCTTGTCAGCGCGACTCGCGGACGCTGGCCCGCTCTCACGCGTACCGGAGCACCTCGCGCACGCACTCCTCGAACGCGTGCACGACGATCGACAGGTGCCCTTCGTCGGGCCGCTCGTGCAGCACCGCGCCGGGCAGCCGCGCCGCCATGAAGCGCGCCATCGCCGGCGGCACGTGGCGGTCGTGAGCACCCTGGAACACGTGCACCGGCGCGTCCACGCCGCGCAGCGAAACCGCCGAGTGCCGCGCGATGCGTTGTGCTTCGCCCATCGCGCCGGCGATGCCCTGCCGGTAGGCCTCGGCCAGGTCGGCGGCGAAGGTCTGGCGCACGAACGAGTTGCTCTCCAGCAGCAGCCGATCGGGCGGCGTCAGCATCGACGCGAGGGCCTGCACGGCGCGTTCGGGGCGGCTGCGGAAGAGGGCACCGTCCAGCGCCAGCAGCGGGCTCGCGAGCATCGGGTGCACGCGCGCCAGGCCGAACAGCGCGCGCAGCAGCGGCAGCTGCCCGCCGCGCAGCTCGGGCCGGTTCATCGGCCCGATGCCGGCCAGCAGCCCCACTGCCGACACGCGGTGCGGCATCAGCCGCGCCGTGGCCAGCGCGTACGGCCCGCCGCAAGAGGCGCCGATGACGCCGAAGCGCTTCAGCCCCAGGTGGTCGGCGAGATCGCCGACGTCGGCGATCACGTCGTCCACGGCCGGCGCGTGCGCCGGGTCCGAACGGCCGAAGCCCGGCCGGTCGAACGTGACGAGGGCCAGGCCCAGGCGCAGCGCCGGCTCGTGCAGCAACGCCGCCTGCAGCCGGCTGCCCGGGAAGCCGTGGAAGAAGAGGATCGGCTTGCCGCGGGCATGGCCGTAGACGCGGTAGGCGAGGTGCCGGCCGTCGGGCAGCACCAGCGAGGCGTCGAGGTCGATCGGGTCGCGCTTCATAGCGGCGTGGCGGCCAGCATGGCGGCGGCGAGGATGCCCAACGTCAGCACGACGCCGGCCAGCACGAAGGCGCGGTGCGCGCGCCGGTCGTTGGCTTCGGCGATCTCTTCCCAGGTCTTGCCCATCGGGATCTCCAGGTTCGTTCGTTCGGGCGGGCCCGGCCAGCGTGCGCCTGCGGCGGGCCGCACTCAGGTGTTCAGGTCCTCGGCCGAAAGCGCCGTGGTGCGGCGGGCCAGGGCCGGTGCGGGGTGGCGGTGCTCAGACATGCGCCGTCGCTGCGACGATGCGCAGCCGCGTCAGGCTGGCGTGCGCCGACGACTCGGCGGCCACCGACGTGACCTCGCTCGCATCGAGGCCGATGTCGGCCAGCGTGCGGCGGTCCAGCTCGTGCAGCGCGCGTTGCGCGGCGCGCTCGGCCAGGTAGTCGTGCACGGCGTCGGCGGCGCGCCGCAGCCAGTGGCGTTGTGTGGGGATGGGGCGGATCACGGTGGTTCTCCTCGGTGCGGGTGCGGGCGGGTTCGCGGGGGCAGGGTGCGACTCAGTGCGTGCGACGCACGCTCGGGTAGGCGAAGTCGCGGCCGACGAGGCCGCGCGCGAAGAAGTAGTTGCGGCGTGCGCGCTCGCTCAGCGCGTCGAGGTCGACGCGGCCGTCGGCGTCGCACGGGAAGGCGAGGCCGCGACCCTCGTCGAACAGGGAGGCGAAGCGCAGCTCGTGCGCCTGGCGCGTGGCGCCGCTCGCGTGCGTGTCGGTGTGCGTCGTGGCCATGGTGCTGGTCTCCGTGCTGCCGCGGGTGCTCCGCAGGTCAGTGCAGGCATTGGGCGCCGTCGTCGTTGCGAAGGCGTTTCGCACCGGTGTGCGTGCGATTGCGGTTGAAATCGTTTCGATGCGCGCAACGCTTCGTTCGCGCGCGGCTGCTTTTTCCCGAGGTGCACGCTGCCTACAGTGCAGCCCATCGATGAATCGAACGGCATGGACGGTTCAACGAAGCCGGCCGCGGCGCAGCGGGTGCACGAAGACCTCTTCGGGCACGCGAAGCGCGCGGCGGCGCGGTCCCTTCCATCACCCGTGTCCCCCACCCTTCACTTCCGTTTCATCCAAGGAGATCCACCATGTTCAGCAAGAAGCTGGTCCTGGCCGCTGCGAGCGCGGCCCTGTTCGGCGCCACCGGCGCCTTCGCGCAGGAGGCCACGCCGGCCCCCGAGATCGAGCGCTTCGTGTCGCAGAAGTCGCGTGCCGAGGTGGCCGCCGAGACGATCGCCGCGTCGCAGGCCGGCCTGATCGCGCGCAACGACCACGACGCGCAGCGCATCGCCGGCCTCGGCTTCCAGCCGGGCAAGGCGCGCGTGCAGGTCGTCGCCGAGACGCTCGAGGCGAAGAGGCTCGGCCTCATCGTGCACGGCGAGCTGCCGATCCCCGAGGCGACGCCGGCGCAGCTGGAGTCGATCCGCGTCGCCGGTCAGCGCGCGCTGATGGGCGCCAGCGTCCTGGCGATGAAGTGATGGCGCAGCGCACCGGCCTTCGGCTCGTCGTCGGGGCCGTGCATCTGGCGTTCT
The DNA here is from genome assembly GCA_026125665.1 of Rubrivivax sp. GTDB lineage: Bacteria > Pseudomonadota > Gammaproteobacteria > Burkholderiales > Burkholderiaceae_C > Rubrivivax. Next base: position 6,658 of record JAHCKS010000067.1, read on the forward strand.
TCGGGCTGTGGGGCCACGTGGCCCTGCTGCTGGACGAGCAGGTGCGCGGTGCGCCGGGTGCGCCCGCGGTGGCGGCCACCGCGGCCGCACCGGGCGCGCCGGCCGCCACGCGGGCCGTTCACCCGTCCGTTCCCCCGGCAGCTCCACCGGCCGCGAAGGCCGGTCAGCTCGGGATGCGCGCGACCTGAAAGCCCGGGCCGGGCGAGCCGATCGCCAGCCCCGGCGGCACGGCGCCGAGCGCGGCGAGCCAGGGGTCGGCGTCGGGGTCGCGGCCGTAGGCCTGCAGCAGGAAGTCGCGGAAGGCGCGCGTGCGCGCCGGCACGTGGCGCCGCGAAGGCAGCCCGACGTGCAGCGAGAACGTCGCGACGTGCCAGTCGTCGAGCACGTGCGTCAGGCGCCCTTCGCGCAGCGGCTGCTCGGCCATGAACGAAGGCAGCCCGGCGATGCCCATGCCGGCCAGCGCCGCGGCGTACACCGCGTCGAGCTGCATGCTGCTGACCACCGGCGCCGCAGGGCGCACGGTGATCGACTGGCGCGGCTCGTCGGCCAGCGCCGCGCGGTGGAACGTGATGCCGCGCCGCGCCTGCGCGATCGGCGGGATCAGCGTGTCGAGCGCCTCCAGGTCGGCGGGCCGCACGGGCCGGCCCTTGCGCGCCAGGTACTCGGGCGATGCGCACAGCAGCAGCTCCGAGCGCGCCAGCGGCCGCGCGACGAACTCGCCCTCGACCTCGAAGCCGCCGGCGAAGATGATCGAGATGTCGCTCGTGTCGTCGACGCCGGCCACCGGGCCGGTGGCGACGAGCTCGAGCGAGACGTCCGGGTACTGCGCGTGGAAATGCGGCAGCGCGCGCGCCAGCTGGTGCACCGCGAACGACGGCGGCACCTGCACGCGCAGGTGCCCCTGCACCCGCGTGCTGCCCGACTGCGCTTCGGCGTCGGCCTCGTCGAGCTCGACCAGCAGCGAACGCGTGCGTTCGGCGTACGACTCGCCGGCCTGCGTCAGCGCCACGCTGCGCGTGCTGCGGTTCAAGAGCCGCGTGTGCAGGTGCCCCTCGAGCTCGGCGACGAGGCGCGTGACCACGGCGGGCGAGAGGTCGAGCACGCGCGCCGCGCCGGCGAAGCTGCCCTGCTCGACGACCTTGAGGAAGACGCGGATGGCGCGCAACTGGTCCATGTGAGACGACGCTCCCTTTGGGTGGGGTGGCTCGCGGCATCTCCGGCGCAACGCGATGACCCTGTGCGGGCACCGGCGCGGCAGGCGGCCACGCAGCGCCGGGACCCGAGGCCCCGTTTGCCGCCCATTGCAGGCGCGGTGCCTTACGCGTCCGTTTCCCGGCCGCCGCCGGTCCGTGTCGTTTGAAACCGGCTGTCGCGCTGCGCGCGGCGTGGTTCAGGCCTTCGCCGGCCCGGGCGTGCGCGCCACGTTCATCAGCCAGGACACCATCGCGAAGTAGCCCACCAGCGTCAGCAGCTCCACCAGCGCCGCGTCGCCCCAGGCGCGGCGGGCCGCGTCGAAGCGGTCGTCGGCCACGTCGTGCGTGGCGAGCAGCTCGCGCGTCAGCGCGGCGGCGAGCGCGAGGTCGGCGGGCAGGTCGGCGGGCCACGGTGCGCCGGCTTCCAGCGCCGCCAGGGCCCCGGCCGGCACGCCGGCCTTCTCGGCCAGCGGCCGGTGCATCTGCCACTCGAAGACGTTGGCCAGCTCGCGCGCCACGACGCAGATCGTCCACTCGCGCAGCGCGTCGGGCAGCGTGCCCTGGTAGCGCAGCATCTCGCCCACCCTGGCCACCGCGTGCAGCAGCGGCGGGCGGTGCAGCAGCGGGCGGAACGGCCCGTACACGCCGCCGCGCGGGCCGTTGATGAGCGCCTGCGCGGCCTCGTGCTGTTCGGCGTCGAGCGTCGCCGGCGGCCCGATGCGCTCGGCCGGCGGCGTGGCGGGGAAGGGGGATGCAGGCGAGGTGTTCATCGATCGGTTCTCCTGGGCGGGGCCGGGCCGCGCCACAGCCAGGCCGCGGTGGCACCGAGGGTGAGCGTGGCGATCGCGAGCGTCGTGGCAACGGCGGCCGGGTGACCGAGATCGGCGGCGACGAGCGCGCGCACCAGCAGCGGGCCGGCGATCTGGCCGGCGGCGAACGACGCCGTCATGCGCGCGAGCAGCGGCGTCGGGTCCGCCGGCCGCTGTTCACGCGCGAGCTGCAGGCCGGCCATCGTCGCCACCATGAAGGTGCCGCCGACGAGCAGCGCGGAGGCGGCGAGCGCGGCGAGCGAACGGCCGGCGAGGTTGGCGAGGGGCAGCGCCGTGCCGAGCGCCATCGCGGCGTGCGCCAGCGCCCACACGCGCCGCCGTGGCCAGGCGGCGAGCCAGCGCGCGGCAACCGCCACCGAGACCGCCGCCGCCAGCCCGAACAGCGGCCAGGTGAGGCCGAAGACGAGCGGATCGTCGACCTGCTCGCGGGCCATCGCCGGCAGGAAGGTGGCCGGCGCGATGTAGCCGAAGCCCATCGCGCCGTAGCACAGCACGAGTGCGCCCTGACGTGCGCCCTGACGTGCGCCCTGACCGGCGCCCGCGGGCTGCGGCGCGCGTGTCGTCGTTGCAGAGGGCGCCGCGGCGGGCGCAGCGGGTGAGTTGCCGGCGCCACGGGAGTCGTTGGCGCAACGCGGGGTGTGGAAGCGCGCGCGCAGCAGCACCCAGCCGACGGCCGCCGAGCCGATCGCCGCCAGCAGCCCCATCTCGAGCCACAGCAACGCCGCGCTCTGTCGCCCGCCCCACCACGCGAGCGCTCCGGCCGCGGCGATGCCGACGCCGACGCCGGTGAAGATCCACGCGCCGCGCGACGCTCGCCCGCGCTGCGCCAGCTCGCCCAGGCACCAGGCACTCGCGCACACCAGCGTCCAGGCGCTGAAGACGCCGGAAGCGAAGCGCAGCGCCGCGCCGGCCCAGCCGCCGGCGGCGGCCACGGCGAGTGTCGTCAGCACGATGCCGGCCAGGCCGGCGAGCAGCCCGCGCCGCGGCGCACGGCCGACGCGCGCGGCGGTGAGTGCACCGGCCAGGTAACCCGCGTAGTTGGCCGCCGCCCACTCCGCGCCGGCATCCGGCGTCAGGCTGCCGTCGCGCAACATCAGCGGCAGCAGCGGCGTGAACGCGAAGCGGCCGATGCCCATCGCCACCGCGAGCGCGACGATGCCGACGAGCACGACCGAGCCGGTGTGCCCGGCGAGCGGTGCGGCCTGGGGCGCGACGTGAGGCACGGCGGCGGGCCGGGCGGGAACGGGGTGGTGGTGCATCGGCCGCGAGCGTACCCGGCTCGGCGCGGCGCGGCGGCAGGTGGTCATGCGTCGCGCGTCGCGCGGCGCCGCGCAAGGCGGGCTCTCCGCTGCCGCCGGGCGTCGCGGGGGCCGCGTTGCGCCTGCGTCGGCCCTTCAGCCGTTCTCCGCGGCCCCGGTGGTGCGCGGTGCGGCTTCGCCGTTCGACGCGATGGCCGGGGCCCGCATGTCGCCGGCCAGCAGCGCGATGCCGCTGCCGATGGCGATGTTGGCGAGCGCCGCCAGGGCGATGGCGGCGGCGGCCAGGAGGCTGGTGCGGCGCGTGGCGGGCCAGCGGGGCGTGCGCGGCGAGGCCCACGGCGCCAGCGAGGGGGTCGACTTGTCCATGGGCACCTCAGCGATAGACCAGACCCGAAAGCCGCCAGGCGAGCGTGCGCCGCACGCGCGGCACGAGCGCCAGCGTGGCGAGCAGCGTGTTGCGCAGCGGGCGCAACGCGCGCGGCACGGTGGCCAGGCGCGTCAGCCGGTGCGCCAGGCCCACCACCTGCTCGGCCACCGGCCGGCGCAAGTGGCCGTAGTCGTCGAGCGCCGCGAGGTCGCCGGCGAGCGCGCGCTGCAGCGCTTCGGCCAGCGCCATCGCGTCCAGGATGCCAGCGTTCATGCCCTGGCCGCCGGCCGGGCTGTGCACGTGCGCGGCGTCGCCGGCCAGCAGCACGCGGCCGGCGCGATAGTGTTCGGCGATGCGATGGTGCACGCGGAATCGCGAGCTCCAGACCAGTTCCTCGGCGCGCGCGCGCCGTGCCTGCGGGCCGCGCATGTCGAGCAGCGCCTGCACGAAGAGGATGTCCGGATGTTCAGGCGCCTCGTCGCAGGTGGCCACGATGCGGTGCTGGCCCTCGGGCAGCGGCGCCACCACCACCATGCCGGCCGGCGAGAAGAACAGCATCACCTCGCGCTCGGGCACGGCGCCGTCGGCGGCCAGGCGCACGTCGGCGAGCACGAACGACTCGCCGTAGGTCGCGCCGGCAAAGGCGATGCCGGCGGCCTGGCGCACGGCGCTGTGCATGCCGTCGGCGCCGACGACGAAACGCGCGCGCACGTGGCCACCGTCGTCGAGCGAGGCGGTGACGCCGTCGTCGTCCTGCATCAGCGCCTGCAGTGCGAGAGGGCGCAGCACGCGGCCGCCGAGCTCGTGCAGGCGTTCCGCCAGCACGGCTTCGGTCACCGCCTGCGAGACCATCAGCGTGTACGGGTAGGCGGTGGGCAGCGGCGTGAAGTCGATCGGCACGAGCACGCGGTCGCGGTCGCGGATGGTGAAGCGCTGCGCCTTCAAGCCGCGCGCCACGAGGCGCGGCGTGACGCCGATCGCCTCCAGCACCTCGAGCGTGCGCGCGTGCACGACGGCGGCGCGCGACGTGTTGGCGCCTTCGGCCTGGCGGTCGATGACGGTGGCACGCGTGCCGCGCGCCGTGAGTGCCGCGGCGAGCGTGAGGCCGGTGGGGCCTGCGCCGACGATGAGCACGTCGGTGTCGAAGTCGGCGGACGCCGCGGCGGTGGCAGGGTCGGTCATGTCGGCAGGCTCCGTTCGCCTCGCTTGCGTCGAGGCACCGGCGGATTTCAGCCACCGCGGCTTGCACCGCGGTTTCCGCATCGGCATGGCGACATTGCGTCCGAAACCGAGCGCGCCCGCATCGGCTGGCAGCGCAAGTGTGCAGACCGCTCGCCAATCTCCCCCGCTTGAGGCATATTCCGCCGAGGGGCGCAGAGCAGGGAGCAACGGTGAGGGCGCGGGCGTCGACGGGTCAAGCCCCGCGCGAGCCGGTGCCGGTCGATGCGCCGGTGCCCCTGCGACTGCGCTTCGGCCAGTTCGAGCTGGACGAAGCGAACATGCGTCTGCTCGATGCCGGGCTGCCGGTGCCGATGCAGCCCAAGGTCTTCGCGGTGCTGTGCGCCTTGCTGCGGCAGCCCGGCCAGCTGGTGCGCAAGGACACCCTGCTCGACGCGGTGTGGGGCCACCGTCACGTCAGCGAGTCGGTGCTGAAGACGACGGTCAGCTTCGTGCGCACGGCGCTCGGCGACGACGCGGCGCAGCCGCGCTACGTGGAGACGGTGCACCGGCACGGCTACCGCTTCATCGGCGACGTGGCTGCCGATCGCGCTGTGCCGCCGTTCGCGGCGGCGGGTGCTCGTCAGGCGGCCACCGGCGGGGTGGCACAGGCCGCGCTGCCCGCGCTGGTCGGACGCGCCGAACCCCTGGCCCGGCTGCACGCGGCCTGGCAACGCGCGTCGGCCGGCCAGCGGCAGCTGGTGTGGATCGAAGGCGACCCGGGCATCGGCAAGTCCACCCTGATCGACCGCTTTGCCGCCGAGATCGGCGAGGCGAACTGTGCGCGCGGCCAGTGCGTGGAGCAGTTCGGCATCGGCGAGCCCTATCTGCCGCTGCTCGAGGCACTGGAGTCGCTGGCCCGCCGGCGCCCCGAGGTCGTGCCGCTGATGCGGCAGGCGGCGCCGACCTGGCTGGTGCAGATGCCCTGGCTGGTGGCCGAAGCCGACCGCGGCGCCTTGCAGGGCGAGCTCGCCGGAGCCGGCGCAGAACGCATGCTGCGCGAGTTTGCCGAGCTGCTGGAGCGCGTGACGCGGGCATTGCCGCTGCTGCTCGTCACCGAGGACCTGCACTGGAGCGACCGCGGCACGCTGCGGCTGATGGACTACCTGGCGCGGCGGCGCGGGCCGCTGAGGCTGCTGTGGCTCGGCAGCTTCCGCCTGGCGCAGGTGATCGCCGAAGAGCATCCGCTGCAGCGCCTGCGCCAGGAGCTGCGGCTGCACCGGCTGTCCGACGAGATGATGCTCGAAGCCTTCGCCGAGAGCGACGTCGCGAAGGTGGTGGACTCCCGCTGGCCCGGCCAGACGGTGCCCGAGGGCTTCGTGCGCGCGCTGCATCGGCACACCGATGGCCTGCCGCTGTTCGTCGTCAACGTGCTCGATGGCCTGCGGGGCGGCCCGCTCGCATCGCCGGGCGACGACGGCGCCGTGGCGCTCGCCGACGCGGCGCTCGCGAGCGACGCGGATCTGCCGCTGCCGGTGCCCGACAGCCTTGCCGGCGCCATCGAAGGCCAGCTGACGAAGCTGCCGGGCGCGGCGCGCGAGGTGCTGCAGGCGGCAAGCGTGTGCGGCATGGAGTTTCGCGCCGGCCTCGTGGCGGCCGTGCTCCAGCGCGATGCGGGCGAGGTCGGCGACGTGTGCAACACGCTCGTGCACCGGCAGCTGTGGCTGCGCGATGCGGGGGTGGCCACCCTCGCCGATGGCACGCTGGACGCGAAGTACAGCTTCCGCCACGCTGTCTACAAGCACGTGTTCCGCCAGCGGCTGGCCACTGCCGAGCGGATTCAGTGGCATCGCCGCGCCGCCCGAGCGCTCGAAGCGGGCAGGGCCCGGGGCCTGCCGGCGACCTCGGCGGAGATCGCCTCGCACCATGCGCTCGGCCGCGAGTACCCGGAAGCGGTGCGGCACTACACCGCGGCGGCCGAAGCGGCGCTCAGGCGCTACGCGCCGCCCGAGGCGCTGCAGCTCACCGACCAGGCGCTGACGCTGCTGCACCAGGTGGCCGAGGGCCCCGAACGGCTCGAGCTCGAGCTCGCCCTCACGGCCACGCGCGGCACGGCGTTCGGCGTGCAGGAAGGTGTCGCTGCGCCGCCGACCATCGCCGCGTTCCAGCGCGTCACCGAGCTGTGCGACCTGCTGCCGCCGGCCCCGCAACGCGCACTGCTGCTGAACAGCGTCGGCTGGGGCCGCTTCACGACCTGCGACTACGATGGCGCGCTGGCGCTGGCTGAACGCGTGCGGGCCGTGGGCGAGCAGTTCGGCGACGGTGTGCTCTCCGTCTTCGGCTGCAACCTGGCCGGCGTGACGCTGGCCAACATGGGCCGGTTCATCGAGGGGCGGGACGTCATCCGGCGAGGCCTCGAGGCCTGCGAGCGCGAGGCCGCGCGGCTCGCGGAGGCGCCGCTGTACGTCGATGCCCAGGCCTCGATGTGGGCCAACATCGCGGTCCCGCTGGCGCAGCTGGGCCTCGTGGACCAGGCGCGTGACATGGCGCGGCGGGCGGCGGAGCGCGCGGCGCGCGTGCCGCAGCCGATGGCGCGCCTGGTCGGCCACTGGATCGTGGGCATGCTGGGCGTCCGCTTCGACGACGTCGAGGCGGCCGATGCCGCCGCACGCGGGCTCGAGGATCTGGTGGCGACCACGACGATCCAGCAGGCGCAGGGCCCGGCGTTGTGGTTCCGCGGCTGGGTCGAGGTGCAACGCGGACGGCCCGCCGAGGGGCACGCGCTCGTGCGGCGCGGCTATGCGCTGTACGAGGAGGTGAAGACCTACGCCGGCTGCACGGAGGTGCTGTCTTACGCGACCGAGGCGCTCTTGATGCAGAGCCTGTGGGACGAGGCCGAAGCGACGCTCGACGAGGCCCAGGTCCTCGTTGACCGCTTCGAGGAGCGGCTGTGGGTGACCGAGCTGCTGCTGCAACGCGCGCGGGTCGCCGCCGGACGTGGCGATGCCGCAGGCGAGCGCCGCCACGTGCTGGAAGCACTCGCCGAGGCGCGCCGCGCCGCCGCGCCGGGCGCCGGGCTGAAGGCGGCGGTCGCGCTGGCGAGCCTGGGCGACGCGAGCGCGGCCGACCGCGAAACGCTGCGCGAAGCCTACGCGCAGGTCACCGAGGGCCTGGACATCCCCGTCTGCGCCCGGGCCCGTGCGCTGCTCGACAAGGGCACAGGCGAGCAGGTCTGAGTGCCTGCATCGCGGATCGTGAACGTTACGCCCGCAGCGGCGCTGGCGTGCCGGTTTCGGCCCGGGCGAGACGCCGCAGCGTGTGCAACGGTCGGGTCAAGAGCCGTTCAGGCGAGCTTCGGCAGCAGGCCGAGGCGTGCCCGCACCTCAGGCAACGGTAGCGCCATCAGCGGCCAGAAGTCCCACTGGTGCGTCATGTCGACGTGGCAGCAGGCACCGCGGTGGATGGCCCACAACACGCGCTCGGGCTCGAACAGGTCCACCCGGGCCGGCGTCACCGGCGTCATGCGCACGCCGTGGTGGAACTGCAGCACGGCGAAGAGCACGAAGAAGAAGCCGTCGTCGCGCCGGTTGCCACCCTGGAAGCTGGCCTGCTGGATCTCGCCGGCCGGCGTGGTGGCGTTGTCGGCCAGCACGTGCAGCACGTCGTGGAAGGCCATCGGCGCGGGGATGCCCGCCGGCTCGCCCGGGAAGCCGAAACCCGCCTCGGTCATGTGCCGCCAGTAGCTGCGGCCGAGCGTGCCTTCGGGCAGCAGGCCCAGGCGCCTGAACTTCCAGAGATGGTCGCGGTTGACGGCGCGCTTGAAGAACATGGCGGCGTACATGCGCACGACACCCATCGCGCCTTCGGCGAGCCAGGCCTCGCGGACGAAGGCCCTCATGCCGCGCCGCGCGACGATGAACCGGGCGCGCAGCGTGCGGCCGCGATGCAGCGCGTCGACGACAGCCAGCGCGGAGTCGTGCGTGCGCAGCTGCCTCGCCAGGGCGTGCAGGAACGCCACCGCCTCGCCGCGCAGCGGCCGCGCCAGCAGCACCGCCAGCGCGGCCAGCTGCAGCAGCCGCCGGCGGGCATGCGGCCCGCTCACGACCGCCTGCTCGACAGCGATGGGCGGCAGGTCGGCGGGCGGCAAGGGCTCGCCGGCGATGAAGGCGTAGGTGCCGAGGAAGCGCCGCTCGGCGCTCGTCAGTGCGACTTCGTCGCGCGGCTGCAGTGCCGTGCGCAGCACGCGCAGCACGGTGGGCAGCTCGTGGCGGGGAAAGAGGTCGATGTCCATGGTCGGGAAGAAGCGGGGCGGGGGCGGGCGGCGCGCATCGCGGCTCGGGTTGCGGCCTGGGTTGCGACGTGGGTTGCGGCGCGCGTCAATGCGGGCGCGAGGCAGGCATCGAGACGTGGGTCAGGCACGCGTCAAGGCGCGAGATAGGCGTTCAGCGCCCGCAGGTCGCCGGGCCCGAGCTCACCCGCTGCCGCAGCCAGCCGCAGGCGGCCGAGCAGGTAGTCCGTACGTGCCTGCGCCAGGTCGAGCCGGGCCGCGAAGAGCCTTTGCTGCGCGTCGAGCACGTCGAGCTCGGTGCGGTTGCCGACGTCGCGCCCGAGCGTCGTGGCCTCGAGCGCCGTTGCGGCCGAGCGCACCTGCTGCTCGAGCGCGCCGACGCGCGACACGCCGGTCTTCACGGCGAGGAAGGTGTCCTGCACCTCGAGCCGCGTGTCGCGGCGCGCGCCGGCCAGCTCCTGCTCGGCCTGGCGCACGCGCGCGTGCGACTCGCGCTCGCGCGAGTGAATGCCGCCGCCGGCGTACAGCGGCACGTTGAACTGCAGGCCGATCGAGGCGGTGCGGCTGCCGTCCCCGGCCAGGCTTGCGGACAACCCGGCATGCTGGCCGCGATCGGCGTAGCTCGCGACGAGGTCGAGCGTCGGGCGCGCGGCCAGCTTCCACTTCGACGTCTCGGCCTCGGCGATGGCGAGCTCGCCCTGCCTGAGCTGCACGCGCGGGTTGGCGGCCAGCCCCTTCTGCTGCCAGGCCTCGAGGTTGTCCGGCGCCGGCGCCGCCGGTGCGAACCCGGGTGCCAGTGGCCGCAGGCCCTGGCCGTTCGAGCCGGTCAGCTCGGCGTACTGGGCGCGCCGCTGCACGAGCGTGCTCTCGGCGGAGATCTCGCGCGTCAGCACGCTGTCGTGGCGCGCCTGCGCCTCCTGCACCTCGGTGATGCGGCCGCGGCCGACCTCGAAGCGCGCCTGCGCGCGGTCGCGCTGCATCTGCACCGCCGCCTTCTCGGCCCGCACGACGCGCAGCGTCTCCTCGGCCAGCAGCACGGCGAGGTAGGTCTCGCCGACACGCTTGACGAGGTCCTGCGCCGCCTGGCGGTGCTGGATCTCCGCGAGGCCGCTTTGCTGTGCCAGCTGTTCCTTCTCGGCGCGCGACTTGGCGTTGTACAGGGGCTGCGTCATCTGCAACGCCACCTGGTGCGCCTGGCCCGAGCGCTCGTCCGGGACGAGGCCGGCCAGCGCCGGCGGCAGGCTCGAGCTCGTGCGCTCGTCGATGCGGGTCAGGCTCGCCGACAGCCCGACCTGCGGCCGCAGCAGCGCCTTGCCCTGCTCGGCCTTCTCGCGCCCGGCAGCCAGCGCCTCCTCGGCGGCGCGCATGCGTGGATCATGCTGCAGGGCCTGCTCGTACGAGGTCATGAGGTCGATGCGGTCGGCCTCCGCCGCCAGGCTGCGGCCCAGCGGGGCGAACGGGCCGAACGGCAGCGCCGACAGCGCCACCAGCGCCAGCGCGGCCAGGGCAGGGCGGGACCACCCGCCCCCGGGGGTCGTCTTTGTCATGGGAGTGCTCCTCAGCGTGCGCCGTGCCCGGCGGCCCGCGGTGTCTGCAATGCAGGGGTCGGGTCCGGTCGCCGCGCGCCGTACCAGCTGGCGTAGAGCGCCGGCAGGAAGAGCAGCGTCAGCAGCGTCGCCACCGCGAGCCCGCCCATGATCGCCCAGGCCATCGGGCCCCAGAACACCGAGCGGGTGAGCGGGATCATCGCGAGGATCGCCGCGAGCGCGGTGAGCACGATCGGCCGCATGCGCCGCACGGTGGACTCGACGATGGCGTGCCACACGGTCGCGCCGCCGGCCAGGTCGTGGTCGATCTGCACCACCAGGATCACCGAGTTGCGGATGATCATGCCCGCCAGGGCGATGACGCCGAGCATCGCGACGAAGCCGAACGGGATGCGGAAGGCCGCCAGGACGGCCGCCACGCCGATCATGCCCAGCGGCGCCGTCAGCAGCACGAGCGCCATCTTCTTCATGTCCTGCAGCTGCAGCATCAGCAGCAGCAGCACGACGGCGAACATCAGCGGCATCACGGCGAAGATCGACGCCTGCGCCTTCGCGCTCGACTCGGCGGCGCCGCCGACCTCGATGCCGTAGCCGAGCGGCAGCTCGCTGGCGATGGCGTCCATCGCCGGGCGCAGCGCCGCGGTGACGTCGGGCGCCTCGGCGCCCTGCACGTCGGCGCGCACGGTGATCGTCGGCACGCGGTTGCGCCGCCACAGCACGCTCTCCTCGCTGTCGATCGTGAGCGTCGCCAGCTGCGACAGCGGCACGAACCTGCCGTCGCGCAGGTAGATCTTCGTGTCCTTCAGGTTGCCGAGGTCGCTGCGTTCGGTCTCGACGAGACGCGCCACCACCGGCAGGTCGTCGTCGCCTTCGCGGTACTGCGTGACCTGCGTGCCGGTGATGGCCGCCTGCAGCGCTTCCTTGATCTGGCGCGACGTGATGCCGAGCGCCCGTGCCTTGTCCTGGTCGACGTCGACGCGCAGGCGCTTGAGCCGTTCGCCCCAGTCCTGGTTGACGCGCTGCACGTGCGGGTTGCCGCGCATCGCCGCGGCCACGTGGTCGGCCACCGCCTGCACGCGCGCGTGGTCGGCGCCGAAGATGCGGTACTGCAGCGGATACCCCACCGGCGGACCGTTCTCGAGCCGGTTGACGCGGCCGCGCACGTTCGGGAAGTCGGTGTCGAACAGGCGCTGCAGCTTGCCGAGCACACGTTCGCGCGCCTCGCCGCCCTTCGTCATCACCATCAGCTCGCCGAGGTTGAGGTTGGGCGTCTGCACGTCCAGCGGCAGGTAGAAGCGCGGGCTGCCGTTGCCGACGTAGCTGGTGACGGCGACGACGTCCGGGTCGTCCTTCAACCGCTGCTCGAGCGCGACGACCTCGCGTTCGCTGGTCTCGAACGTCGCCGCCTGCGGCAGCCACAGGTCGACGACGAGCTCGGGCCGGTCGGAGGCCGGGAAGAACTGCTGCGGCACGAGCTTGAACATCGCGATCGAGCCGACGAAGGCCGCCACGGTGACGGTGATCACCGTGCGCCGCTGCGCCAGGCACCACTCGACGACGCGGCGGAAGCGCGCGTAGAGGCCACGGGCGTACACCGCCTCCTCGAGGGCGTGGGCCTCGGCCACCGAGGCGCCGGCGTGCTCCTTCAGCAGCTTGAAGCCGATGAAGGGCGTGAAGATCACCGCCACCACCCACGACAGCATCAGCGAGATGCCCACCACCTGGAACAGCGAGAAGACGTACTCGCCCGAGCCCGACTTCGCCAGCCCCACCGGCAGGAAACCCGCGGCGGTGATGAGCGTGCCGGTGAGCATCGGGAACGCCGTCGCCGTGTAGGCGAAGGTGGCGGCACGGAAGCGGTCGTAGCCCTGCTCGAGCTTCAGCGCCATCATCTCCACGGCGATGATGGCGTCGTCCACCAGCAGGCCGAGCGAGATGATCAGCGCCCCGAGCGAGATGCGCTGCAGCTCGATGTCGAGCAGGTACATGACGAGGAAGGTCATGGCCAGCACGAGCGGGATCGACAGCGCCACGACGAGGCCGGTGCGCAGCCCGAGCGAAAAGAAGCTGACGACGAGCACGATGGCCACCGCCTCGGCGAGGCTCTTCTTGAACTCGTGCACCGACTCCTTCACGACGCGTGGCTGGTCCGACACCGCGCTCACCGCCACGCCCACCGGCAGCTGCGCCTGCACGCGCGCCACCGTGGCCGTGAGCTCGGCGCCCAGGCGGATGACGTCGCCGCCCTTGCGCATGCTCACCGCCAGCCCCACGGCTTCCTCGCCCTGATGGCGCATCTTCACGCTCGCCGGGTCGACGAAGCCGCGCCGCACGTCGGCGATGTCGCCCAGGCGGAACTGGCGCGTGCCGCCGTTGTCGCCCCGGCCCGCGGCGCGGATGCCGATGTCGCGGATCGCCTCGACCGAGTCGAACTCGCCGCTCACGGTGAGACGCACCTGCTCGCCACCGGCGAGCACGGTGCCGGCGCTCGCGACGACGTTGGTGGCGGCCAGCTGCTGCGAGATCTGCGCCGGGTCCAGGCCGAGCGAGGCGAGCTTGGCGTTGCTCACCTCGATGTAGATGCGCTCCTCCTGCACGCCCAGGAGGTCGACCTTGTTGACGTCGCCCACGCGCAGGAACTCGTTGCGCGCGGCTTCGGCGAACTCGCGCAGCTCGGCGCCGCTGAAGCCGGCACCGGTGATGGCGTAGAGGTTGCCGAAGGTGTCGCCGAACTCGTCGTTGAAGAACGGCCCGCGCACGCCCTGCGGCAGCTCGTGCGCGATGTCGCCGAGCTTCTTGCGCACCTGGTACCACACCTGCGGCACGGCCTCGGGTGGCGTGGCCTCGCGCAGCGTGATGACGATCTGCGTCATGCCGGGCTTGGCGTAGCTCGTCGTGAAGTCGATCTCGGCCACCTCCTGCAGCTTCTTCTCCAGGCGGTCGGTGACCTGCTCGGACATCTGGCGTGCCGAGCTGCCCGGCCAGTACGCCTGCACGAGCATGGCCTTGACGGTGAACTCCGGGTCCTCCTTCTGGCCGAGGCGGCCGTAGGCCCACAGGCCGGCGAACGACAGCAGCAGCAGCAGGAACAGCACCATCTGCGAGTGCTCGAGCGCCCACTCGGAAAGGTTGGTGGATCTCATCGCGCCGCTCCCGGCGCGGCCTGCGCCAGCGAGGTGGCGGGCAGCGTGGCGACGGCCTGGCCCTCGTGCAGCAGGTGCGCGCCGGCGGTGACGACCTGCTCGCCGTCGGCCAGGCCGCCGCCCACGAGCACGGTGTCGCGGCCCGCGGCGGCCAGCGTCACCGGCCGGGCGCTGACCTTGTCGCCCTGCACCACCCAGACGAGCGGCTGGCCGTCGCGGTGGTGCACGGCCGACAGCGGCAGGCGGATGCCCTGCGCGCGGCCCGCGTCGAGCGCGTGCACCGACGCCGTCATGCCGAGCATCAGCGACGCGTCGGCGTCCTTGACGCGGATGCGCGCCGCGTAGGTGCGCGTCACGCTGTCGGCGCTGGGCGCCAGTTCGCGCAGCGCGGCGGCATAGCGCTTGCCCGGCCGCGCCCACAGCGACACCTCCAGTGCCTTGGCCTCGGCGAGCTCGTGCACGCGCGACTCGGGCACGCTCACGAGTACCTCGCGCTCGCCGTCGGCGGCGAGCACGAGCACCGCCTGGCCGGGCGAGACGACCTGGCCGACCTCGACCTGCAGCGCCGTGACGACACCGTCGCGGTCGGCGCGCAGCTCGGTGTAGCCGCGTTCGTTGAGGCGGATCTCGCGCTGCGCTCGCGCCTGCTCGAGGCTCGACTCGGCCTCGGCGAGCTGGGTGCGCTGGCGGTCGAGCTCGGCCTGCGAGGCGAACTGGCGCGCCAGCAGCTGCTCGGTGCGCCGGAGCTCCAGGCGGGCCTCGTCGACGCGGCTCTGCGCGCCTTCGACGTTGGCGTTGGCGGAGGCGAGGTGCAGCGACTCTTGCGCCGGGTCGAGCCGCAGCAGCGGCTGGCCACGGCGCACGTGCTGCCCGACCTCGACCAGGCGGGCGATGACCTTGCCCGAGGTCTGGAAACCGAGCTTGCTCTCGTGCCGTGCCAGCACCTGGCCGGCGTAGGTGGCGCCGGCGGCGGCGTCGGTGGCCTGCACGACCGTGCTGCGCACCGGGCGCAGCTCGGGCGTGGCTACCGGCGCTTCGCGGCTGCAGGCGGCCAGCATCGCGCTCGTGGCGGCCAGCGCCACCAGCGTGGCCCGCGCCGCAGGTGCAGGCGGAGAAGGCTCCGCGCGCAGGCTTCGTCTCGTCGTTCGCTTCATCTCGGTCTCCAGGGAGTGTTCGGTGGGCGTGGGGTGGACAGGGCGTGCGGATGACCCGCCGAGGTGCAGCCGCACCTGCTTCAGGCCGAGCAGCAGCAGCTGCAGGGCCGCAGCCCCGCCGCGCGGCGCGAGCGCCGGGCAGCGCGCCAGCGCGCTCAGCACCGCGTGGTGCAGCGCGCCGCGCAGCGGCGCGAGTCGTTCATCGGGGTGCATCGGCGCACCCCTGGCGTGCAGCCTGTGCCCGCAGCGCGGACTGGCGCTGCTCGGCCGCCTCGAGCGCCTGGCCGGCCTGCGCACGGCGGGCAAGCACGGCGAAAGGCACGACGAGATGCCATGCGTCGGCCTTGCGCTCGCGCGCTGCTTAGGCTTCCGCGCCGGCCTGAGCGAGGGCGCTGGCGAGCGCGTCGCAGCTCGGGTGCGTGTGCGCCGCGGCGGCGTGGCCCGGGCCCTGACCGGGCGGCACGGCCATGGCCGCCACGGACGGCGTGGCGGCCGTGGCGGGCGCCGGTGCGACCGCCGGTCCGCCGGCGCAGCCGGCGGCCAGCGTGACCAGGGCCACGATGGACAGGAAGGACAGGAAGGACGGGAAGGACGGGAAGGACGGGAAGGACGGGAAGGACGGGAAGGACGGGAAGGACGGGAAGGAGAGGAAGGACGCGAGGGCGCCGAGGGCAGCGCGCTTCGGCGTCTTCCCTGCCGCTTCTGGTGCACGGTTCATCGCTCTCATGGCTTGCTTTCGATCACGGTGGCTTGCCGGTCCGAACCGGCGGCCAGCGCCGCCGCATGCCGCGCGAGCGCGGCGAGCAGACCCGCGGCATCGGCGAAGTCGAAGCCCTCGCCGCTGGCGATGTGCTCGAGGCGCCCGCGCAGCAGGCCATCCTGCGGCCGGGCGTCCCGGTGCAGCTTCAGCACGTAGCTGCGCTGGCTCGGGTAGGTGGGTTGGGGGTTCAGCGTCATGGCGGCAGTGTCGAAGCCGGCGCGCCGCAAGTCGTTGCGAAACCGTCGGCGTTCGGTCGGGATCGCGTGGCGGCCCTTGGGCACGCGCAGCCGCGCCGCTACAGTGCCCGCCATGCAGGCACGCGTGCTCGTGCAGTTCGGTGCGTTCCACCTCGACGAGGCGAACGCGATGCTCAGGCGCGCCGGTCGCGCGGTGGACCTGCAGCCCAAGGAGCTGGCGGTGCTGTGCGAGCTGGCGCGCCGGCCGGGACAGCTGGTGACGAAGGACCAGCTGCTCGACGCGGTGTGGGGGCACCAGCACGTCAGCGAGTCGGTGCTGAAGACGATCGTGAGCCACCTGCGCGCCGCGCTCGACGACGACGCGCGCGAGCCGCGCTGCATCGAGACGGTGTCGCGGCGCGGCTACCGCTTCGTCGCGGCGCTGCAGGGCGCGCCGCAAGTGCCGGCGGTGCAGGGCCCGCGGTCGATGCCCGTGTCACCGGTGCCGGCGTCGCCGCTGCCCGCGCCGCCGGTGCCCGCGGGCACGCCGCTCGTCGGCCGCGGCGCGGCGCTGGCCAGCCTGCAGCGCGCGATGCAGGCGGCGCACGCGCGACGCCGCCAGCTCGTCTTCGTGGCCGGCGAGGCCGGCATCGGCAAGACGGCGCTCATCGACGGCTTCGCCGCCACGGCGGCGGCGGCCGGCGCGCACGTGGCGCGCGGCCAGTGTGTCGAGCACTACGGCGCCGGCGAACCCTACATGCCGGTGCTGGAGGCGCTGGATGCGCTGGTGCGCCACGACGCCGAGTGGCGCGCGCTGGCACGCCGCGTCGCCCCTTCGTGGCTGGTGCAGATGCCGTGGCACCTGGCCGACGACGAGCGGCGTGAGCTGCTGCGCGAGGTGGCCGGCGGCACGCAGGAGCGCATGCTGCGCGAGATGGGCGAGCTGCTCGACCGCGGCTGCGAGCGCGCGCCGCTCGTGCTGGTGCTCGAGGACCTGCACTGGAGCGACCACGCCACCGTGCAGCTGCTCGGCTACCTCGCGCGGCGGCGCACGCCGGCGGCGCTGCTCGTGCTGGCGAGCCTCCGGCCGGCCGAGGTGATCGCCGAATCGCATCCGCTGTCGGGCGTGCGCCAGGAGCTTCGCGCGCAGCGCCTGGCCGAGGAGATCGACCTCGAGCTGCTGTCCGAGGCCGATGTCGGCGAGCTGCTGCAGCAGCGGCTTGCCGAGCTTGCAGCGGCCGCGGCGCCCAACGAGGCCTTCGTGCTGGCGCTGCACACGCACACCGGCGGCCTGCCGCTGTTCGTGGCCAACTTGATCGACGAGCTGCTCGATGCGGCGCCGGCGGCCGCGGGCCGCGCCGGCGATGGCTGGCGGTTGCCCGACGCGGCGGCGCTGACGGTGCCTTCGCGCATCGCCGACGTGCTGGCGATGCGCTTCGGCCGCCTCGGCGCCGAGCTGCAGCAGGTGCTGGCGGTGGCGAGCGTGGCCGGGGCGGAGTTCCAGCACCTGCCGCTGGCCGAGGCGATGCACGTCGATGCGCGTGCGCTGCTGCAGCTGCTGGACGCCGAGGCGGCACGCGGCGGCTGGCTGCACGCCGGCGGCGTGACGACGCTGCCCGGCGGCCGCGACTCGGCGCGCTTCGCCTTTCGTCACGGCCTGTACCGCGACGTGCTGTACCAGCGCCTGTCGGCGGCGGAGAAGGTGCGCTGGCACCGCGCGCTCGGGCAGGTGCTGCTGGCGCTGCAGGACACCGGCAGCGGCGAGCCGGCCGGCGAGTCCGCCGGCGAGCTGGCGCTGCACTTCGAACGCGGCCAGCGGCCGCTGGCGGCGATGCTGCAGTACGTGCAGGTCGGGCGGCGCGCGCTCTTCCGCAGCGCGCCGCACGAGGCGCTGCTCGCCGTGCAGCAGGGCCTGGCGCTTCGGGACGCGGCGCAGCAGGCGGCCGCGGGCGGCACCGACGCCACCGCGGTGCTCGAGGCCGAGCTCGATCTGCGCGTGCTCCAAGGCGTGGCGGCCAGCCGCGTGCACGTGCTGCTGTCGCCGCAGGTGGTGCAGGTGCTCGAGCGCACGCGCGCGCTGGTCGAGTGCGTGCCGCCCGGCCCGGCGCGGGCGCGCGCGCAGCACGCGCTGTGGTGGGTCAGCTTCGGCCGCGGCGAGCTGCGCGAGGCCGAGCGCCTGGCGCGCCAGCTGCTCGACGCCGCGGCCGCCAGCGGCGAGGCAAGCCTGCTGCTCGTCGGCTCGAGCGCGATGGGCATGACGATGTCGCTGAGCGGCCGCCTGCCCGAGGCGCGCGAGCACCTCGAACGGGCGCTGGCCACCCGCGACACGCTGGGCGACGCGTTGCCCAGCGGCCTGTTCGTGCTCGAGCCCGGCGTCGAGGCGCGCGCGCATCTGGCGGTGGTGTGCTGGTGGCAGGGCGAGCCGCGGCTGGCACGGCGCCACGCCGCGGAGGCGGTGCAGCGCGCCTTCGCCATTCGCCACTACGTGAGCCAGATCGTGGCGCTCCTGATGGATGCCGCGATGCACCTCTTCGCCGGCGAGCTGGCCGAGGCGCGCCAGCGTACCGAGCGGCTGTTCGAGGTCGTGCGCGAGCAGGGGCTGCCGAAGACGCCGGGCACCTTCTCGTGGCTGCACGGCCGTGCGCTCGCGGCCGCCGGCGAGGTCGACGCCGGCCTGGCGCTGATGCGCGAAGGCGAGGCCGCCTGCCGCGCCATCGGGCAGCTGGGCGCCATCACCGGCTTCCACTATCACCTGGCCGAGGCCTGCGCGGCGGCGCAGCGGCCGGACGATGCGCTGGCCGCGGCCGACGAGGGCCTGGCGCTCGCCGAGGGCGGGCCGGAGCAGTACGTGCTGGCGCCGTTGCACCGCGTGCGCGCCGAGCTGCTGGCGGCGCGCGGCGAACGCGAAGCCGCGCAGGCGGCGCTGCAGGCGGCGCTGGCCACCGCGCGGCGACAGCAGGCGCGTTTCCACGAGCTGCATGTGCTGGCCAGCGGCCTGCGCCTGGCGCTGCTGCCGGCAACCGAGGCGCGCGCCCGGCTGGCGGAGCTGCTGCCGGCCTACGAAGGCGAGCAGATCGCCTTGGCGCGAGAGGCGCGCGAGCTGCTCGCCGGCTGATGGCTGCGGCGGCCACGGCCGCCGCCACGGCTGCCACGCAGCTCACGTTCCGAAGGCGGCAGCGGTGCTGCCCCCGGTCGATCAGCGCTTGAACCCGGCGAACACCTCGGCCACGGCGCGCTCGATGGCGCCGCCGGGGTCGGCGGCGTCGCCGCGTTCGATCGCACCTTCGGCGACGCCGCGCCAGACGAGCGCGTTGCGCCGCGTGTCGACGAGGTCGATGACCAGGGTGCCCTGGCGCACGTCGGCCGTGTCGATCTGCGTGCCGCCGACACCGCGCAGGCCGATGCCGCGCAGGGCCGGCGTGCTGCGCAGCTCCTGCCGGTTCACGACCTTCATCGTGAGGTGCACGCGCAGGTCGGGCTCGCCGGCGGCCGGCACGAAGCCTTGCTGCTCGAGCTGGCGGCTGGTGGCCTGGCGCAGGCGCGTCTCCTGCAGCGTCGAGTAGCTCGCGCTGCCGCGGCGCGGCCCGCGCTCGTCGTGCCCTTCGTCGAAGGCGAAGGTGCGGTAGGTCTTCAGGTCGACGCTCGTGTCGCGGTCGTGCCGCACCTCGGGTTTCGAGGCGCAGGCGCCGAGCAGCGAGGCGGCGAGCGCGGCGGTGGTCAGGGTGGCGGCGCCGCGCGCGGTGGTGGCGAGCAGCGCGCGCCGGTTCAGGTGGGTGGGGGACATCGGTTTCCTCCGGGTTGCTCGGGTTCCCGGGCTGACGGGCCTGACGGGAAGGGGTGCAAGAGGGGCGGGGGCGACACCCGGCCGCGGCCGGTCACTCGACGCGGGTCCAGGTCTGGCTGCGCGACAGCGGCCCGAAGGAGCCGCGGGCTTCCAGCTGCCGGCCGTCGGGCTGCAGCTTCAGCGTGGCGCGGAAGGCGCGGCCGGTGCTCGGGTCGATGAGCAGCCCGCCGCTCCAGACGTTGCTCTGGCCGGGCTGCGCGCGCAGCTGGCGCAGCACCTCCATGCCGAGCACCGGGGCGCCGCGCTGGTCGCCGAGGCACAGCGTGCAGCGCGCGTCCTGCAGCGCCGGATCGAGGATCTTCTCGATGCGGCCGCTGTAGACGCCGTGGTCCTCGCTGATGCGCACGAGCGAGCGCGTGGTCTTGCCGTCCTCGGCCACCGTCTGCCACAGCCCGACGGGGCTGGCCGGCGCGGCGGCGGCAAAGGTGGCGAGTGCCGCGAGCGCGGCGAGCGGGAGGGGTCGTTTCATGGCCGGATTCCTTTGTCGGCAGGCGGTGGGCAGGAAGGGGTGGGTCAGTGGCAGGCGCGAGGCACGGCGTCCGCCGGGCGAGAGGCGATCCACGGGTCGCGGTCGTGGCCGCCGAACTCGGCGACCAGGAAGTCCACGAACACGCGCGTGCTCGCCGGCAGGTGGCGGCGGCTGGGCAGGCAGGCCCAGATCGACAGGTCGGCCAGCCGCCAGCCGGGCAGCACGTGCTCGAGGTGGCGCGCGCGCAGCGCCTGCTCGGCGGCGAACGACGGCAGGCCGGCGATGCCGATGCCCGCCAGCGCGCCGGCCTGGTGCAGGTCGGGGCTCGTGCTGTGCAGCAGCGGCCGGGCCGGCGCGACGGTGATGCGCGCCGCGCGGGCATCGCCGTCGCCGTCGTCGCCGACGGTGCGTTCGAAGGTCAGGCCCTTCTGCAGCGGCGGCAGCAGCAGCTGGTGCGCGGCCAGCTCGTCGGGGTGGCGCGGGCGGCCGAAGCGCGCCAGGTACTCGGGCGCGGCGCAGGCGATGACTTCGGAGCGGGCCAGCCGCCGCGCGACGAAC
The DNA here is from genome assembly GCA_026125665.1 of Rubrivivax sp. Taxonomy (GTDB): domain Bacteria; phylum Pseudomonadota; class Gammaproteobacteria; order Burkholderiales; family Burkholderiaceae_C; genus Rubrivivax. The sequence continues at coordinate 27,404 of JAHCKS010000067.1, forward strand.
TCGCCTGCGAGCGCCGGCTGGCGCACGACGATGCTGATGTCGTGGCCGGCACCCGGGGCCTCCACCGGCCCGGTGGCCGTGACCTCGACGGTGATGCGCGGGTGGCGGGCGTGGAACCGCGGCAGGCGGTGCGCCAGCTGGTGCGCCGCGAAAGCCGGCGGCGCGAGCACGCGCACGGCGCCGGCCGGCTCGGCCTGAGCCTGGCGCACCAGCGCCGCGGCGTCGTCGACCTCGCCGAGGATGCGCTGCACGCGCTCGAGGTAGTGCGCGCCGATCTCGGTGAGCGCCATGCTGCGCGTGGTGCGCGTGAGGAGGCGGGCACCCAGGTGCTGCTCGAGCTCGGCGACGAGCCGCGTGACGACGGCCGGCGCGAGGTCGAGCGAGCGCGACGCGCCGGCGAAGCTGCCGCTGGCGACGACCTGCGCGAACGTGCGCATCGCCCTCAGTTCGTCCACGCCGCGCTCCCCGGGTGCACGAGCGGCCGCACGCAGACGGCCGGCACCATGTAGTGGCGGCCGACGGTGGCGCGGGCGAGGAAGTAGTTGCAGCGCGCGCGCTCCCCGAGCGCGTCGAGGTCGACGCGGCCGTGGCGGTCGCACGGGAAGGCGAGCGCCTGGCCGGCCTGGAACAGCGAGTCGAAGCGCAATTCGAACGGCGTGTCGCTCGCTCGAGGGGGCATCGTCGTGTGCATCGTCGCTCCTTCGTCGGGCCGCCGCCGGTTCCGAGGGCGGAACGGGCTTGGCGAAATGGAACGAAGCGTAGGGACGGCGACGGCGGAAGTCGTTGGGGCGCGGTCGGGATTCGGTCGGGATCGGGTGAGGGCGGGCTTCGCCGCCCGCCGCGGCGGGTGGGAGGGGTCGAGCGGCGGCGCGTCGCGGCCGGCCGCGCCGCCTCAGCGCACCACTTCGACGACGGCGTCGAAGAGGTAGCCGGCGCCGCGCTGCGTGACGATGAACGCCGGGTGCGCCGGGTCGGGCTCGATCTTGCGGCGCAGCCTGAGGATCTGCACGTCGATCGAGCGGTCGTAGACCTCGGCGTTGTGCAGGCGCGAGAGGTCGAGCAGCTGGTCGCGCGTCAGCGTGCGCTGGGGCGCGCCGAGGAAGGCGACGAGCAGGCTGAACTCGCCGTTGGTCAGCTCGATCGGCGCGCCGCCGGGGTTCTTCAGGCGGCGCAGGCCGACGTTGAGCTCCCAGCCGGCGAAGCGGTAGGCGCGCACCTTGGCCAGCTGCTCGGAGACCCCGGCCTGCACCTGCGCGCGGCGCAGCAGCGCGCGTATGCGCGCCAGCAGCTCGCGCGTGGAGAACGGCTTGGTCAGGTAGTCGTCGGCGCCGCCTTCGAGGCCCATGACGCGGTCGGCCTCCTCGGCGCGGCCGGTGAGCATGAGGATCGGCAGCGTCGGCGAGCTCTCGCGCAGGCGCCGCGCGATCGCCAGCCCGTCCTCGCCCTGCAGGCGCACGTCGAGCACGACGAGGTCGACCGTCTCGCGTGCCAGCAGCGCGGCCAGCTCGGCGCCGCTCGAAAGCGCGCTGATGCGCAGCTCGTTCTCGCCCAGGTAGTCGGCGAGCAGCGAGCGGATGCCGGGGTCGTCGTCGACCGCGGCGATGTGCGGCCAGGGGTTGCGGTTGCCGTCGGCGGTGGTCATGGCCGGCGAGCATCGGGCAGCCGGCCGGCGAACGCAAGCGCCGGGCGCGGGGCGTGGCCCCGGCGTGCCGCGCCCGCTTCCTCTCGCCCCGCTCGCTGGCTTGCTCGCTCAGGCAGGGGCGGCGGCGGGCACCGGCCCGACGTAGCGTGAAGCCGGGCGGATGAGCCGGCCCTCGGCGCGCTGCTCCTGCACGTGCGCGAGCCAGCCGGCGACGCGCGCCGCCGCGAAGACGGCGGTGAAGAGCTCCTGCGGCAGGCCGACCGCGTCGAGCACCACCGCGGTATAGAACTCGACGTTGGCGGCGAGGCGTCGCTCGGGCCGGTGCTCGTGCAGCGACGCCGTGGCCACCGCCTCGACGGCGCGGGCCAGCGCCAGCCGGTCCCCGGCAGGCGACCCTGCGGCCGCGTCCTTCGCATGCGGCCCTGCGGCCGCGGGGCCCTGCACGCCGGCGGCGTGCAGGCGCTCGACGGCGCGTTCGAGCACCGCGGCGCGCGGGTCGCGCACGCGGTAGACGCGGTGGCCCATGCCCATGATGCGTTCGCCCGCGGCCAGCCGCTCGGCGATCCACGGCGCGGCGCGCGCCGGCTCGCCGATCGCGTCGAGCATCGCCAGCACCGGGCCCGGCGCGCCGCCGTGCAGCGGGCCCTTCAGCGCGCCGAGCGCGGCAACGACGGCCGAGACGCTGTCCGAGCGCGTCGAGGCGACGACACGCGCGGTGAAGGTGGAGGCGTTCATGCCGTGGTCGGCGGCGGTGACGAGGTAGGCGTCGAGCGCCGCGGCGCGGGCGGCGGAGTGCGCTTCGGCGGAGAAGCCGGCTCCGGTGGCCAGGCGCAGGAAGTCCGCAGCGTGGCCGAGCGACGCGTCGGGAGCGAGTGGCGGCTCGCCGCGCTGCCGGCGCGCCCAGGCCGCGGCGAAGACCGCGGTGGCGCCGACGAGCGCCAGCGGGCCGGCGAAGTCTTCCGGCTCGCGGCGGCCGCGGCGCGTGTCCGGCTCCGGAACCTGCAGGTGCGCCATCGCGGCGCGCAGCGCGTCCATCGCGTCCGTGGCGGCGAGGGCGTCGCCGAGTCCGGGCAGGCGCCCGGCGGCCTCGACGCGGGCCCGGCCGAGCGCGGCGCGCCAGCGCGCCGCCGCCGAAGCGGCGGGCAGCTCACCCGTCCAGAGCAGCGCGCACACCGACTCGAAGTCGTGCCGGCCGGCCAGCGCCTCGATGTCGTGCCCGCGCACGAGGAGGCGGCCGTGTTCGCCGTCGACGTCGCTGAGCACGGTGTCGGCGACGACGACGCCCTCCAGGCCCGAGGCCGTGGGTGGTCGAGGGTCGGCCGGGGTGCCCGGCAAGGCCGACGCGCCGCGCGTGGCGGCCGGGCCGATGGCGGCAGGGGGATCGACGGTGGCGGCAGACATCGGACGGGCTCCTGACGGCAACGGACGGCAACGCGCCGTGCCTGCATCGTGCTCGAGATCAATCACTTGATCAATCTTGATCAATAGATCAACATCACGACATGGCCACCGATGTCGCGCCGACGCTCAGCTCGAAGGAAGCCGCCGCCTGGCTCGGCATCAAGCTCGAGACGCTCTACGCCTACGCCAGCCGCGGCCTCGTGAAGGGCCTGCCCGGCGCGCGCGGGCGCGGGCGCCGCTACCGCCGCGAGGACCTGGAGCCGCTGCGCGTGCGCAGCGCCGGGCCGGCAGCGGGTGCGCTGCGCTACGGCGAGCCGGTGCTCGAGACCGGCATCACGCGCATCACGCCCGACGGGCCGGCGTACCGCGGCCGGCTCGCCACGGACCTCGTGCGCGAAGGCCGCTCGTTCGAGGCCGTGGCCGAGTTGCTGTGGACCGGGCAGTGGCCGGCCGAGGGGCCGCGATCGGCCCCCTGGCCGCGGCCGCCCCCGGGCGACGCCGCGCTGCCGGCGCGCGAGATGGCGCGCCTG